>NZ_CP150277.1:3033025-3346030 GCF_037977385.1 Terribacillus sp. FSL K6-0262 | reverse complement strand
GATGAATTGTAATATTAAGTGCGACACCTTTTGAAAATAGAAAAGCCCATGTTTCCTCGTGTAAGATGAAGTTACCATACCTAATCTTAAACGGAGGAAAACATGAGCTATTCCCATCTTACTACAATTGAACGAGGAAAACTAGAAACACTATACAAGCTTGGCTGGTCTGCACGTCGTATCGCAAAGGAGTTAGGGAGACACCATTCGACTATTTCCAGAGAATTGGAGCGTAACAGTGAGGGCAGCTATAAAGCTGACTCTGCTGACAGAATGTATCAAAAACGACGGGAATTTTGTATTCCTAAAGGTAAATGGAAAGAAGAGCTTAGAGTGGTTATTGAGGAGAAATTAAAGCTCACTTGGTCACCTGAACAAATTCAAGGAAGGCTGGGTATCATCAGCTTCAAAACCATCTATCGTTGGATGAATCAAAGACGATTCTCTGTCGATCATCAGGTCTTCCGTCAAAAAGGAAAAAGGCAAAAACCCCGGGAAACGAGAGGTCGATTCAATATTGGTACGTCGATAAAGGAGCGTCCAAAAGATGTGAAGGACCGAAAATCGGCAGGCCATTGGGAACTAGATACAGTAGTATCAAGCCGTGGAAAAAGTAAAGGATGCTTCGGAACGTTTGCCGAACGCAAAACGCGTTTCTTTCTCGCAGTTAAAATGAACGATCGAAGTGCACGCTCTATGAAGGAAGCTATCTCACAAGTGGCAGCTTCTATGCCTAAGGAAATATTTAAGACAGCGACCACAGATCGAGGGAAAGAATTTGCTTGTTATCAAGAAATCGAAAATGAAATGGATATCTCGGTTTACTTTGCCGATCCGTATGCCCCATGGCAGCGAGGAACCAATGAAAACAGTAACGGGCTGCTTCGGGAGTTCTTCCCAAAGAAAACAGACTTAGCCTCTGTTTCAGAAGATGAAATCCACCAAGCACTATACCTAATTAATCATCGCCCGCGAAAAATATTAGGATGGAAAACTCCTTACGAGGCTTTCCAGGAGGAACTGTCGCATTTAGATTGACAAACTATCATGTTAAAATAGAGGTTATGAGCTTGATAGATCAAAGGAGTTTTATCTATATATGAGTATGACTGTCATTTTGGCGGAAAAGCCTTCGGTTGCGAAGAATATCGCTGATGCATTGAAAATAAAAACGAAACAGGACGGATTCTATGAAGGGTCTGAGTATATCATTACATGGGCTTTCGGCCACCTGCTGCAATTATATGATGCGAAAGATTATGACGCTGGGATGGCAAGATGGAAGCTGGATAACTTTCCATTTGTGCCGGATTCCTTCCGCTATAAAGTAAAATCGAGTCCGCGCAATCGCGATGCTGCTGACCCAGGGGCGAAAAAGCAGATTGCCATCGTAAAACGGCTCATGCAAAGAAGGGATGTCAGCCGGATTGTGTCTGCCTGTGACTATGACCGGGAAGGACAGCTGATCGGGGACAGCATCATCAACTATGTGAAACCGGATAAGCCTGTCTACCGGCTGCTGTTGAATGAGTGGACGGAGCAGGAAGTGCTGCGCGGTCTCCAGTCGCTGCGCCCAAACGCTGAGCTTCAGCCCCTATATGATGCCGGGATCGGCCGCCAATGGGCCGATTGGGTCATCGGGATCAACCTGACCTCGGTAGCGACACTCCGTTATCAGAGCGGCCGCGGTAAAGTACTAAATATCGGACGGGTGCTCCTGCCGACTTTGAAAATCATCTATGATCGCGATAAGGAAATCAGTGAGTTCAAACCCGAGCCTTATTTCAAGCTGATGGCGACTTTCCGTACAGCCGATATGCAGTTTTATGAAGGTGTCTATAAGGAAGGGAAAACGGATAAGTTCAAGGAAAGGGAGCCGCTGCAAAGCATCCTTCAGCAAATACAGGGGAAACAAGGGCAAATCAAGGATAAGCAGACGGAAGAAAAGAAGGAATTTTGCCCGCCTTTGTTCAATCTATCCGGTCTGCAAGGTCATATGACGGCAAGATACAGCGGATGGACATCCGATAAGGTGCTGAAGGTAGCACAAACGCTTTATGAAAAGAAATATATCACTTATCCTCGTACATCCAGTACAGCATTGGAGGAAAGTCTTGTAGGCAAGGCAGCTGGAGTATTGAAAAAAGTGGCAGCGGGATTGCCTTATGAAGCCGAAATCAAATTTACCCGCTCAAAGCGCGTATTCAATAACAGCAAGGTTTCCAGCCATAGCGCCATCATACCGACGTACGTGCTGCCAAAAAGGCTTACCCCGGATCAGGAGCTTGTTTATAATGCGATCAAAAATCGTTTCATCATGCAATTCATGCCGGTCGCGGTATATGAGGAAACCATCCTGGAAACCGTGATTTCGGATGTATCCCTATCCGGCAGTTTTATCTCCAAGGGACGGATTCAGCTCGCCGATGGCTGGAAAAAAGTCGAGAAGCAGCAAGCAAAGGAAACATTGTTGCCGGATGTCAAAGAAGGCATGCTGGTCGATACATGGGAATCAGCTGTCACTTCTCATATGACGCAGCCACCGAAGCCGCATACGGAAAAGACGTTATTACGCGTCATGGAAACTTGCGGCAAAGGAAAGCAGGACGAAGAGGAAATAGGTGAGGTTCTGCGGGGCTTCAGTATCGGGACGGCGGCAACAAGGGCGGAAACGATCAAGAAACTGAAAGATATTCACTATATCAGCAACAAAGGCAAAGAGCTGCATGTGACGGAAACAGGTAAAAAGCTTGTGGAAACTTTTCCGGTCAAGCCGTTATTTGACTTGAACTTTACCGGAAGACTGGAGAAGACACTGGCAGATATAGAAGATGCCAAAGTGGAACGGGAAGAATTTTTGGAGATGATTTTTTCTTTCACGAAGGAAGCTGTCCAAACGATGAAACAGGATCAAGCAGCTCCGATACGGACAATCGAAAAGCAAACCCTCACGCATGAAGTACTTGGCAAGTGTCCGGCTTGCGGCGGGGAAGTCGTGGAAGGGTATAAGGGATTCGGCTGTAAAAACTACAAAAAATCCTGCAGCTTCATCATTTGGAAGGCGGATAAATTCCTGGCAGCAATGCGGAAGAAGCCGACCAAGACGATGGTGAAAGCCTTGCTGAAAAGCGGCACCGCCCATGTAAAAGGACTGACGAGCAAGAGAGGCAAGAAATTTTCCGCCTACCTTTCTTATGAAAAGAATCCGGACAACGACTATTACAGCTGGAAAATGGAATTCGAGAAGAAATGATAAGAGCGCTGCGCGGAATCCGCACAGCGCTTTTATTAAAATTCTTCATATACCGCCGGGTCCTGATCGGCGATCCTTCCGTCCGCAGCTGTCAGCCCGCTGATTTTTTCCATGTCGGCTTGATCAAGCTCGAAATCGAAGATGGCAATATTCTCAAGCTGTCTGCTTGGTGTGGCTGATTTTGGGATGGCGATGCTACCCAGCTGATAATGCCAGCGCAGTACAATTTGGGAAACGGTCCTGCCATGCTTTTCGGCGATCTCAGCAAGTAAAGGATGCTGCAGCAGATTGGTCTTTCTGCCGAGCGGACTCCAGGATTCCGTCACGATGCCATTTTCCTCATGGTAGCGCCGCTGTTCCTCCTGATTGAAAAATGGATGCAGCTCGATCTGGTTGATGACTGGCAGCTCACCGGTTTCTTCCTTGAGTCTGTCCAAATGTTCGGGCAGGAAGTTGCATACACCAACCGAACGGATAAGACCCCATTTACGTGCATCAAGCAAAGCCTGCCAGGCTTCGACGTAATGATCTTGATTCGGATTCGGCCAATGAATCAAATATAAGTCATAATAATCCAGGCCAGCACGATAAAGGGATTCCTGAATTGCTGTAATCGCATCATCATATTTTTGGTAACGGCCAGGCAGCTTGGATGTCACCAGGATTTCCTCACGGGGGATGCCATGCTGCTTTATCGCTTGTCCGACAGTCGCCTCGTTTTCATAATTATACGCAGTGTCCAAAAGACGATAGCCGGCATCGATTGCACTGCGGATCGCCTGCACGCCTTGGCTGCCTTTCAATTGATATGTACCGAAGCCGACAGCAGGGAAAATCGAACCGTCGTGCAGTTTCAAGGTAGGGATATGATTTTGCATACAATTCTCTCCTTTCCGATTCTCTTTCAAGCGTAGCATAAATGGTAAGGATTGTCTTACATCAGCATCCTTTGCTTGTTTTTGGGACGTGTTTCATAAAAATCAAAAAAGAAAGCACGCTTGAAAAATCCAAGCGTGTTTTCTTATAGTCTTTTATGAATGCTTACCGTACACCTGCATTTTTTAATTCGTTACGATTGGACCCAGTTGCTAAATGAACGATGAATCCGATCACAGCTCCAATGATTGCCGGCAATAGCCAGCCTAGTCCCAGGCTGTATAGCGGCAGATTATCTGTCAGGAAATCCTGCACTCCCTGGATCGGTATTCCGGCTGCATTCAAGCCTTCCATCAGGCTGACTGCAAAAGTGAAAAGAAGGCTGATCAAGTAGACAGCTCTGCTTCCAGCGAAAGCATTATGCAAGAAAGTCAGTAAAATCAAGACGATGGCCAGCGGATAGATGATTGTCAATACCGGGACGCTGAATGTGATGATATTAGCCAAACCGGCATTTGCGACGACAGCACTGAAAGCAGATAGTGCGATGGCGATAACATTGTAAGAGACTTTAGGAAGCAGACGGCTGAAATAGCTGCTGCATGCTGTCACCAAACCGATGCTTGTCGTCAGGCAGGCACCCAGTACAATCAAACCAAGCAAGACGTTGCCGAAACTTCCGTAATAGGATTCGGAAACCCCGGCCAGGACGGCACCGCCATTATCCAGCAAGCCAATGCCGGCTACACTTGTTGCGCCAAGATAGGATAAGGAAGTGTAGATCAAAGCAAGCAGGGCCGCGGCGATCAAGGCTGCTTTCCATGTGAACCCTAGAATGCTTTTGCGGTCCGTGATGCCGATATTTTTCACAGAGTTGATGACAATGATACCGAATACGAACGCCGCAAGTGTATCCATTGTCAGATAGCCTTCCTGGAAACCTTTGAAGAAAGCGTTGCTGCTGTAAGCTTCCGTTGGATCCTGCGGACTGCCGATCGGATTGACAAGGACCGTGATGATCAGCACGGCAATGGACAGCAGCAAGGCTGGTGTCAGATATTTACCGACCACATCGACGATTTTAGCCGGTTTCAAAGAGAAGAAGCAGGTAATCCCGAAGAACAGGATGGAATAAATGAGCAGCGGCCATGGTCCGGCATCAGCAGGCAGAAATGGCTGGATGCCGATTTCAAATGATACTGTGCCTGTACGCGGCATCGCAAATAACGGTCCGATGGACAGATACAAGATGACGGTGAAAGCAAGCCCGAAGATCGGATGAGCCCGGCTGGCCAAGTCCTGCAAATCATTTTTGCCTGATATGGCGAAGGCTAAAATAGCAAGAAGCGGCAGCCCCACACCGGTGATGACAAAGCCGATGTTGGCAGTCAATACATTAGTCCCGGACTGCTGGCCAAGAAGGGCAGGGAAAATCAGATTGCCTGCCCCGAAGAAAAGGGCGAACAGCATGAAACCAGTGACGATCACATAAGAAAAGGGAATTGATTTTTTCATATAAGTGCCTCCAAGCGAAAAAACATTTTCTAAATAGTCAGATAATTCAATAGATTAAATATTGAAAATATTTTGACTGTGTTAGAGAGATTCTACCACATAAATCATGCGGCAACAACTATAAATAATATTAAATAGGAGGTATATTTTTCAAGGGGGTTGGCATATATAAATAAAAAGCCACTTGGAGGCAGAAAATATGCATTTTACGGACATTGATATCTTTTATGCAGAGCTGAAACGGCTGGAGGATGAATACAGACGATGCCCGGAGCCGCAAATACGGAATTTGATTCATGAGGATATTCTGCTGATCGAGCAGGCAATCGCCGCAGCGGAAAAATAATAAGGAAAAGAGCGGGAAACAACTGAGTGTCTCCCGCTCTTTGTTAGTTCTCCTGATTCTTTTGGACAGGCTGATCTACGGTAAGGTCCTGTTTCTTCACACGTTCGCTCAAATATTTTACAAAGCGATGATCTGTGACGAGGAAAGCGTGCTCTTCCCGTTTTAGATGTCGTTCCGCTTCCTCGAAAGATGCAAAGCCGATTTCAGCCGGCTGCTGATTTTTCATGATATAATATTTCCGATTTTGCTGGACGATGAGGAATTTGTCATTTAGCTCATTTGCATATAACGTTCCCAGATCGTTTTCCGGCACATTGAAACGGTTATCGGCAGCATCCGGCCGCAATGTCTGCAAATCGAAAGCATTCTTTACGAACAGCTCAAAAGCATCTTCCGTCAATGTTGCTCCGGAAGCTTTTTGATGACCGCCGCCACCGTATTTCGCCGCAATGGCTGATACATCGATATCATCGTGAATCGTACGGAGACTCAAGCGTTTGGTACCCATCATCACCATGACGATCAAATCAAGATGCGGGAAAGTCTTACCCAAATCATTTCCCAATTCAGAGAGGTAGGACTCTGCATGAACGACTCCCGCTAGATATGTATCTATTTTGACAGGCACGACTTGCTTCCTTTTCTTGCGAATATAACGTGCTGTCTGGGCATCCTGGACTTGCAGCAGTTTTTCTTCCAAATCGCTGAAAACGAAAGATGCACTGTGCTGCAGGCGTTCTATCATTTCACCTGCAAATTCCTCGATGCTTTGCAGGAAGAGAAGGGCATTCAGCTGCTTGGCAGCTTCATTCTGCCGTTTTTCCCATTCCCATGTATCATATTGGCGGACAAGCTCGACAAATTCGCTTACCGCTTTTGTTTTCTCCAGATGTCCTTCATCCACCAGGACGTCATACAGCATACTTGTTGCTGAAGTCTGCGTTCCATCTTCTTGCTTAGTCGCGATCCACGCCCAATCATGAGCATTCAGATGTTCACTTGTCTTATGATGATCGATAAGGCGGGCCTTGCCGCCAGATAGGATGAATTCGCTGATCGCGGCTTCATTTTCTTCATTCACCGCCAAATCCGTCACCCATAGTTCTTTCTCATGCTGGGTTTCATCGGCAAGGAATTTCTTCACTTCTTCATTCAGACTGCTGATGGAATTATAACGGATGTCAACATCCTCCCCAAAAGCAAGTGTCGCCAAAATACCGCAGCCGACACCGTCCAGGTCATTATGTGTCAATAATTTATACATCTCTTCACCTCAATTACTAGTATTAGTATAACCTAGCGGAATTATCGGCTTCAAGCATGATTCTGCTACTGTTCTTGTTTGAACAGGCGAAAGCGGTGGAGAAGGAGCAAATAAAAGACGGCAGATATGACCAATACGCTGCTTAGCAGCACATAGCCATTTGAAATATAAGAATCAAGCGTCATATACAAGAAGATCGCGCAGGATGCCATGCAGGTGATGGCCAAAAGCAGTTTATAGAAGCGGGCAAAGCTGAAAGGGAAACGAACAGCCTGATAAAGGCTGGCGAAATGGAGCACTGTGCCCAGTACCTCTCCCAGGTTCATTCCGAGTATGACGCCATTCACACCCATGCTCGGCTGCGATGCGACAAAGTAAATCATCAGCAGACTGGCAAGTGCGGCAATCAGATTGTTATAAAGGACGACACTGCTTTTTCCGATTCCGATCAGCACCGCCTGGAGCGGAATCTGCAAGTAGCTGAGCATAAAGCAAAAGATCATCTTCTGGATGAGCAGGCCCGCTTCTTCTGAATGATAGAACAAGCCCGTCAAATCGGTTGCGAAGAAATAAAGAAACAGTGCCCAAGGGATGCAGATCATCATCGTGACGTTTATCACCTGGTTTATATTGCTGTACATTTCCTGGAATTGACGGCGCGCATACAAATCACTGATGGAAGGGAGCAAGTTTGTCGATAAAGAGTGTGTGATGAATGTCGGGACGAATACGAGCGGCATGACATAGCCCATTAAAAGACCATATGTTTCGGTGGCAGTCTCGGCAGTCAGCCCGGCTGTGAGAAAGCTGTGGGTGATGATGATCGGCAGCAGCACGCCTGCAAAGCTATTGACTAAATGGCTGCCGGTATTCGGCAATGCAACCCTGATGAGGTCGCGGGTATGCTGTCTGCCATCCCGGAGGAGATCCCCGATGATATGCAGGAAACGCCATTTGAATTCCTTCTGCTTGTTGAAGGCGATCATCAATACTCCCAAAGATATCGCTTCCCCGATGATCATGCTGATCACTGCACCGGCCGCTGCCACGCCAAGCCCATATGGAAGCAGATATTGGACGAGCATGTACGTCACAACCAGCTGCACGCTCTGTTCCAGGATCGAAGCGAAGGCTCCAGGAGACATATACTGTTTCCCATGGAAGTAACCTTTCAAAATGGAGGATATCGCAACAATCGGGATGATCGGTATGATTGCCGTAAATGTGTAGATTGCCCGCTCATCGGCAAACAAAATTCCAGGAGCAAAGTGAACCACTCCAAGCAACAGCAAGGATGTAAAGATGCTCAATGTTCCTGTAATCAAAAAGGAAACAGAAAGGACGTGCCGCAGTCTTGTCCGATTATTCGTCGCATTATTCTCTGCCACCAGATTGGCGACAGCAACCTCCAGCCCAAAACCGGTTACTGCAATCAAGAGACCAGTTACCGGCATTGCCATCATGGCAAGCCCGATTCCTTCGGGTCCTAACAGCCGTGACAAAACGATCCCGTTTATGAATCCAATCAGTTTGCTGTAGCAGGCAGCCACAGCCAGAATGATCGTACCTTTCAATAATGATTGTTTTCCCACTTTTGTCACCTCAACTTGTCCATGTTTTAGATGTATGTGGAGAAAAGAGGGTTTATGTTTATGTACTTAAAACAGACAGACAAAGCACGGCATCATAATCTTCTTTATGTTTTTTGGAACTAGGCTAACTTAATTATCGAAAGGAAAGCTAAAAAAGAGCGATAGACATGGAATCCATTCCATTCTAAATTATAGGTAAGCCCGTTACTTGATCAATGCATGCATGATAAAGAATCTGACAAGCAATAGGTAAGATTCCGCATTGATTTCCCTATACCCTTACTCAATTTATCCTGTTTTTCATAAAGGTTTTGACATACTTCGGAATCGTAATTAACATAATAATCAGAATATTAAAAGGGGGTTATCCATTGCCGATTTCCGAAATCATGAACGGCGGAATCTTATGGCTGTTCTGTCTGCTTGTCGTCAGTATTGTCGTGTTTCAAGGTATTGTCTTCGTACGATCTGCCTTTCGAGCCAGGGCTGCAGTTGGCATGACGGAGCAGGAAGCACGGAGCGCAATGAAAACAGGTGCTATTGCAGCTATCGGCCCGTCATTGGGTAATATCATCATTGCTGTCTCGCTGATGACATTGATCGGCAATCCGCTTACGATGATGCGCAGTGCCATCATTGGCTCATCGGCAACAGAATCACTCGGTGCCCAAATGGCCTCCAGTGCTTATGGCACGGAGCTAGGATCAGCCAGCTTCGGGCCAGAGGCTTTCACGACAATTGCCTGGACATTGTGTATCGGCGGTACAGGCTGGCTGATCGTCACATTTTTCTTTACGAAGTCATTGGGCACCTTCCAAAAGAAAATCACCTCAAGGAAAAATGGCACGAAGAAGATGGTAATCATTTCAACAGCGGCCATGCTTGGTGCCTTCGGCTATTTTGCAGCTAATGAAGCAGTGAAGAGCAGCGGTCACTCTCTTGTCATCATGACCAGTGTCCTCCTAACGATCGTCACCTTGCTGGCAGCCAATAAACTGCAGAAAAATTGGCTGAAAGAGTGGGCTTTGGGATTTGCCATCGTCGGCGGCCTGACAGTCGGCTACTTTATCGGATAAGAAACGGAGGGAAAAACGATGGCCAAAACAGCCGAGCAGGTAGCAGTACAGGAACGCCTCATCGAAACACAGGAGCAGACCTTTGATGCTTTCCATACGAATGCCCACTTTTGGGGAAGGCTTACAATCGGCTGTGTAATTGTCTTATCGGCAGCATTGCCGCTTTATCTCTCGTTCGTCGAAGGCTATCACCCGGGCTGGCAGGCCATTTTCGCAGCCTTTCTCGCATATATCGCCTTGGTTGGTTTTGCTTGGGTGGTAGAGCCCGTCAGTTATTATGCAACCCTTGGTGTTTCCGGTACTTATTTGAGTTTCCTCACCGGGAATATAGCCAATATGTGTTTGCCCTCTGCAGCAGCTGCTCAGCAGGTTATCGGAGCAGATCCTGGTACGAGGAAAGGAGAAGTGGCAGCCACGTTGGCTATTGCCGCTGCCAGCTTTATGAATATAGCTGTACTCATTCCGGTCATCCTGGCTGGTTCCTATATCCTTTCTGTCATACCGGAGTCCTTACAAGCAGCATTCACCTACATCATTCCTGCCATTTTTGGGGGGATGATCGCACAATTATCCATGAAAAAGCCTCTGTTCGGCGCCATCGGCATCGTTTTCGGCATCCTGATGACACAGCTGCCGATTCCAGTATTCTTCAAAGGATTGGTCTGCATGTTCCTTACAGTGATTCTTTGTGTCCTTTTGGAAAACAAGCAAGTAAAGAAAAGTCCCGATGAAGGAGAGATGATCCATGAGTAAAAAAGATTTGCTTACGATCCTGAAAGAGCTGGAGAATGTCATAGGAAGCCTTGCCCTTGATATTTGGCAAAACCCTCAAATCGCTTATGAGGAGACATATGCGAGTGCGGCTCAGAAGAAGATCCTCTCCGATGCAGGTTTCCTTATCACAGATAGCATCGGCGGTATGCAGACAGCCTTTTATGCAGAATATGGCAAAGGCCATCCGATCATCGGCATCCTAGGTGAATTCGATGCATTGCCAGGTCTGTCCCAATCCAGTAAGCCTTATAAAGATCCAGTCGTGGAGAACGGCCCCGGCCATGCCTGCGGTCATCACTTACTCGGCACTGCAGGTGTCGAGACTGTATTGGCACTAAAGGAGCTGATCGATCAAGGAAAGGTGAGCGGCACGATTCGCTATTATGGCTGCCCGGCTGAAGAGGTACTCTCCGGCAAGACATTCATGGCGAGGGAAGGGGTATTCGACGACTTGGACTGCTGCCTTACCTGGCATCCAAGTACAAGTAATGTGGTCCAGAATTACAGCACCCAGGCAATGATTTCGATTAAATATCGTTTCCACGGTGTACCTGCTCATGCGGCAGGCGCCCCTCACGCAGGCCGAAGCGCACTGGATGCAGTGGAAATCATGAATATAGGCGCGAACTATCTCCGGGAGCATCTGGCTGACGGCACGAGAATCCATTATGCCATCACAAACGGCGGCCAAGCACCGAATATCGTACCTGATGAGGCGGAAGTATGGTATTATCTGCGCGGGTCCGACCGCGACCAAGTGGAGGATATGCTTTCCCGTTTGCATGATATAGCCAAAGGGGCGGCATTGATCACTGGAACGTCTACCTCACATGAACTATTGGCCAATTGCTATCATATGCTGACTAATGACACATTGGATATATTGAATTACCGCAATATGGAGGATTATCCAATGGAAAGCTTCACCTCGGATGAAACTGCATATGCTGCCATACTGCGAAAATCGATGGATCCCAAGCTGATCGAGGCATCCCGCCGTCAGCTGCAGCTTGATCCGAATGATATCCTTCCGACAAAGAATTTCTATGATGTGAAACTGAAAGACTCCACTATGCCTGGTTCGACGGATGTGGCTGATGTCAGCTGGATTGCACCTTTGGCCAGTATCGGCACGACATGCGGCCCGATCGGCACCCAGGTGCATGCTTGGCAAGCAACTGCAGTATTTGGAACGAGCATCGGACTAAAAGGGATGCATTATGCTGCGCGAATCATGGCTTTGACCGCATATGACCTGCTGACCGAACCAGCCCTTGTGGAGCAAGCGAAAGCGGAGTTTGCGGAAGCGACTTCCGGCAGACCTTATCAGGCCGGTCTTGAGGAGAGCATACTCGCACCAGGAACAGAACGGAAAGAGCAATTGATTTAAGTGCAATTGACTTCCGATTTGCTTTTGGTATACTGGAAGCAACGAAGACGAGAGGATGATGGGTGGACAATGATTGACTAATCTTATTTTCTCACGAATTGAAAAAGATATTTTCAACGCGTACAAAATAGGATTAGTCTGCCCATCTTTAAAATAAACGGTAACATACAGCTCTTGACGGATGTATGTGCTTTTGTGGTACGGCTGATCCTTCCAATTTATTTTGGGAGGATTTTTTTCTGTCCTCCTATGAAAAAGGAGCGGATCCATGTGAAAGAACTGATCAAATTACAGCAAGTCAGCTATATGTACGGAGAGCGTCCCATTATACAGGGGGCGAATGCAGCAATCCATCAAGGTGATATCGTCGGGATAACTGGAAGGAATGGCGCTGGAAAGAGCACATTATTGCAATTGCTGGCTGGAACCAAGCAAATGACAGAGGGGTCCTTATGGAAGGCGGATTCCCTCGGGATAGAATTGGTCGAACAGGAGAGTGACTGCTATTCTTCCGACTCACTTGGGTCTGAAGCAGCTATTTTACTCAGTAAGTGGCGAGTTCCATCCGTTCCTTACCATCGGATGAGTGGCGGAGAGAAACTGAAAGCAAGGCTTGCGCACGGATTTTCGAGTAAAGCGGAAGTTTTGATGCTGGATGAACCAACTAATCACCTGGATGAAGATAGTGTCCAGCTGCTGATAGAACAAATCCAAAAATCAAACAAAACGATACTGATTGTGTCACATGACAGGTATTTTCTCGATCAAGTGTCTGTAAAGATATGGGCTATCGAAGATCAAGATCTTCATACTTTCACGGGAAATTATACTGCCTATATAGATCATCGCCAAAAGGAAAAAGCGGCCCAGCAGTATGCCTATGACAAACAGCAAAAACGCATCCGGCAAGTAGAAGGACAAATCGCTTCCCTGAAAAACTGGAGCACAAGAGCACATGCTCAATCCACCAAACAGGAATTTGCCAAAGAGTACTACCGAAAAAAGGCCAAAAGAATGGATAAGGCAGTAAAATCCAAACAAAAACGATTGGAAAAAGAACTGAAAAAAGAAAAGGCCGAGGCCATCGTGCCGGAGCGAGCTGTATCGTTTGAGCTGCATACTGCCGGCAGAACCGGCAAACGATTTTTGGAATGCAAAAACGTAACCAAGCAATTTGATGGGAAAACATTATTCCGGAATGCCAATTTTACCATCATGCAC
Source organism: Terribacillus sp. FSL K6-0262 (assembly GCF_037977385.1). Taxonomy (NCBI): domain Bacteria; kingdom Bacillati; phylum Bacillota; class Bacilli; order Caryophanales; family Bacillaceae; genus Terribacillus; species Terribacillus sp. FSL K6-0262. The sequence continues at coordinate 3,332,723 of NZ_CP150277.1, read as the reverse complement.
GGTGAAAGAATCAGCTTGCAGGGACCGAATGGTTCCGGAAAAACAACTTTCTTCCGCATGATTGCGGATGATGAACCTTACACAGGAGAGATTTGGATTTCCCCATCAGCAAACATCGGCTACCTTTCACAAGATGTTCATGACCTCCCTTTGGAAAAGACACCGGCCGAGATATTTCATCAGCAGACGTTTGCCGACAGGGGAAGGGTCCAGACACTGCTTCTGCATCTTGGCTTTGAAATAGACAGCTGGACCCTCCCGATTGGAGAAATGAGTATGGGGGAAAGAGTGAAATTGAAGCTGATGCAGCATATATTGACTGACAAGGATGTCCTTTTGCTGGATGAACCTACAAATCACATGGACCTCCCGTCCCGTGAGCAGCTGGAACAGACACTTGCAGCTTACAGCGGAACATTGCTTGTCATCACCCATGATCGTTATTTCCGGGAGAAAGTGACAGATACACAGCTGATCATCCAGGATGGTAAACTAAACAAAAAATTAAGTACAGCAGCCACAACGACGACGGAGGACGGTATACAGCTGATGCAGCTGGAAAACGAGCGTCAGGAAGTATTGGGTAAGCTGAGTATGCTGACACCTGGAGATACGGCGTACGAGGATTTGGATGATCGTTTTAATCAACTGACAAAAATAATTAGACAACTGAAGAATTAGATAAAAACAAGAAGAGCTGCGTATTCAAATAACAGCTCTTCTTGTTTCTTTAATTGGAAGTGTTTATGTATGTAAACATTCAGTGCTATATAAAAGGTAATAGGCAAGTTTTCCTGAATTTGAAAGAAGCTATAATATTGAACCATCTTATAATGGAGTGTGTTAAACTTGGGACAAAACTAGAAATGGAGGTAATCATAGAACAGGCAATACTACCTCATAGCTTTAGTATCTTCCTTTTGCTGCCATTCTGCCTGCAGTTTTCAAAATATTGATTATATTTGAAGCGCTTCCCACTTTATGAAAGCACCAAGCTTTTGAATAGCTCAATATCCACCAGAAATACTCCGCTTTTGTAAGCGGTACACCAGCATTACTGTTAAGTGTCTAATTGCAAGCTTGATAGCCAATGGAAATCTGGTCGATGGCTCATTCGCTACCTCTTATTCCTACAAAACAAAGAAATCCTTTAAGTACTCAATCTTGTAAAAGAGAGTGTCGATATAAACATTCGGGCTTACTCATTGTATCGATCGGCTCCTCTTAACCTATTATCCTTGTGCAACGACTTTTTTCTTTTAGGCACAGCTTTAAATAATTGATATTTTATTTTTCTAATGTCAACAGCACACTACGGAAAGACCGTTCTACGTAATAAGACTTGGGAAGTGTCCTGACTGAGAATAAAAAACATTCGACGACTATGAATCCTGCTGAAAAATGCAATCCCTTTTACGCTATAGGAAACAACCGGGGTGCAGTGATAGCTAATTACAAAGCTCTACCATCAAATAATTCATAAGGGGATGGGGATATGTTCAAAAAGAAATGGGCGGCAGCCGCTTTGGTTGCGGCACTTTCAGTTACAGCTTTAGTTGGAATCAAACCAACGGATGTGAAGGCTGAAACAGATGTGAAGGCTATCGTTGATGGAATGTCTGTCGAGCAAAAAGTGGGTCAAATGCTTATGCCGGACTTTCGAAACTGGCAAGAGCAAGGGGAAAGCAAAGCAACAGGTTTTACAGAGATGAACGATGAAGTGGGAAGCATCATTCAGAAATATCATTTAGGGGGCGTTATCCTATTTGCTGAAAACGTCGTGGGTACGGAGCAAACGGTCCGTTTGATAGATGGCTTGCAAAATGCAAGCCCGGAACTACCGCTTTTCATCACCATTGATCAGGAAGGCGGAATCGTGACACGCCTGCAAACGGGAACGAATCTGCCAGGCAACATGGCGTTAGGTGCAACACGAAGTGAGAAATATGCCTATCAAACTGGCAAAATCATTGGGGAAGAATTATCGTCTCTTGGTGTAAATGTAAACTTCGGCCCCTCATTGGATGTAAACAACAATCCTGATAATCCTGTAATCGGTGTCCGTTCATACAGCTCTAATCCAGAGCTTGTCTCAAAGTTAGGCATTGAGACTATACAAGGACTGCAACGACAAAATGTTGCTGCAACAGCAAAGCATTTTCCAGGACATGGCGATACCGCTACTGACAGTCATTACGGTTTGCCGCTTGTTACACATGACAAGGATAGATTACAAACTGTAGAGCTTCTGCCTTTTCAGAATGCAATTGATGAAGGTGTAGATATGATTATGACAGCTCACGTTCAATTTCCTGCTTTTGATGATACAACGTATATCAGCAAAAAAGACGGTCAGGAGATTTTGGTTCCAGCCACACTTTCCAAAAAAGTGTTGACAGGATTGCTACGCGAGGAAATGGGATTTGAAGGTGTCATTGTCACAGATGCCCTTAATATGAAAGCGATTTCAGATAACTTCGGCCAGGAAGAAGCCGTCGTATTAGCTTTAAAATCAGGTGTAGATATTGCGTTGATGCCTGCACAAGTGAACTCTTTGGAAATGGAAAAGAATTTGGCTTCCGTTTATGACGCAGTAATAGAAGCAATCGAATCCGGAGAACTCCCGATGGAGCAAGTCAATGCATCGGTTGAGAGAATTCTAAAATTGAAAGAAAAACGCGGTATTTTGGATCCTGACAAAACGCCAATTGAAGAAAAAGTAACTAACTCATTAAAAGTAGTAGGCAACAAGGAGCATTTGAAGCAAGAAAAGAAAATGACGGAGGATGCTGTTACGCTTTTGAAAAACGAAGACAAAACACTCCCTTTCAAACCAAAAAAAGGTGAGAAGGTTCTCGTGCTTGCTCCATTTGATGATCAGGTAGAAGCGATGACAAGAAGCATAAACGAATTAAAAGGCAAGAAGAAAGATGTTGAAGTTACTGGCTATGCTTTCTCGGAAAAGTCCTTCAATGAAGAGGTGGCAGCCATGGTTGATGAAGCAGACTATGTTATTACCGGTTCCTATGTTGTGAAAAATGATCCTGCTGTAAATGATGGCGTCATTGATGACAGTATTCAGGATTCAAGCAAATGGGCAACAGCTTTTCCAAGAGCTGTCATGAAAGATGCTGAAGCAAAGAATAAAAAGTTCGTGTTAATGAGTCTGCGCAATCCTTATGATGTCGGAAATTTTGAAGAAGCAAAAGCTGTGCTTGCGGTCTATGGTTTTAAAGGCTATTCAAATGGTGCATATAGACAGCCGAACATTCCTGCCGGCATTAAAACGATTTTTGGTGAATCAAAGCCAAAAGGTATATTACCAGTAGATATTCCATCTGTCACTCAACCTGAAGAGGTTCTTTATCCATATGGTTATGGACTCGATATTCGTTCAGGGAAGCTGCTTAAATAATCCGAATAAAGGGGAGGAGTTCCATTGAAAAGAGTATTGTTGATGGTAATGATTCTGCTGCTGGCTTTAAGTGCTTTTCCTGCGGAAAAAGAGGTTGCTGCCCATAAGAGGAAGAAAGATAGTAAAGTAACGCCTGGTGTTGAGGTCCTTTTAGATGATCAGAAAGAACTTTTAAAAGACAAAAAAGTTGGCTTAATTACCAATCCGACCGGTATCGACTCAAAAATGAACAGCATTGTTGATCTGCTGCACGAAGATCCTGATATCGAACTGACAGCTTTATTCGGTCCCGAGCATGGCGTACGCGGTGATGCTCAGGCAGGGGAATATGTTGAATCTTATATTGACGAAAAAACAGGACTACCTGTATACAGCCTCTACGGACAAACAAGAAAACCAACACCTGAAATGCTCAAAAACGTAGAAGTGCTAGTCTTTGATATTCAGGACGTCGGCACACGGTACTACACATACATCTACACGATGGCTTATGCCATGGAAGCAGCAAAAGAAAACAACATTCCCATTGTCGTGCTTGACCGTCCGAATCCTCTAGGCGGACTTTCAGTTGATGGTCCTGTACTCGAGCCTGATTTCTCTTCCTTTGTAGGGATGTATCCAATTCCAACAAAGCACGGTATGACAGTCGGAGAGCTTGCTTCCTTCTTCAACGAAGAATTCAATATTGGAGCAGATTTGAGAGTCGTCAAAATGAAAGGCTGGAAGCGGTCCATGGATTTCGAAGACACAGGACTTCCATTTGTCCTGCCGTCACCAAATATGCCAACAGTTTCAACAACATTTGTTTATCCTGCAACCGGTCTGATTGAAGGAACAAACCTGTCAGAAGGGCGGGGAACAACCAAGCCATTTGAACTGATCGGTGCACCTTTCATCAGCAGCACGGATCTTGCTTCAGAATTGAATGCACTTAGTCTGCCAGGCGTGACATTCAGGGCGGCATCCTTTACACCGACATCTTCTAAACATGCTGGAAAACTTAGCCATGGTGTTGAAATATATGTAACAGACCGCGCTGCATTCGATGCGGTAACTACAGGACTTCACATCATTAAAACAATTCACGACATGTATCCAGACGATTTCGAATTTCTTTCAAACAACTTCTTTGATAAATTGATTGGAAACGATTGGGTCAGAACAATGATTCTAGAAGGAGCCTCCGTTACCGAAATCACGAAAGAATATCAGAAAGAACTATATGAATTTATAAAGGTAAGAAAAGAGTACTTAATTTATAAGTAATTGTTTCGAAAGGGTGAAATCATGGAGATTCACCCTTTTTTAGTTTAGGAAAATACGTGTTTCCCCATCGATTCCTGAGTAATGCACAATAGGGCGATCTTAATTTTTGCATGGATTGAGGTATAAGGAAGATTCATGAACGGAAGAGCTAAATAAAAAAGAGATGTGTACTTAATAACACATCTCTTTCTATAAGTTAAGAAGTTAAGCTGCATTTTTCTCTTTCACTATAGTTTGTCTTTTTATCTTAATCGATGTAAGCAGAATACCGATACAAACTAGTACGGCACCTAGGATGATATTGGGTGTTATTTCTTCGCCCAGTTGCAGCCAGCCGAAAAATAAACCTAGCAGCGGCACGGACATGAGTGAAATGGACGCTATGGAAGCTTCGATTTTACTCAATACCCAGTTCCAGCCTACGAATGCAACAGCGGAACCTAGTATCCCGTTGTAAAGCAATGCGAGCAAGGAAGGAGTGGATACTGTTAAATTTGCAATCGCGGCATGTTCACTTGCAAAAGAAATAATGAATAGAAGAACTGCTCCAATCAGCATCTGCCACATTGTCATTTTAATTTTATGGTGTGCGCCACCGACTTTCTTTGTATAGATATTGGCTCCTGCCCAGAAAAAGGCTGAAACCACTATAATTGCTTCTCCTACTAACGTAAGATCAAAGGACAAATGAAATAGCTTTGTACCTATTATACATACTAAACCAGCAGCTCCGATTAGCAATCCGACTACTTTATTCATTACTAGTCGCTCATTCAGCATAAAATGCGCCATCACACTGACGATGATCGGCATCGTGTATACGAGAACAGACGATACACCAGAGTCGACAAATTGCATACCGAATGTCGACAGCGCGTAATAGCCGATACACATCAATACAGCAAGTATAAAAAAGGGTTTCCACTCATGCTTTTCTGGTAAAATGTCCACCTTCTTTACCAATAAAACCATTACCAGCACTGCCGCTCCAATCAGGAGACGGAAGGAGGAGAATAAGAAGGGAGGGAAATCCTCTAAACCAATCTTTACAGTTACCCATAAATATCCCCATATAATACTGATGATTGCTATCATACCAACTACTCTTACTTGATTCATGTTCATTCCTTCATTTCTTCTATTTTTCGTTAAACAGTTTGCTGTATTTGGCCAGTTTCTTCTGTGTTAAAGCTATAGCAGACTCCAAACGCTGCTTTTCGGCATCTAATTTCTGCAAATGATTCTCAAGGATACGCACTTTATTGCGATTGGAGATATCGTCTCCGTCCAAGAACCCCAATTCATGCCAGTCATTATCTTTCATAAAGGAAGCAATCTCACCCAATGAGAGACCAGCTTCTTTTAAGCAGGTAAGGGCTTGCAGCAGCTGTATATCTCCTTTTGTATATATACGAACGCCATTTGGCTTTCTCTGCGGCTTTTTCACAAGTCCGATTCGCTCATAATAACGGAGTGTACCGGTTGAAAATCCTGTTTTTACTGCAGCTTCCGTTATCGTACACATCTTTTTCACCTCACTTCATCCTGCTCTATATTACTCCTTATAGTTAGCTTCAAGTCAAGCTTTATAAACCAAGAAAAGTATGCAGCAGGAAGAATGCATACAAGGACACCAATATGTGTTTGCTGCGACATCATTTTCGCGGATGCACTGATAGAAAGGGGGTTTTTGGGTTAGTATAAAGAGACAGATTTACATCAATAACTCTACAAAAGTTTCCAGTGCATATTCAGGATACATATCAAATGATCAACTGATTCGAAGGTAAAAATCCTATAAAATCATCATTATATGCAGGATCAACTTGTCACAGCATTACCAGTAATTTGCATTCCGTAGAAGAAACTAATGCGGTTTGAGATTTAAGGAATCTGAATGATATTGGCTAAAGTATTATTTATATAGCCGAATAATTAGTAGCAATAAGATCATGAAGTGAATTCAGATGCCCAAATATAAAGCTGTAAATAGCTCAGAAGATCTGACGATAGTATCAACATTGCATAGCGGCATGACTGCAGCATGTACATATCGAATGATGATGGAGAAGAGGTACAAATATAGTTTCAAGTATTACACATTTAATTATTTTATTTTCCTTAGTTTACATAATATATATTATCGGAAGTAATTGAAAACCGTCATCTTATGTCTCATAATCTAAGTATTCTTGAGATAGTGAGACAAAACAAAAAAATCAGACTGCACAGCAAACGCTTTACGCAGTCTGATTCTATATATTACATATTAATCTGCTACATGCAATACGATTTTACCTATGTTCTGATTGCTTTCCATAAAGTCATGCGCTTCAGCTATTTCTGCCAACGGAAATACTTTGCCGACAATCGGCTTGATTGCTTGCGATTCAAATAACGGCAATACATTATCGATCAAATCTGCTGTCAATTTTGCTTTATATTCAACGCTCCTTGTACTTAGCAATGTTCCTTTCACATGTAAGCGTTTTGCAAGCAGCGGCGTTATCGATGCGTTTTCCAGTTCTGTACCGCCCAGGAATCCGATCAGGATCAGTCTGCCATCCGTTTTCAGTGTCTTGATATTCTGATCCCAATATGACGCTCCAATAAAGTCCAAAATGATATCAGCGCCGGTTTCGGCTAATTTATCAGCAAAGTCTTCTTTTTTATAGTTGATTGTGATGTCGGCACCAAGCTCCTTGCAGAAATCAAGTTTTTCCTGGGATCCAGCTGTAACTGCAACTGTTGCACCTGCTTGTTTAGCCAGCTGGATGGCTGCAGTTCCGACTCCGCTTGCGCCGGCATGGATCAAGACGGTTTCCCCCTGTTTCAATTCACCCAGCCAATGCAGTGTCTGATAAGCTGTCAGGAATACTTCCGGTACAGCTGCTGCTTGCTCGTAGCTCAAGTGCTCGGGAATCGGCATGGCCAGCTTGCTGTTGAGTACAGCATATTCTGCGTAGCCGCCGGAGGGAATCAAGCCGAATATACGGTCTCCTTTTTCCCAGCCGATTGCTTCCTCTCCTGCTTCTTCCACAACACCAGCAATTTCCAATCCCAAAATCGGATCATAATCACTGGAAGGGTAATTTCCTTTTCTTTTTTCGATATCCGCACGGTTGATTGCCGATGCCTTTACAGCAACTAGAATTTCGTCCGGTTTGATGGTTGGTTTTTCGGTTTCTTGAAGCTTAAGTTGATCTGTGCCGCCAAAACCTTGTAGTGTGATTGCTTTCATATCTAATACTCCCTTTCTTCTTTTATTGTCAACCTTTACGGAAAAAAAGTAAATAAATCAGCACTATCCAGAATGGAATAGACAGCAAGGTCCCAATTAGCAGCCCTTTGAAGAATTTCATGCTGTGAACCTCATTTCATGTGCTTTTTCTTATTGTTTACCATAAGATAAAACTCCTAAACATGCAAAAACCCGGCTCCGTTATCTGGAGCTCGGGTTCTGCACTGCTTGATATACGGGTGTTCTTGCTTGGATGGTTGCTAAATAGAAATCGAATAATTCGCTGGATGCATTTTTCCAGGAATGCTTCTCCGCTTCCATTCGCACATTCTTTTTCATTTTTGCCACTAATTCTTGATCATCCAGTTTACCGACTGCGTGACTCATGCTGGCGACATTTTCGTTTTCAAAAAGGAATCCTGTTTTGCTTTCCTCGATCTGTTCCAATGTTGGTCCGCTTTTGGCTGCAAGGACAGGGAGACCGGAAGCCATTGCTTCCAAGATGACCAAACCCAGCGTCTCGGTAATGGACGGGAAAATAAAGGCATCGGCAGAAGCGAATGCCTGCGACAGCTCTTCCCCATGGAGAAAGCCGGTAAACAATGTATTCGTCCCTTCGAATACCCTCTCCAGTTCTTTCCGGGCTGGTCCATCGCCGATGATGGCTAATGCCAGATCATCCCGCTCATCCAGCAATGGACGAATCTTATGGATTTCCTTCTCGATTGCCAGCCTGCCTACAAATATGAGCAATTTTTTCCCGCGATGCCCTTGCAAAAGCCGCTCACGCATGCCTTGTGAATAATAAGCCGGATGGCGCTTCTCCACATCCACGCCTCTGCGCAGGACATGCATACGCTCGAAGCCATGCTCGTCAAGCTCCTGTTTAATGGCAGCCGACGTACACAGATTCAAGTCAGCTGTATTATGAAGCTTGCGGAAATGCCACCAAAATAATGGTTTCAAGGGTTTGTAGAACTTATAGTAATCCAGGTATTTCGGTATATGCGTATGATAGGATGCCAATAGCGGCAAACCCTTCTTGTGCGCATAATAGATTCCTGCTATCCCGACCAGGGCTGGATTCGCCACATGCACGAGATCCGGCTGATGCTTTTCAAGTAAAGTCTTGATGCGTCTTGTCGGCAAGGAAAACTTCTTGGAACGGTAAAATGGCATCGTCACCGTCCCTACTCCTTCGACAAGCGCGCCTTCGTATTCGGTAACACCTAAATCGGGAGCGATGACGACGACTTCATGCTTCTGGCTGCGGAGGAACTTGATCGCTTCGGTGAGCCGGGTGACGACACCGTCCGTGGATGGCAGGAATGTCTCGGTGATGATGACGATTTTCACCGTATGCCCCTATCTCCACGTAACCGTCGGAAGCACGTTTTCTTTGATTACCCGGTCCTTATGCTCGATAGCCGTCTCCAGAATGCCGCGGAGCACGTCATCCGTAAGGAGATTCGGTTCAAGGCCAAGATCGCGAAGGCGCGTATTCACTGCATTATAATAATGCTCCTCTGCTTCCACCCGCGGATTTTCGATAGATGTGATTTTAGGGTCCAGTCCTTGCTCCCGGCTCACCTTCTGTACTTTCTCAGCAAGCTCCTTCACGGAGAAGCTTTCCGTGAATTGATTGAATACCCGGAACTCTCCGGCATCAGCAGGATTTTCCGCGGCGATTTCCACACAGCGGATCGTATCGGTGATATTCAAGAAGCCCCGTGTCTGTCCGCCGCTGCCATAGACAGTGATATCATGCCCTGTGGCCGCCTGGATAAGGAATCTGTTCAGCGCAGTGCCGAAGACACCATCGTAATCAAAGCGGTTCGCCAGCACCGGATCGAGCTTTGTTTCTTCTGTATGGAGACCATACACGACGCCTTGGTTCAGGTCTGTTGCGCGTATGCCCCAGATTTTGCAGGCGAGCATGATGTTATGGCTGTCATGCACTTTGGATAAGTGATAAAAAGATCCCGGCTGTTTCGGGAATGGCAGTTTATCCTTTCTGCCTTTATGCTCTATTTCGATATAGCCTTCTTCGATATCAATATTAGGGGTGCCGTACTCTCCCATCGTACCAAGCTTGATCAGATGACAAGATGGAGCGAATTCCTTGATTGCAAAAAGGACATTCAAGTTGCCGATCACATTGTTCTGCTGCGTATATACAGCATGCTCACGGTCGATCATGCTGTACGGAGCCGATCGCTGTTCTGCAAAATGCACAAATGCATCAGGCTCCGTCTGACGGAAGACCTCAGCCAGGAAATCATAATGATTCAGGTCGCCTATGTATGTTTTGATTTCCTTGCCGGTCTTCTCTTTCCACTTTGCGACTCGCTCTTCCAAGGAATAAATTGGTGTTACGGAATTGGATCGTAATTCTTCATCGTACTTACGTCTTACCAAGTTATCGACGATTGCTACTTCATGACCTTGTTTGGACAGATAAAGTGCTGTCGGCCATCCGCAGAAACCATCTCCACCAGCTACAACAATTTTCATGACTCATCCTCCTGTGACATCAACATTTCTTGGTACGTTCGTTAACAATTATATGCTAACGATGCTGCGATTAAAAATAATATGGTGTAAAGGAAGGTTTGAGATAGTGTAAACAAGTTGTTAACTGTTCAGCCCTCGATCCAATTTTTTCAGCGGTTTTTTGGCCGGGCCTTCGATCACTTCGCCTGTACCGGTAAAACGTGATCCATGGCAAGGACAGTCCCAGCTGGATTCTGCACTGTTCCAATTAACCTCACATTTCATATGGGTACAAGTCGTATCCACTTGATGTATTTCTCCGTTTTCGTCTTTATAGACACCAAGGAGCAGACCGTTGAACCGGACTTTGGTTGCTTCGCCCCGCTTCAGGTGCGGGACATATTCATAGGGCTGTTCCAGTTTCCCAACTATGAATTCCTTCGCCACTTCCATTACATTCTTAGTTACACTACCCAAATCCGGGTCGGCGTGAAACCTGGATGGCTGATAAATATTTTTGTAGCGGCTGATACCTGAATCGATAAGAGATGCTATTTCCAACCCGGCAACGATACTGCTGGTCATGCCCCATTTACGATAGCCTGTGGCGACCAAGATATTATCGTTGCCTTTGCTTATATATCCTATATAAGGGAGATTATCCAATGTGACGATATCTTGTGCGGACCACATATAGATTGGTGTTTCCGTGCCCAGATAAGCTGCGAAGTCCGTCAATTCTTTATAATACATTTCTTCAGGATGCCCCTCGCCTGTACGGTGGGACTCACCGCCGATCAGGAGCAAGGTGCCATGTTCCTCTGTTTCGATACTGCGGATGGATCGGGAAGGCGTGTCGGCATTGATATACATGCCGCCGGGATAAGGGTTCTTTGGCTTTGCGGCCACCACATAGGAGCGATCCTGATATAATCTGGCAAAGTAAAAGCCCTGTCCATCATAAAAAGGGAAATGGGAGGCGACCACAACCTTCTTACACGTCACTTTCAACCCGTTCTTCGTTACAACGGTCGTATCCTTTCCTTCTTCGATTGTATCAACCGGAGTATCGGTATATACTTTCCCTCCATTATCGAGGAATACATGCAGCAAACCATTGAGGAATTTCAGCGGGTGATACTGGTACTGGTCTTTCATGATCAATGCCTTTTCTATTTCAAAGGGAAGCGGTATGGTGTCCGAGAGTTCCCCCTGTATACCAAGCTTCTGATATGCCTCATGCTCTGTCTCCAATTTATGGACGTTTTGCTTTTCCTTGGTATAGACATAGGCATCCTGTTTCGTCAGATTGCAATCAATGCCATGTGCCGCTGTCGTTTCCTTGACAAAAGCGATTGCGTCCATGCACGCTTCATAATGCGTCTTAGCCGTATCTGTATTGAAATGCTGGATATATTCATCATAAATCAGCCCATGCTGTGCCGTGAGCTTTGCTGTCGTATAGCCGGTCGTACCGCTATAAAGACTATCTGCCTCGAGGATGGTCACTTGACGACCTTCTTTGGCCAGCATATATCCCGTAACGATGCCGGTGATGCCTCCGCCGACAATGACGATTTCGCTTTCGGTGTCATAACGCAGCGATTCAAACTCTGGAATTTCCGTCTTTTCACGCCAATAACTTTTATTATGTGTCATTCTTATCCTCCATGTGTTGTAATAGCACCATTTTTGCCAAAGAAATGACGTGTTAATCAGATGTTTTCTGTATACGCTATCAGGGAAGACTTTTTGTAAGGAGGCGGTATAGAGATGAAATGTGTACAAATGGTAGTCGGCGGGAAAGTCCAGGGCGTCGGCTTCCGTCTGTCAGCAGCAGAAATAGCCCGTGATCTCGGGTTGGCGGGATATGTACGGAATGAAGCCAACGGGACAGTCCAAGTGTATGTCGAGGGAGATCCGGAGCGTGTGGAAAAGTTCATCAATGAAATAAGGAAGGGCCCTAATCGGTTTGTGAAGGTTAAGAAGGTGGATGTCGTATACTTAGAAAAACAGCAAGGTTTTGAACGTTTTGAAGTAAGATGAAAACCCGGCTTCACTGCCGGGCTTTTTTAGTCGGCTTTATTCAGGTCTTTGACAGCTGCCCCTTCCCTGATCAGCCGATTTTAAAGAAGGTCAGGCTGCTATGGTTCATGCTTGCCATCAGACGTAAAGCGGATGACCCCTTTAAAGATAACAAAAAATCCACTGCCTCTTGGCAGTGGATCTGCTTAGTTTTCCTGGAAGAATTTGCGGTTGATTTCAATGTACTTGGTTTCTTCCGCTGGTACCTCATCTTCCATGAAGATCGCTTCAACTGGGCATACCGCTTCACAAGCACCGCAATCGATGCAAATGTCAGGATCGATATAGAACATATCTTTGCCTTCCGCGATACAGTCAACCGGGCAAACTTCCATGCATTCGCCGGCTTTTTCCGTTTCACATGGGGAAGTGATGACAAAAGCCATGTGTACAGCCTCCTCTACTACTATGAATGAACCGGCCATTAGACTCGGTTTCTTTCCAGGTATACTGCGACTTCGCAAAATACAAACGAACTATATGTATTTATACCCTATCGATTCAAATTATAACAACAATATTCGATAATAACAACGGGCGTACTCAACAATTTGACAGCTTGCCCCATCCCCATAATTACTTCATACTTGACATACAATGTACAAAAGGAGGCGATCCAGATGGAATTGACACTGCAGAAAGGCTGTCAATTGAGCACGATAGCGACACTGTTCCACCTTCCGACATATGTACTTTTTGCAGCGAATCCGTTTCTTTCGACCCATGTAAAGCCGCAACAGCCAATACAGGTGCCTGGCTATGCTCCCAGATCTGTCATCCTGGATAAGGATATGACAGACGCGGAATTAGCAGCTGCCTTTCATTTTCCTCTCCGGCTTGTCCACCTGCTGTATGATACTGATTATTTCCCTGCCGGCGAAAAACTCACATATCCTCAACGGGTGACCCAGCCAGTGACATGCTTCCGACAGCCCTACGATTATGCTATCTGTCTTCAGGATATCCAATTCCTTCACCAGCTTTTCCCTTTTATGAGGATGCGTACGATTTACAAGTCCATACTGGGGAAACCGGTGACAGAGCTGCAAATCGGCAAGGGAAAGAGACATATTCATATAAACGCCAGTTTCCACGGTAATGAATGGATCACTTCCTTGGCCCTGATGCGTTTCGTCAATGACTACTTGCTGGCCGTCACCCATGATAAGAAGCTATTCGGTTATCCGGCAAGCAAATTATATCAGGATGTGACGCTTTCGATCGTTCCGATGGTGAACCCGGACGGAGTCGATCTTGTCATCCATGGCAGCAGGACGGCACATGAGTATGAAGAACTTGTCCTTTTTTTGAATGAAGGTTCCGATGATTTCAAAGGATGGAAGGCAAATATAATCGGAGTCGATTTGAATAAGCAATATCCCGCCAAATGGGAATATGAGCAGGTGCGGAAACCGAAGCTTCCAGGTCCCCGTGATTTCCCGGGCCGGACTCCATTGACTGAACCGGAATCGATCGGTATGTATGAGCTTGTCAAGGCAGGAGATTTTGATTCAGTCGTTGCGCTGCACACGCAAGGAGAGGAAATTTACTGGAGCTTTGAGGAAAAAGAGCCCCCAAGCGCTGCGAGGATGGTATCACAGATGGAGCAGCTCAGCGGATACAAAGGTGTAAAGGAACTGGATAACTACGCTGGCTTCAAGGATTGGTACATTGCTTCTTACAGGCGGCCGGGCTTTACAATGGAATTGGGCAGAGGAAAAAATCCCCTGCCCATCGAACAAGTCGATACAATCTATGAAAAACTGCCCATCCTATTGATGGTCGTACTTACGAGCGAGAAAATTTAAGCATTCCAGATACGTTCCACCATATAGCTGCCAGCTTCACGCTGGACCAGGAACACATCGGGGTTCGTGAAGCCTTTCCAATGGGAGAACCCAATATCCGTCTGGAATTCCTTTAGTAAAATTGCAAGGAGGTTGCCGTGAGTCACCAAAACGACGTTCTCAAGCTGCTCTTCTGCCTCAAGCTCATCAAGCAGGCTGCGTACCCGCTTTCTGGCGTCATTCGATGATTCACCGCCAGGAAGCCGCAAATCAAAATCAGCAAATGATTCTTCCAAGACTTCCAGCCAATCATCGACAGGCTCTTCGCTCAAAATACGCTCCTGCAGCCTTCGATCCAGTTCTATCGGGATATCGGCAGCATCAGCGAAAGGCTTGATTGTCTCGACGGCCCGGAAGAAGGGACTGGAGAGGATACGCTGGATCGGATAATCCAGCCGTTTCAAAAAAGCCGCGAGCATCCGGGCTTCGCTAATACCTTCGTATGTCAGCGGCGAGTCTTTGTGCTGTCCTTCTGCATTACAATGACGAACAAGAATGATCCTTTTCACAAGCCCCATCTCCTTCTAGCTATGCTTAGCCTTATTATCGGTTAACCATCGAACAATTACAAGCTTTGTAAAACAAGAGTCAACAAAAAAAGGCTGACCTCTACTAGGTTAGCCTTTTTCTTGCCAGTTTATTACACTTCTTTGAAATAATCCTTACGGAAAGCACCGACACGATTCGTATTGTCGACAATAAAGATGAATTCTTCCGTTTCATTTTTGACATCATAGATTTTGCCTTGCGTAAGCGTCGTGTTCACTACGTATTTTTTTGCATTCGTGTGGACACATTCCACTTGTTTGATAGTTTCAGCATCTTGCCAATGTTTGTGTATCATCATGTTTCTTCCTTCCGTTGGTGTTTCTCAAGCTTCGGTAATGTCCATTGCAGCAGAAGCGGCAGCACAAGGACGACAAGCAGCAGCCTGATTGTCTGCAAGGAGCTGACGATGGACGGATCCCCGCCTGTCGTCTGGGCCGTCAATGCCATTTCCACGAGCCCGCCCGGGGCCATACTGAGTACAGAAGTGGCCATGTTCAGTGAAGTGAACAAGCTGAATAAATAGCCAAGCCCGAAGCAAAGCAAAATAAGCAGCAAGGACAGACCCGTATAATAGAGACAAAGCCTGCCTGCTTTCTTTAAATCCCTTATAGAAATAGAATGACCCAAATAGACACCGATTGTCAACTGGGCAGCCACGAAAAATAAGTGCGGGAACTGATATAGATGCATTCCGCTGACTTGCAGTATCGCTGTAAGCAGCATCGGGACGATGACTAAAGATGATGGGATGAATCGGTTTGTCATACGGGCGATGATGTACATGAGGACATATAATCCAATCGTCCACCAGGCTCCTTGCTCCGTCTGCGGCAGTTGAACTGCTCCTTGGGCCCCGCCGTCCATGAACATGTGCGTGGCAGCGAACGGGATGATGAAAAGGATGCTGACAAGACGTATCGTCTGAAATATCGTCACGAGTCCCGTATTTGCCTTCATGGACTCACTGAGTGCCGACACAGCAGACAAACCGCCTGGTATGCTCCCGAGCATGCTCGTTTTCATATCGACATTCACCCATTTACTGACCACGTAGGCATTGATCATGCAAATGACAATCAACAGTAATGTCAAAAGCGTATAGATCAATAAATAAGGCTGTACATTGTGGAATGTATGTACTGTAAACGTATTGCCGATCTGGATACCAAGCAGCCAATAGCTTATTTTGCGGAGCGGCTGGGAAGCAGCCGTTTGGTTATTCCAAATGATTTTGGAAAGCAAAAGACCGGCTACCGGGCCGAGTATCCAGGGCAGCGGCAAGTGCAGCAAAGTGAAAAGACCGCCGCCAATGACGGCAATCAGATAAGACTTCAAGATGGAACGTAATGGACCGTTTCCCCGCATGGAATCAGGACCTTTCGCTTTTCGGTTTATAGAACCAGCCACCGATGGCGATGACAGCCATCACAATCCAGAATGTCGCATTCCATCCTGCAGAGTCAGGGAAATGCTCTGGTATGATTTCCAAAGCCGGATGCGCCAATGTGTGGATGGCCAATTTGATAGCGACCCAGCCAATGATTAAATAGGCTGCTGCTTCTAGCCCTGGACGCTTGTCCAGGATCTTTACAATATAAGAAGCTGCAATCCGGATGAGGATCAAACCAATCATCCCCCCTGCCAACACGACCAAAAATTGTCCGCCGTCCATTCCTCCGATATGCGGCAGCGGCGTAGGCGATAAGGATGCTGCCAGTGCCACGGCTGTCAGGATCGAGTCCACTGCAAAAGCAATATCCGCCAGTTCCACTTTCAGTACAGTCATCCAGAAGCCGGAGTTTTTCTTGCTGAATGGACTCTCGGCCTCTTCCTCTCCGCCGTTTTTCTTCAGTTTGATAAGGTTCGAGATACAAATATACAGTAAATAAAGCGCACCTAAAGCCTGGATCTGCCAGATATTCACCAAGAAGCTGACAAAGAACAGGGAGGCAAATCGGAAGATGAACGCTCCGCCCAGACCGTATAATAGAGCTTTTCGCTGCTGTTTAACAGGCAAATGTTTTACAATGAGCGCCATTACAAGCGCATTATCGGCCGCAAGCAGTCCTTCCAGTCCAATCAGGACCAGAAGAATCCAGCCATATTCAATCAATAATGTAGAATCCATTCTCATACTCCTTGTCCAAAATAATGCTCTTGTTCCTTCATGTAGCGAACAAGAGCATAGCTGTTGCTGTATTTATTTACTTAAAGAGATATAAATACTCTCCGTATCCTTCTTTTTCCATTTCGCTGACAGGAATGAATTTCATAGCTGCAGAGTTCATGCAGTATCGCAGCCCGCCGGTCTCCCTGGGACCGTCCTCAAACACATGTCCAAGATGGGAATCACTTTCCTTCGCCCGGACTTCCGTACGGATCATACCATGTGAAAGGTCCATATTTTCCTTCACTTCATATGAATCGATCGGTTTGGTGAAGCTTGGCCATCCGCATCCGGCATCGTATTGATCTTTGGAAGAAAACAAAGCTTTACCCGATACGACATCCACATAGATTCCGTCCTTTGTGTTATTCCAATACTCGTTATCGAAAGGACGTTCCGTTCCATTCTCCTGCGTGACATGATATTGAATCGGCGTCAGGATTTCTTTCAGCTTTGCTTTGTCCTTCTTGGTACCCCAATGCTGCTTGATGAAGTCCTCCCGGCCGGAACCGCGCTTGTACATCTTATAATGATAGCTGTTCTTCTTGTAATAGTCCTGATGCTTTTCTTCTGCAGGGTAAAACGGCTTGGCCGGCAGGATCGGGGTGACGATATCTTTTTCGAATCGCCCGCTCTCCTGCAGCTTCGCTTTGGATGCTTCTGCCACTTGACGCTGCTGTTCATCATGATAAAAAATCGCTGTTTTATAAGATTCACCACGGTCGTGGAACTGACCGCCTGCATCGGTCGGATCGATTTGCTGCCAGAACGTCTCCACCAGCTTTTCATAAGGGAAAATATCCGGATCGAAAGTTATTTGGACAGCCTCGACATGGCCGGTCGTGTTCGAGCACACTTCCTCATATGTGGGATTCGGTTTGTCGCCGCCTGTATAACCGGAGACTACGGATTCGATACCAGGGCGTTCCGTAAACGGTTCGACCATGCACCAGAAACAGCCTCCTGCAAAAGTAGCGTGTTGTAATGCCACAATAAATCCCTCCTTCAATGTATGCTATATATTTTCCTCTTTTGCGGAAAAAAATCAAGTGGCACGCTTAAATATACAATTTGGGAAGGGACTCTCCGGACTTGCTTCGCCTCGTCTCCTGCTTAGCAGGTTTCCCCGCTTCCTTTTGGGCAGAAGATCGTCTTTGGTTTTCTTGCTTGCTTTTATCTTTTTCTTCCGCCTCGGGTGCCGCTTCCTCTTCATCAAAATCGATGTCCTTCAAGGCTTTCATCATTTTCAGCATGGAAGGCAGGTTCTTCACCATCGGTCCATATTCCTGTACCATCGGCATGAAGGACTCCGCCGCCTTCAGTGCATTTTGCGTATGATTCAGCATGTCAAGTAACGATATTCCGCCGGAAGGGCTGCTGGTTGCTGTCGGAAGGGCTTGCCTGCCCGGAGCCTGCCCTCTATTCCCACGGTTCAGGATCCTTTGCAGGATGTCAGGCAGTCCGCCGTTTGAAGGCGGAGCCTGCTGGAAACCTCCTTGGTCGGGAAGGAACGGATTCCTCCTGACAGGCGGCTGGCTGCGTCGCCCAAAGGCATTGGGACCGAATAGATTTCTTGCCATTCTCATACCTCTTCTCACGTCAATATTTCTATCAGTGTACGCAAGCAAGAAGCATTCTGTTCCATTCTATTCCCCACGGAGGCAATATATTTCCCCCGATAGGCCTGCTATTTCCCGGGCAAGCGCAGGATTCTCCTTCAATCTCTTTTTTGGCCAATGATTTTGTCGTTAATTGACGCTTGATAACGAAACAAGCTGATACGTACAAATAGTCCTTTCCTCTTTCAACGTCAATTCGACAATGATCGCTCTTCCTATTTCATCCGTATCTTTCGCTCGCTTGATATCGATGGCCTGATGCAGGGGAAATAAGTGATACCCCTGAAGCTCCAGCTGAAAAATATTTTCTTTGCTATCAATTCGTTTTTCTTTGCCTTCTGTGCGCAGGACAGTGTCAAAATTGAGTGGTGTTCCCAAATCGTTTCCTCCTTACTGGAAAATGAATTTTGCAGATGATCCCGTCGGGGTGGTTTCAATCTGCAATTTGGTATGGATCTCTTCCTTCAGCTGCGGTACGTGGGAAATGATGCCGAGTACGCGATTGCTGGCCTGCAGCCCTTTCAAGCTGTCGATTGCTTGCTCCAGTGACACCTCATCAAGTGTCCCGAAGCCCTCGTCAATGAATAATGTCTCCAACTCCACCCCGCCGGCATGCGCCTGGACAACATCGGACATTCCGAGTGCGAGAGAGAGTGCCGCCTTGAAGCCTTCACCGCCGGATAATGTCTTGACTGGCCGTTCCTGACCGGTGTGATGATCGATCACTTCAAGATCCAACCCGCTCTGGGCGCCGCGTTTGGCGATTTGTCCGCTTCGCTTCAGCTGATAGCGATGATCCGTCATTTCCTCCAATCGAATATTCGCCTGCAGGATGATTTCATCCAGGAAGCTGGTCAGCACGTAGCGTTCAAAGGAAAGCCTGAGGCTGTTGTCGCCTTTGGCCAGATTAGCCAGTTCGCCGATATCATAATACTGAGCTTTTTGATCGGCTGCTTCTTCCTGAAGCTGTTTCAAAGATGCCATGATGGCTTCATGATGGGAAGCGTAGCTCTTTGCCTCATTCAGGCGGCTGTTCTTCGCTTCGAATATTTGTTCTGCATCCGTCACAGCCTGCTCAAATACAGCAAGATCCGGCTTTTGACGCTGATCCGTCTGCTTACGCAAGGTTTCTATCTGTTCGGCGACACTGCGGCGCTGCTGGGCATGCTGCTCAACCTCTTCCTTGATTGCCCTTAATTCATCCTCCGAACCTCTGGCCATCCGATATGCTTCCGTATCGGCAAAACCGGCTTCTTCAAGCTTAACAAGAAAAGCTTGCTCCTCCTGACGGTACGTCTGTTCCAGGTCAGCTGTGAATTTAGCGGTTGATTCAAAGGCTGCCGCTATTTGTTCTTTGCTTCTGGAAATCTCCTCATACTGGTGCTGCAATCCTTCCCATTCCCTGAACGCAGCTTCGATTGCAGCTTCCTCCTGCTTGATTTTCCGTTCCCATTTGTCATGATCCGGAAGCTCAGCGGGAAGCTGCTTCCGTTGGTAACTCACTTCAGCTTCAGTACGATGGTATGTTTCTTCCAGTGTCCGCAGCTCGGATTGGAGATCTTCCGCTGCCTCCTCCTCTTGTACAAGCGTTTGTTTAAGCCGGTCTAGTGTCTGCTTTTTCTGCTCGATTTGCTTTCTCTCTGCTTGCTTGGTCTGTAAGGAGGCAGCCGTTTTATCTCTTTCGGCCCGGATGCTTGCTTCCAGCTCTTTCAGTTTTGTTTGATCGAATGACGCTTCCCCGGTGATGTTCCGATAAAGCTCATCGGTCACCTGACGGATTGCCTGCCCATTCGATTTGGCTTCCACATATTTTCTCTGTACTTCATCATATGCACGCTGGGTATCATCGAGCTTCATTCGCTTCTGTTTCAGCAGCTCGAATGATTGCACATGGGCACTGGTCTGGGCCGGGGAGGGGTGATTGGTGGAGCCGCAAACAGGGCAAGGCTCCCCGGCTGTCAGCTGTCCGGCAAGATGGGCAGCGTGATGGGCAGTTTGGGCTTCCTCCAGCTCCGAGATTTCCTGCCGAAGCTTGTGTACATCATTTTCTTTTTCCTGCAAGCGCTGCTTGGTCTGCTGATAGACGGTGCGCATTTCCAGCAGCTGACGGAAAGAATCTTTCAACCGTGCGGCTTCCTCCAGCTGGCGTTCGAGTTTCTCCAGCACCCCTTGTTCCTCAAAGAACGCCTGAATCAGAACGGCTTCCCCGCTTATCTCTTGTTCGAGTTCACTTTGCCGATTCTTTTTCTCGGCATGTGTTTCTTTTAACTTGAGCAATCGCTGCCGTTTGTCTTCCAATGTCTTTTGGATACGATCCAATTCCAGTTTTCGTTTCTCATATTCCTTCCACTGCGCGAGCTGCTGCTTCTCCAACTGAAGCTGTTCCTGCCGTTTGAGGCGCTGCGGCTCCTGTTCCTTTGCTTGTCTATAAGAAGATTCAATCGCAATGAACTGCTGCTCTATCGACTCTTTTCTTTCCTGCTTCTCCTGCTGTTCCTTTGTTTGGCGCTGCCATTCCTGTTTCCTGGCAGTAAGCTGCTGTTCATACGGGACCAGGCGGCTGGCCCGCTCCATATTCATAAGCTGCTGCTTTTTCCGTTCGATAGCAGGCAACCGCTGTTCAAGCTGTTCTTTTTGCAGCAGCGCTCGTTCAAGCTGCTCGAATGTGTCCAGCAGCTGTTTGGCTTCATAATATTGCTGCTGGCGTTCGAGCCAGATTTTTTTATGCTTTACAAGCTCTTGCTCACCTTCCGTGATGACAGCAGCAACAGCCTCCAGTTCAAGCTGCAGTTTCTTCATCGTCTCAGGCACGCTGTCAGCTTCCGCTGGTGCTTGTGTACGCCATTCGATTTTGCCGATTTGCTGCTGTTCCTTCCATTCCGTCTGCTGCAGGTTTTCCTTTAATTGCTTCGCTTCGTCCTTCAGCGCTTCGGTCATTCGTTCATAGAAATATGTGCGGAAGATCCTCTGGAGGATTTCTTCCCTTTCCTTGCTGTTTTCCGAGATGAGCTTACGGAATTCCCCCTGGGGAATCATGATCATCTTGCGGAATTGCTCATAATCGAGACCGATCCTCTCCTCGATGGCCTCGTTCACTTCCTTGATCCTGGAGGAAATCAGTATCTTTTCCCCGTCTTTCCATTCATAGAATTCCGCTCTTGCAGGATCATCCGTAAAGCCTTCGCCGCGCTCTTTTTTCTTTTGCTGCTTCGGATAGCGGATGACCTCGTATTCTGTACCCCGAAGGGCAAAACGGTAGCGTACTTCCGTCGTTTCCCCTGGTGCAGCAAAATGACTGCGGAGGGAATCCTGATCTCGATCACTTCCGCTGGCCCGTCCGTATAGACTGTAGCAGATAGCATCAAAGATCGTTGTCTTCCCGGCCCCGGTCGGACCCGTGATCAAGAAGATGGATTCTGCTCCAAGTTCGCGGAAATCGATGGTCTGAGGTTTATGGTAAGGACCGAAAGCGGTCATTTGTAAAGTGATGGCACGCATATCAGCTTCTCCTCTCTTGCTCGACCAGGCGCTGGATGATTGCTTCCATATGCTTCTGGCGGTGTTCAGGTATTGCTTCACCCTTCATTTCTTCATAAAAGGCGGCAAACAGCTGCATATGTGACATGCGTTGTTTTTCCTTGATTTGTTTGATATCTGATATGGAGCTAGTCCCGGTCCTTGCTTTGCGCTCCAAGCGCAGGATGTTCGGATAGAGTTTGCGAAGTTTGCCCATCGGGTCCAGCAGCTGTCCATCATCCAGCAGCCTGATATGCAGATAGTCATCTTTGTTCCCGGCTGTCCCTTCCATCAACTCATCGAAATATCCTTCCACCACCCGCATGTCCCGTTTTGGGATAAGGTCTATTTTCTCGAATGATCGGAATCCGGTATCATCCAGTTCCACCATCGTCACCGATTTTTTGTGGTTCGCTTCCGAAAAGGAATATTTAAGCGGTGAACCGCTGTAGCGGATATGATCACTGCCGATGCGCTGTGCTTGATGCAGGTGACCGAAGGCTGCGTATGTGAAAGGTTCGAACAGGGCAGCATCCACATATGGGCTCCCCCCGATCATCGACAGCCTCTCTTCCGAATCGGATTCCATGCCCCCGGCAAGGAAGGCATGTCCGATAAACACATGCCGCTCTGTCATATCGTACGTATCGGTAATAAAGGCAATGATGCGCTCCATTGCCCGCTGGTGGGTCGTGATGCTGTCATCTTCGAAAAATGCCCGCACATCCGCTGGTTCCGTATAGGGAATCAGATGAAAATGCACTGGTCCGTGCCCATCCTCCAAAGTGACTGGACTCAATCCGGGCCGCAGCCTCGTTTCGATGAATAGTTTGCTTGCTTTGAATAGCTGACTGCCAAAATCAAGGCGATCCGGACTATCATGATTGCCGCTGATCGACAACACCGGAATTTCCTTCTCACCGACCAGCCAGTTCCAAGTATCATTCAGCAATTCGACTGCATCGCGCGGCGGGATGGCCCGATCATATAAATCGCCCGCAACGATGACCGCATCGGGCTGTTCTCTATCGATTATCTCTTTTATCTGCTCCAAGATGAAAGCCTGATCTTCTGTCATATGTACGCTGTTGACAATCTTACCCAGGTGCCAATCAGCGGTATGCAATAGTTTCATACGTATTCCTCCTGCTATTATTCTAGCATGATTTGTAAATGGGTGGTATGGGAAGAACCGGCAGAATCCATCAGTCTCGCTTGCTTCTATGAAAAGGGCATTTGGAAGGGGATGTATTATCGTCATGTAGGAAGTATTGCTTCCATTCATGATTATCCGGATTGCCGTATGCGTTCAAATCCGGATGGATGTCATTGTCATCGTAAGCTGTAATCCGTCCTCGTATTTTCTGTTTGATGCTTGCGGCAGCCCTTGGCTTCGATTTGAATTCCTCCAGCACCCATCTAGGCGTGATGGCAAGCATCATACAAGGGAATTTCCGGCTTTTCTTTTGCTGATGCGCCGGCGTTGCGCAATACATGAAATATTTCTCTCCGCCGAAGCAATACTCCCACAATGCTTCATCCGGATTTTCCGGAATATCATCCGGCCATCCGGATGGATCAAATGCCGCTGTCCTGCTGAGCAAATCCCAGAATATACGGAAATATGCAGGTACATCCAGGTCAAGCCGCTGCTGTTTGGCTGTATCGAAAAAAACGATCAGGGAAGTATAATGACCGAATTCCTTGGATTGCCGTCCGTATATTGTCAATAAATCTGCCAGCTGCCCAGCTGTATCTGCTGCAGTGGGATCGCCCGCAAAACCGTAACGGAACTGGCCAAGCCGATGGCCGACTGCCGCCGGTATACAAGGGAATCTGGATTGCTGGTCGGATAATTTTTTATGTAATGCAACAAGTGCTTCTTGCTGCCAAGAAGCCAAGGGGGCATGATGAGCATCGCTGCCATCGAATAAAATAGTCATCGCATGTTCTCCTTTTCCCTGAGTTTCCCTAGTAATCTATTCAGAAAGGAGACAGTGGTGCATGACAGGGGTCAAGAAGACATGCGCCACCTGTCATGGTGTTTGATTGGCTGAATGGCAAGGATGCGATCCATCCGGAAGGTGCGCAGCTGCTTCCGTAAATAGCAATATCCTGTAACGGATGCTTCATTGATCTTTTCAATCTTGACCTGGCGTTTTGTCAAGGAGCCATCTTTCGCCATATAGATCATCGTGACCTGCCGTTCCATGAATCTTATCAGTGATGCTCTGTCCATTGGGATCCCCGCTTTCTGTTCCGAGTTCATACAAACATTATATACAAACGTATGTTCCGTGTCACTTGAAAAAGAACATGTGTTCGATTATGCTGATAGCAGGAGGAATGACATATGGTGAATGATCGCGGTAAAATCAAATGGACATCTTTGATGCTTCCAGAGCATGTGGAAATGCTGCAGCAAATGGGACGGGAAATCGGGACGGCAAAGCCGCCGATCATGGATGAGCAGCAGCTGGAAGAGCTGGAGCAGAAGGTACGGGAAATCGAGGTGGGGAAAACGAAGGTATGTATGCTGTATAGAAAAGGGCGCCAAGTAGAAAATGCCCGCGGAATCGTGACTGGTCTGAAACGATCTGAACGATATTTGCTTCTGGATACAAAGGACGTTTTATATCCGCTCCGCATCCCGTTCGACCATATAATAGATATTTCATTGCATGGAAAAAACCGCTCCTGACAGGAGCGGTTTTTTGCAGTCAGCCTGCTGCGCTATCCGCGGCAGCTTCAGTGGAACGGTATGTTTTTGTGTCCAATTCCCCAAGCGTACGGCTTGTCACCAATCCAGAGACCATGGATCCACTTACGTTCAGCGCTGTCCGCCCCATATCGATCAGCGGCTCGATCGAGATCAATACACCTGCCAAAGCAACCGGCAGATTCATCGTGGACAGGACTATCAAAGAAGCAAAAGTGGCTCCCCCTCCGACACCGGCAACACCGAATGAACTGATCATGACGACAACGATCAACGTCGCAATGAAGGATGGGGATAGTGGATTGATGCCTTGGGTAGGTGCAATCATGACAGCAAGCATGGCTGGATAAATACCCGCACATCCGTTTTGCCCGATAGTGATACCGAAGGAGGCCGAGAAATTGGCGATCGATTCCGGTACACCTAATTTATTCCTTTGCGCCTCGACATTCAGCGGCAAGGTACCCGCACTTGTACGGGAAGTAAAGGCGAATGCCAGTACTGGCGTGACTTTTTTGACATATTGTTTCGGACTGAGTCCCATTATGGTCAGGATGAGCAAGTGAACCAGGAACATGGCAAGCAGCGCAACATAGGAAGCGATGACGAATTTACCCAGTGTCGCGATGGCTTGGAAGTCGCTCCCTGCCACTGTCTTTGCCATTAAAGCAAGAATTCCGTAAGGTGTCAGGCGCAATACCAATGTAACGATACGCATGACAAGACTATGCAGCGAGTCGATCATTTTCTGGAAGAATGCAGCTTGCTCCGGATTCTTCCTCTTCACCCCAAGGTAGGCTACCCCTACAAACGCTGCAAAGATGACGACCGCAATCGTGGAAGTGGCTCGCGCCCCGGTCAGATCCAAGAATGGATTGGCTGGCAGGAATTCCAATATCTTTTGCGGTACAGTTGTGCTTTGCACTTCTGTCAAGCTGCTTTCCAATTCTTCCCCGCGTGTCAGCTCCGCATCACCAGTTGCAACATCGATTGCTTTCAGATCGAATCCTGCAGCCGACGCGATACCGATTGCTGCAGCGATGGCGGTCGTCACCATCAGAGTCCCGATGACAAGTCCGCTTATCTTCCCGATATTCGATGATTTTTCAAGTCTGGTGAACGCAGCTACAATCGAAATGAACACAAGCGGCATGACGATCATTTGCAAAAGCTTCACATAACCGCTTCCCACCAAACCGAACCAGTCATTCGTCATGACGAGGGTCTCGGAATCGGGCTCATAGATCAGCTGCAGTACAACGCCTAGTATGATCCCGAGTCCCAGCCCGGTCAGCACGCGCTTGGAAAAGGAAATGTGCTTCTTCTGCATATAAAAGAGCACACCCAATAAGGCTAATAAAATAATGATATTCACAAACGTGAATAAGTCCAATTTGATCATCCTCCTTATCAAATTATATAATTCCTATGAACTTAGTGTGAATAGAACCTATATACAATAGCATGTTGGAAACATTATGTAAATATAAAAGCTGCATCTAAGGGATAAGGAAAGGAGAAGATTCTCACTCATCGCAGGCTGTACCATAAAAAATCCGCCCCTTGGCGGAGCGGATTTCATTCAATCAGCGAAACGAAGCAAATCACCATTCAAGATGGCGTCCGAATAATATAGTTCTTTATTCCGTTTATCAAAATACGGGGAGCATCTATTCATGTTTGTCTGCTTGATAGAGGCCTTATCATAGCAAAGCTGTGCCGTATAAATGACGTCTTCTGTCACGAAATCACCGTCGCGGAAGACAACGAAGGGATCACGCTCGTCTGCAAGCAAATCCTGGCCGAAATTCGGAAAGTCGGCTGTATCCACTCCAAGCAGATGCAGGATTGTGGGCTGTATATCGATTTGTCCACCAGGACTATGGAAGGTTCCCCCCTCCTGGCCAGGTACATGGATGATCAGTGGTACTTGCTGCAGATCGATCTTCTCCGGCACTGACAAATCCTCATCCAGATAGGATGCGATCCCGTCATAATAGTTTTCGGAGATTCCATAATGATCGCCGATGAGGACAATGATGGAATTCTCGTATAATCCAGAGCGTTTCAATTCGGCAAAGAATCCCTTGAGCGCTTCATCCTGGTAACGAACAGTCTGGAAGTAGCGATCCACGACATTCAGCCCTGTTTCCGCTTCGTCCAGTAAAACATCCTCTTCATCCAACAGGAAGGGAAAATGATTGGTAAGCAGCAGGAACTTGCTGTAAAATGGCTGCTCCAATTCAAGGAGATAAGGGATTGACTGATCGAGGAAGGCTTCATCTTTGATGCCGTAATTCACCGAATTCCCAGCCGACACTTCATAAGCATCCTTGGAGAAGAATGCATCATAGCCGAAAGCATCGTATGCTTCCTCCCTATTCCAAAAACTGCCGACATTGCCGTGGAAGGAAGCACTCTGATAACCAGACTCCCCTAAAATTTCCGGCATGGCGATATATTCATTTTCCGGACGCCTCACATAAACGGAACCGCTGGCGAGTGGATAAAAGGATTGATCGAACATGAATTCAGCATCCGACGTCTTCCCTTGCGCGGTTTGATGGTAGATTTGGTCGAAATAGAAGCTGTCCTCCATCAAGCTGTTCATGAAGGGGGTGATTTCCTCCCCCTTCACTTCCCTGCCAATGACAAACTGCTGCGTTGATTCCAGGTTGATCAGGATGACATTTTTTCCTTTTGCAGCACCAAAGTACGGGGACACGATATCGGTGTCGGCAGAATCCAGATACGCTGCAGCCTTCTCATAATCCTTTTTGGTCGCAAACGTACTGCTGAGCTCAGCACGCACGGTTTGATAGATATCATAGCCGTGATAATAAACAGGTCCGAGCGCACTCACCATCGCTGGGCGGTTATGGCTGCCATCATGCTGGTCCCCCGCCCCGATATGGGAGATTCCGACATTGATCCCGATCAGCAGAGCAGTGAGGCTTGCCAATAGCCCTTTTTGCTTGCGCTTGAAAGGGAGGGCTTTTGGTCTTTTGAGAATCCACCATGATAGCAGGAACAATGTATCGGCGAACAGAATGAGATCGAGTGGATCCATCAGCTCAGCCGTGCTCTGGCTAAGGCCACCGACATTCTTGAATTGGAATAGTATCGGCAGCGTGACAAAGTCGATATAAAATCGAAAATACAGCAAGTTACCATAAAGAATCCCGGTTAAAATGATATGCAGGAGCAGGAATGCACCAGCCCGCAGTTTTCTTGCAAACAGATACAGCAGTAAAAATAAAAGGGCGATCGACGACAAACAGGACAGGAATAATTGGATGTAGTCGAAAGGTTCATATAAAGGCAGCCCAAAATAGATGATGCAAATTACATACATCTTGCCTAACAGGAAAGCTGCTCCTATCGAACAGAATCCCTTGGCGGTTGTGAAAAAGTTCATCAAGCGAATGATTCCTTCTTTCCGATCAGATTGGAAAGTGTATCAGTGACGCGTTCCAAATCCTCCTCCTGATGATGCCCCATGACGGAAAGCTGCACCCAATTGCGTTCGATGAGGTAACTGCTATTGCAGCTGATCAAATAACCTTTTCGGGCGGCTTCCCGGCCGATGACGTCCGCACGAAGCGCTTCGGGCAGGACGATGGTGACAATGCCAGGTGCAAACTCCGTTTCTGCCAAGATTCTCAGTCCCTTCTGCCTGCATAATGCGATCAGTTTCCCTGTCAATTCCTGAACTCGCTTTATCAGTTCCTGGTTCTCCCATTGCTCGATTGCTGCCGATAAAGCATCTATCAGATTGGAAGAGTGAGTGAATGGGGCACTCTCATGTGCATGGTAGAGACCCAAATCCAAATAACGCGGGATATTATCCGAAATGGGGATTGGATGATGATAAAAGACGAAAGCTAAACCGGCATAGGAAGCCAGGCCTTTCCCGCTGCCGGCAGTTGCCATATAAACGCCCCGTAAATCGATCGGCACATTGCCAAGGGAGCTGCAGCAATCAAGGATCAATTTGCTGCCGTTCTTCTTTGCTATATTTTTCAACTGGTCCATGTCCTGCAGCACCCCTGTGGATGTTTCCGTATGGACTGCCCAAATCCAAGCAGCGCCACTTGCTTTTGCTTGTGTCGATACATGCTCATAATCGAAGGTTTCCCCCCATGGGATTTCCACTGTGGCAAACCGCAGACCCGCCCGCCTGGCATGATCTGTCAGTCTGGCACCGAATTCTCCACTTACAAGGATGAGGCCATTCTGATCTAGATTGCGCAGCTGGGCTGCCACGGCATCATTTCCCAATGTACCGGATCCGAGCAGGATCTGGACATGAGCTGCTTGTGTAATATTCCTTAGCTTCGTGCGAAGCTGGTCGAGCTGTTCAAGAAAAGCAGGCGCGCGATGGGAGCATGCCGTCCCTCCCATCGCTTTTTTCACTTGCTCTGCCATCGGCACCGGCCCAGGCAAAAAGCTGATCGGATCTTGTCCGTTGCGAAGTATGCGCTGAAAGGCCCGTGCTTTCTTCTGGAACAATGCTTCGGTCACATACATCGGCTGGAACTGGGCAGCCCCGGCGCCCGTCAATGGTCCGAATGGGACGAACCCCATATGTTTATATAACTTCTGCTGGCGTAAAACCCCGGAAATCACGGCCATATCAAAACCATTTTCCAGGCAGTATCGAATGAGGGCCTCAGCCAGCCGGAAGAATACGAATCCATCCCGATATGCTTGTTCCACGGCGAGCAGCCTTATTTCGCATTTGGCTGCATGAGGAGGCAGGTAGCGATCCAAGCTGTCCAATTTTTCATCCAGCGAAAATGGTCTGGTGGAACGGATGGCAATCATTGCAACGACTTTCTTGTCGTCAATTCCGATAATATATGTATTTTCCTCATTGAACCGATCGATTCTCCTGCGTTCCTGATTGACTTCGTGCTGGGGAATCTCTTCGGTGAACGTCCGGTAGTTGAGGGTGTGTATCTGTTCGAATTCCCATGGTTCGGTTGCGATTTTGTATTGTAATTGCGTCGAATTCATCGTATATCACCTTTCGTTACGTAATAGCAAATAGCTCCAGGCAGCTTTCAAATGCGTACGATGGGCTGCCAAAATAAAGACAGTCACTACAACGTAAACAGCGATTGTCAGCATATCGAAACGTAAAATCGGAAGCAGGACGGCTGTGCAGCCATAGGCGAGCAGACCGGAGATGCTGAATCTTCTGACGATAAGATAGATGAATAGGAAGATCGCAAGCAGCAGGAGGGTTGCTTGATGGGAAAAGATGATAAGTGCCCCCAGGGACACAGCGATTCCTTTGCCCCCCTTGAAACGGAGCTGAACCGGGAAAATGTGACCCAATACTGCTGCAATGACACTCAAACCTGCAATAAGCTCCGTCTGTCCGCTCTCGCGAACGAACAGGACAGCAAGCATCCCCTTCGCTAAATCGAATATAAGTACCAAAAAGAAACCTTTCTTGCCCATTGCCCTGCCTGCATTCGTCGCGCCGGCATTCCCGCTGCCAATCGTCCGGATATCTATTCCATGCTTCCATTTCATCATATAATAGGCTGCATTCAGCGTTCCGAGCAAATAAGCCAATATGACACTCACTAAAGCCAAACCGATATATTCCATAAACTTACACCACCTAGCGATATTTCCATAGTATAAATAAATTCCTGAACTTTCAATGTAATTTGCCGAAATTTTACCTGGGATGCCAGAAAAAAATGCCTGTATCTGGTGATACAGGCATTTTTTTCATTTATTCTGTTGTTTCATATGTCCGCCATAGCCGATCAAAAACCTGCAATGCTCCATGGAAAGGGCTATTCCATTCCAAGTACTCACTGATTTCATCATAAGATGTGCTATGCTTCGGAAAATTATGGTCCATAAATATCCAGTCGGCAAGTTTACTCTCATCCGTCGGCTTTCTCCGTCCCCGGTATGTCATCATAAAATGGTAAAAAGACCGCATTCATTCACCTTCTTTCTGCACTGCTTCACTTTTTTCTCCAAACTGGATAATAGATTGTCAATGCAATCAACAGGAAAAAGCAAGCAGGTGGCAGGAATACATATAACATTTCAGTTCTTCACCCGATCATATTGGATGAAGTAATAATCATAGGGATTTTTTTCATCCTTTATACCTTTTTCACGCTTTGTTTCCACCCAATCATCCAAAGGAAAGTCGGGGAAATAGCGATCTGCCGGGAAGCTTTCCTCTATATATGTCATATAGATACGGTCAGCAATATCCAATGTCTGTGAAAATATCTCACTTCCACCGATGATGAAGATTTCCTGTTCAGGATGCTTGTCCGCTAATTCCTTCACTTCGTCGACATCATGCAGGACAGTGACATCTTCTGATTTAAAAGCTTTATCCCTTGTAAGGACGACATTGTCCCGATTCGGCAATGCACCATTCATCGAGTCTAGTGTCTTTCTCCCCATTACGATGATTTGATTGGTCGTCTTCTCTTTGAAAAAACGCAAGTCACGCGGAAGATGCCATGGCATGTCATTTTTGTATCCGATACCCCGGTTCTGATCCATTGCAAATAACAGCGAAATCATACTGTTCCTCCTTAAACGGCAACAGGTGCCTTTATTGCCGGATGCGGTTCGTATCCGATGATTTCCAAGTCCTCCATCGACGCATCAAACACGGAGCTGAAGCTTTCCTTGATTTCCAAGGATGGCAATGCTTTCGGTGTGCGGCCGAGCTGCGTTTCCACCTGTTCAAGGTGATTCGAATACAGATGCGCATCACCGATCGTGTGGATGAATTCCCCTACTTCCAATCCGCATTCCTTGGCAATAAGATGCGTAAGCAGGCTGTAGCTTGCTATATTGAATGGGATGCCAAGGAAGATATCCCCGCTGCGCTGATACAGCTGGCAGGAAAGCTTATTGTCGGCTACGTAGAACTGGAACATCGTGTGGCATGGCGGAAGTGCCATCGTCGGGACATCCTCTGGGTTCCATGCGGACACTATCAATCTTCTTGAATCCGGGTTTTTCTTGATGGTTTCAATTACATCTTGCAATTGATCGATGCTGTCCCCTTTTGTCGTTTCCCAGCTCCGCCACTGCTTGCCATATACATCTCCAAGATGTCCGAAGCGTTCGCTGAAAGCATCATCGGTCAGGATCAGCTGCTTGAATTTCTCCATCTGACTTTCATACATGACCCGAAACTCTTCATCCTGCAGGGAGCGGCGGCCGAAATCGGTCATATCCGGACCGTCATACGCATCACTTTCCACCCAGTTTTTAAAAGCCCATTCATTCCAGATGTTATTGTCATGCTCCAGCAAATAACGGATATTCGTATCTCCCTTGAGGAACCAGAGCAGTTCGCTTGCAATCAGACGGAATGGGACACGCTTGGTTGTCAGCAATGGAAAGCCCTGCTGGAGATCAAAGCGCATCTGATAGCCAAAAACCGAGACAGTGCCCGTGCCTGTACGATCTTCTTTCTTGGTGCCATTTTCCAAAACATATCTGCATAAATCCAGATAGGCTTGTTCAGAAGTTTTCATAAAAATATCATTCCTTTATCGTATATCGTCACACGGCATATCCCATTCCGCAAAGAACTGATCCAGGAAATCCTGCATGAAAGCATGCCTGGATTCAGCAATATGTACAGCTGTTTTCGTATGCAGTGTTTCTTTCAATTTTAACAGTTTATCATAAAAATGCTGGACACTCGACTGCTTTGGGTCATTCGGCCAGTGGATGAGACGGCTGGCTGCTCCCCCGAAAGCAAATGTCCGGGCAATCCCGATGGCGCCGATCGCGTCCAAACGATCCGCATCCTGGATGATCCTTCCTTCCAAAGAATCCGGAATCCGTCCTTTACTGAACGAGATCTTCCGGCAAGCCAGGAAGATCTCCTGTATGATGTCCTCCTCCATTCCGATACGGCGCAGGAATCCCTGAGCCTCGGCCACTGCATCTGCAGGCTCGTCAAATAGCTTATGATCTCCAATATCATGCATCCAGCCGATCGCTTCTGTCAGGAACGGATCGGCACCTTCGGCAAATGCGATTTTCCTTCCCATCTTGGCTACCCGTTTCATATGATAGAAATCATGGCCTGTCGCATCTTTACGGAAGATGGTGTATGCATAACGCTCCATCTCCTCCAGTTGTTCCATTTGCTCCATCGTTCATCGCCCTTCCTAATCGAATAAGTTCAGTTGTTCCGGCGGTGGATCCGGCAGCTTCTGGCCGAGGAGCTGCATCATATCCTTGGCATTATCGCTGGCATCGCCGCCTGAATTATTGTTGAATAGCAGAATGACACGTTTGCTCGATTGTTCCAAGGCAAGCGCGAGTTCCCGCCATTCTGTCAATTCAGTCTGATTATATCGGTAAAGAAAACGTACTTTACGCCAATCCTCCCGCCCGTTCTGGTTCCACCCATGAACATTGCGGCCGTGGAAACGGACAAGTGTAAGCTGCTCATTCGTGGAAACCGGCACAGCAGGGACAGAGCCGCTCCCTGCTTGCGGTTCATCGCAAACTGTATGTATGAATTCAAGTTCCTGCAGCAAGCCGAGCGTTCTTTCCCGGTATTCCTCTGCATACCAAGACTGATGTCGGAATTCGATCGCTACCGGCAGTCCCTTTGTAAGCTCACGTATATAACGCAGCCGACTGATGCTCGCCTTCTCCACCTGGAACCAAGGAGGAAACTGGAAGAGGATGGCAGCCAGCTTGCGAGCTTCCACGACAGGCTGAATCGATGCTAAAAAGTCATCGAATAAGGAAGCTGCTTCCGAGCGAGTCATTTTTTTTCGGCTTTGGCCGGTCATATCCTGATGCGCTTTGATGATGAATGAAAAATTGTCCGGTGTCTCTTGCACCCATTTCACATAATTGCTGATTGGCTGAATAGCGTAAAAGGAAGCATCCACCTCGACAACATCAAAATGTGTCGCATATGTTTTTAATTTTTGTTGTCTTGCTTTTGTATCTGGATAAAGTTTGTCGTGGTCACCCCATCCGGTAACGCCAATTTGAATGGTCAACCGTCTGCCTCCTTCCGACAAAATACGATCAACTACATTGTAATGGAATCCTTACTCCCCTTCAACGAAGATCCTTTCTTGACGAAAAAACGCGTTCCTGTCGCAAATTGACAAGAAAGAAAGGGCGATAAACCATTTCAATTCACCCGGAAAGCGATTACTTTCCCAACAAATCCTCGTTTTTCCCTACTTGACGCATTTTTCAAAATAAGCTATATTTGTGACAAGCAAACAAGATGAGCGGAATACGAACGTCGGCAGCTTGTTAGAGGAGCTAAAGTAATTCCGCCCCTCTAGCAGACTGCCTTTTTCAATTCATGCACGTCTTTTTTGTATTATCTCATGCGTTTTCTGTGAAACGTCTTTAGGAGGATAAGGAATATGCCAAACGGAATTGTAAAATGGTTCAACGCTGAAAAAGGTTACGGGTTCATTCAAGTAGAGGACGGTAACGATGTGTTTGTACATTACTCCGCCATCCAGGAAGAAGGCTTCAAGAATCTTGAAGAAGGTCAGGAAGTATCCTTTGAAGTAATTGAAGGAGAAAGAGGACCTCAAGCAGCTAACGTAGTAAAACTATAATATAAGCGCAAGCGGCAATCCTCGGGATTGCCGCTTTTCTGTATACGGAATCCTTCCATAAGTTGCATGCTCTGGGAAAAGCGCGTATACTCTTCCATTGTCTAAGTAAATTTCACTAGGAGGAGCCGCATTGCATAACGATTTACTTTGGATTGCTTTTTCCATCATCAACTTCGCCCTGCTGCTGATCATGTATCGGCTATTCGGACGCCTTGGGCTGTTCGTTTGGGTAGGCATGGCGACGGTATTGGCAAATATACAGGTGACGAAGACAATCGAGCTGTTCGGTTTGACTGCAACAATGGGTAACATCATATATGGAACCATCTTCTTGGCTTCAGATATACTGAACGAAAACTATGGGAAGAAAATCGCCAGGAAAGCTGTGGGCCTCGGCTTCGCTACCTTGATCATCATGACTGTCATCATGCAGTTTGTGCTATTGTTTGATCCAGCGCCAAGCGACTTTGCCCAATCATCCCTCCGTACGATATTCGGATTCATCCCCCGAGTTGCACTGGGAAGCCTGATTGCATTTGCCATCAGTCAATATGTCGATGTTTGGCTGTATGCACTGGTCAAACGTATGCTCCCTGATGATAAATTCCTTTGGGTGCGAAATAATGGAAGCACGATGCTCAGTCAGCTGCTTGACACACTCGTCTTCTGCACAATTGCTTTCGCCGGGGCTTATGAAGGCTCCGTTTGGCTGGAAATCTTCATTTCGACGTATGTGCTGAAATTTGTGGTCAGCATCATCTCTACACCGTTCCTTTACGGAGCAAAAAGAATGTACAGGAATATCAACGATTAGGAGGGATGGGGATTGATCGAGGTCTATACCGATGGTGCTTCCAGCGGCAATCCAGGGGAAAGCGGAGCTGGGATCGTGGTCATAAAAGAAGGTGTCCGCAAGACATACAGCATTCCGCTAGGGATGATGTCGAATCATCAAGCTGAATTCTGGGCCATCATCAAGGCTTTGGAAATCTGTCGTGAAGAGCACCCTGAAGCCATCATTTCCTTACGTTCGGATTCCCAGGCAGCCGTACAGGCAATCGATAAGGAATACACAAAGAACAAAGAATTCCGTCCATTATTAGAACAAATAATGGAGCTGAGCCGGGTATTTCCTTATTTTTTCATCAAATGGATACCGGAAAAACAAAACAAAGCAGCCGATCAGCTTGCACGGGAAGCAATCCGCAGACTCATTGATAAGTAAGCTGGAACCCTTTTCTCGCAAGCAGATCTTCTGCTTGTTTTTTTGTCTGCACCCCTTCTTCCCCGATCAAAT
The DNA here is from genome assembly GCF_037977385.1 of Terribacillus sp. FSL K6-0262. NCBI lineage: Bacteria > Bacillati > Bacillota > Bacilli > Caryophanales > Bacillaceae > Terribacillus > Terribacillus sp. FSL K6-0262. The sequence continues at coordinate 3,296,889 of NZ_CP150277.1, read as the reverse complement.
CCAGTACACTTAAGTAGAAGCTGCCGTCAAATGCATGCTGGAATCTAAGTGTGACCTGAAGTGCGACTACCACTTTCCAATCAGGCGCATTTGCATAGTTTTTTCCGAAATAGATGAACTGTACATCTTCATCTGTCAGTTTAAAGCCTTTCGCCCATAAATCATCCAAAAAATACGCCAAGCTTTGTTTCTTCAAGTGCAAAACCCCTTTATCAGAATCCGTTTTTAATTATAGCATTCTTGTTTCCGGTTTCAACCGAATCTTGAAAATTCCCTTTTTCTCCATTTATCAGATTCTTCCTATTCTTTGAACATTTCTACTAAGTATTTACAATTCAAAAAGTTAGCATTAAACTAATAAAGCCAATCAGAAAGGGGATGTTAGCGTGAAAAAGCTCATGTACTTGCTTGCGTTAACGGCTATCGTAGCCATCTTTGCAACAGGTTGTTCAAGTGCCGGATCACAAAGCGAATCTGACAGCGGTTCAGAAAAAACAGAAACGACCGATGTCAAAAAAGAACTTCTTCGTACACAAATGGATTTCACAGCAGATTTCAGTGCTTATTACGCACCGATTGCAGCTTATCAGACTGCTCTGGCTGATGAAGCTTCCACAGACGATGTAATCAAGACTTCTGCTGAAGCAGCTAAGAAAGCAGCAGATGAAGGTGCAGCAAAGCTTGCTGATTATGATCTGGAAAGCAATCTTCCGGATGAACAGAAAGAAACATTCACCAAATCTTTGGATTCGCTGAAAGCTTATTTCGAGGAAGTGAGCAAAGCAATCGACGCTTCTGAAACAGAGCCGAACTTCGATGCAGCTCAGAAGCACTTCGATACCTTCCAGTCCGACTTGGAAGGTATCTATAAAGATGCCGGTCTGCAAGTACCAGACATGGCCGCTGCTTTAAGCTAATAAAGGAAAAACGATGCAGATAGACTCTGCATCGTTTTTTCATAGCTGGTAGATTTTGCTGTATTTCTCCGTCAGATAGGATACGAGATAATCGGCATTCAAACCCTCGCCTGTCACATCCTGCAGCAGTTCCAACGGTTTCTTCGCTTTCCCGTATTGATGGATTTTTTCCGTCAGCCATTGCTTGATCGGCGCAAACTCGCCTTGTTCAATCAATTGATCGGTATCCAAGGTTTCCTGCATCTTCGCATGGAATTGCGCCGCATACATATAACCCAATGCATAGGATGGGAAATAGCCGAAATCACCGCCGGACCAGTGAATGTCCTGAAGTACGCCTTGGGAATCACTTTCCGGAACGATACCGAGGTATTCCTCCATTTTCCTGTTCCAGATTGCCGGCAGCTCGGCAACCGTAATCTCATCCTTGAATAAAGCCTTCTCCAATTCATAACGAATCATGATATGCAAAGCATATGTCAATTCGTCAGCCTCGATACGGATAAAGGATGCCTTCACCTCGTTGACTGCCTGATAGAAGGTATCAAAATCGATTCCTTGCAAAGAAGCAGGTGCATACGTCTTGAATTCCTCGAAATGACCTTTCCAGAATGCCTCGCTGCGGGCAACGAAATTCTCCCAGAATAATGACTGTGATTCATGGATTCCCATGCTCGTACCACCTGCCAAAGGAGTGGCAGCTAGTTTTTCGGCTATATTCTGCTCATAGAGTGCATGTCCGCCTTCATGGATCGTACCGAAGACTGCCATTCGGAAATCTTCTTCATCATAACGTGTCGTGATGCGGACATCTTTTGGATTCAGCGTGATTTCAAACGGGTGAATGGTATCATCCAATCTTCCCGCCTCGAAATCATAGCCCATTTTTTCCAGGACGGAGAGGGTGAATGCCTTCTGCTGTTCCTTCGAAAAATGTGTCTGGAGGACGCTCACATCGGGTTTCACTTCAGATTGCTTGATTCGTCCGAGCAAATTCGTCAGTGATTTCCGCAATGCCGGGAACACTTCATCCAATGTTTCCATTGTCACGCCTGGTTCATATAAGTCCAGCAGGACATCATAAGGATGCTGATCGGCATTCCAATAGGAGGCAAATTTCTTCTTATAGGCAATCAGTTCCTCCAAATACGGCTGGAGCAACCGGAAATCCCCCTTCTCTCTTGCTTCTCCCCATACAGTTTCAGCTTTGGATTGAAGCATGATATAAGCCTTATACTCTTCTTCAGGGATCTTCCTGTTGCGGTTGTATTCCTTTTCGCTCTCAGCCAGGGATTTGATGAGAATCTCATCCTCTGCACTTTGCTTCAGCTCGTCGATCAGGTCCTTTAGTTTGTCAGATGTGGAAAGTCGATGCGCCTGCTGCGATAAATAGCTGATCGCCTCGGCACGGTATTCCATGCCGGCTTTCGGTGCTTTTGTCCGTAAATCCCAATGCATGAGGGCTATCGCCTCTTCATATGCTTTTTGTTCCTTGATCAAGTCCCAATATTGCTGTGTTGCATCTGACATACCATCCGCTCCCTTTTACATATGTTTACCGAAATACTGATAATAATCGGTTTTGATGAAACCATTGAAAAGCTTGCGTTTCTTAGTTGCCTTCTTGCCATAGAAGGATTCGAAGCCTTCATGCGAGGTTAAGATATAGCCGCTCCAGGACGGGTTATCCTGCATGATACCGCCAAGCTCTTTATAGGCTTTTTCCACCTGCGGGCGATCTCCCAATCTTTCCCCATATGGCGGATTCGTTATCATATAGCCATTGTCCTGCTTCGGATTCCAATCTGCCACTTGCATCTGTCTCCAGTTGATTAATTCCCCAAGGCCTGCTTCGATACTATTTGCCTTCGCGATTTCCACCATTTTATGATCGATATCCGAACCGGAAATTTGGAGCTGCTGGTCATAATTGGCCAAATCCTCTGCTTCTTCAAGGGCCTTTTCCCAAAGATCGGATTTCACCCAATGCCAATTTTCAGCATCAAATTCGCGGTTGAAACCAGGTGCGATATTCTGACCGATCAGTGCGGCTTCGATAGCAATCGTGCCGCTGCCGCAGAATGGATCATGCAGCGGGAATTCCGGACGCCAATTCGTCAAAAGCACCATCGCAGCTGCAAGGGTTTCCTTGATTGGTGCTTCACCTTGTCCAACGCGATAGCCGCGTTTATGCAAACCGGTACCGCTCGTATCCAATGTCAAGCTAACAGTATCCTTCAAGATAGCTACTTCGATTCGGTGTCTTGGACCGGATTCCTCCAGCCAGGAAGCAATGCCGTATTTCCGTTTCAATCGTTCCACTACGGCCTTCTTCACGATGCGCTGACAATCGGGTACGCTGTAAAGCGTTGACTTGACACTCTTGCCGATGACTGGGAACTCCCCATCTTCCTGTATGTATTCCTCCCACGGCAGCGCCTTTGTCTGTTCAAAAAGTTCATCGAAAGTAGTTGCCTTGAATTCACCGACGAGCACTTTGATGCGGTCGGCAGTGCGCAGCCAAAGATTACAACGGGCAATGGCAGATGGATCTGCCTTGAATAAAACCTTCCCATTGTCGACTTGCACTTCTTCATAGCCCAGCTGCTTCACTTCACGTGCAACGACAGCTTCCAATCCCATCGCAGCAGTGGCGATCAGGGTCACTTGCCTGTTCATCATGTAAAACCTCGCTTTTATGTATTAAAAAGCCCTCTCTAGCTGAAACCAGTTAGAAAGGGCTGTTCGTTGTATACAGTGGACCAAATGAATGTTCTGTAAGCCATGTTCTGTACCGATGCACTGCGAGCGGTGGTCAGCCTCGTACAACGGCAGTAATCATCTATCTACAAGCTCATCGCCTGTCCCTTTTTAGGTTGAATTCCCATAATCAAGGGTGCCCCTACCAACATTTGGGTTGCTCACTCGCGGGGTTTACCTCGTTCCACTCAGCAAGTTTCCAAGCTGACTACGTCACTGTGGCACTTTCAAGACATGTCGGCCATATCCGAAGACTTAGGCGTTCTGCCTGCCGTTAGCATTGCTGCTACCTTGGCTTATGAATTCGCCAAGCACGAACACTACAAGCATCTCAGCTTGTGTGAGCATGGACTTTCCTCTGCATTGCTGCAGCGATTACTCAAACATTCATTTTAAGTTGCTTTCCTATTGTACGAGGTTAGGCGACAATAGTCAAGACCATCCGGCATCAAACATCATTCTCGGCGAACTTTTTGCCGAAAACGGCCTTTTCCAGATTGGACAAGCGTTTCAGTATATCATAATTCACCTGATGGTTCGTTTGTGTCTCCCGTACAGCTGCAGGCTGTGCTGCCTGTTCCTTCGGCTGCTGTGCCGCTCTCGATTGCGGTCTGCTTTCGTTTGAGAGCTGCTGCTTCAATCGCTCATTTTCACTTTTCAATCGATCGATTTCTTTTTGGAATGTTTCATAATCCTGGATGATTTTATCCAGGTATTCATCGACTTCATCTTGATTATAACCGCGCATAGCGGTTTTAAAGTTCTTTTCAAAGATATCTTTTTGTGTCAGTTGGATATTTGCCAATGCCATACACAAGTCACCTCATTTATACGATTGTATATAAGTACATTCTTTCAAAATCAACCGGGATTGTCAATTTTCTTCTCAAGTCTGATCCCAATAGGATGGATCGTTCATTTGTTCCCGCTCGACCGTGTCCTGCAAATCCAGGGCAGTTATATAGTAAAGCTCATAATCATGGGCTTCCTGATAGCTCTGCGCTTCTTTGAGGAAGAAATCCACGCTGCCTGTCTGGTTCTCGTCATACATGACAAGTGCCGCCTCGGTTTTCGACAGCATCCATTTATCTCGTGCCTTGAACTGATAGGGGCCTTTATAGTCCCCATCATATATGGGCTGGTAAAAGTCAGCAAGCATGATCACTTCCTGGTAGTCTTCCTGCAGTTCCTCCGACCATCGCGCATCTTGATTATCAAAGGGCGGTATGACAGCCAACCGGATGTCATACCCCTCTTCCTTCAAATCAAGCACGATCTGCGCTGCCCACAGCTCCACACCCGTCTGGCCCGACAGCAGCACCCATTGCAATCCGGATTCGATGAGACCGATCAGCTTGTCCCGTATGGTTTGCTTGATATAATGCACACGCGGATCACTCATTTTAAAGATTCCCATTTCATAGTGCTTGTATCCTGTGACGTATAAATTCTTCATCCGGGACATGCTCTCCTTTTCTTTTGCTGTTTCTATCTAAACATAAAAGAGCCGGCATACGCCAGCTCGATAACGATCAATACCACTTTTTCTGAGATGGTTTTGGTTTAGGTGCCATTTGCGGCTGCTGCTCCGGCATTGGCTGATACGTTTGCGGGCTCACTTGCTGCGGCATGTGCATCTGCATATGCTTCATAGGTCCGCAATTATGGCATGGATTCGGACGAGGCGGAGAGTTATGAGTCGGGCTGAGATGAGTTTCTTCCACTGATTGCTCATTCGCAAAAGAAGTCGTATGCGGATATGCATGGACATTCTTTACTTTATGATGGTTGACCACTGTTGTGTGGACTGGGTGTATATGCTCAATGACCTCTTCGGAATATGTGTGTTGTACATTATTCATGACAGGTTCGACAAATGTCTTCGTACCGCAGTGTACAGTATGCTGCGGCTGCATCTGCGGACAGCAATGTCTTTTACGCATGTTCTTTCCCCTTTCTGTATTGGATTCCCTATAACATATGAAAGGGCGAAAGAACATGTACTATGACAACAACCTAATTTTCAGGTGTTTACCCTGATTAACCTGTCCGTATTTTTTAAAGCTTCCAAGTCCTGTACACCGATGCCGAACATACTGATCCGAAGCTCCAGCTCCAGCTGCTCGAAACGCTCGATCAGCGCCTCTGCAGAATCGACAGCTTCAGGAAGTATCGAACGTCCGTATCCTGCCATATCAGCACCTAATGCGATGGCTTTGGCAGCATCCACGCCATTGGTGATTCCGCCGCTTGCGATGAGGCATTCTGGCGGCTGTGACAATCCGCTGAGCTGCTCGACGCTTTGAGCTGTAGGGATGCCCCAATCAAGGAAAGCTGAAGCAGCTCGTTGTTTGATCGGATTCCGGGAACGGTATTTTTCCACCTCGATCCATGAAGTACCGCCAGCACCAGCGGTATCGATGAATTGCACACCTGCTTCGATCAGCTGTCTGCAAGTGTCCGGCGCAATCCCGAAGCCAACTTCTTTCACCCCGATTGGTATATCCAGTTTTTCTGCCACTTTTGCGATTTTTGTCAATAAACCGCTGAAATCAGTATCTCCTTCATCCTGGAAAACTTCCTGCATGCTGTTGAGATGAAGAACGATGGCGTCTGCACCTGTCAAACGAACGATTTCACTGCATTCTTCCGCCCCATAACCATAATTCAGCTGCACAGCGCCGATATTCGCAAAAATAGGGATGGTCGGAGCTTGTTCCCGAATCTGGAAACTGGCAGCAGCGGTTTTATTCTCCAGTGCCACCCGACTGGAGCCAAGGCCTAAAGCCCATCCCTTTTGTTCAGCTGCCAAGGCTAAATTCCTGTTGATTTCATGTGCACGCGGTGTACCGCCTGTCATACTGCTGATCAGAAAAGGCACTTTCACCTGTTTATCCAGAAACTTAGTGGAAGTATCAATCGATGCAAAGCTGATTCCAGGAAGAGCCTGATGCTCGAATCGGTAATACTCAAAACCAGTCGAGATCCCTTTTCCCTGCACTTGTTCGTTCAACGTAATATGTATATGTTCATCCTTACGGCTATGTATGGATCTTTCTGTCATCCTGTTATCCCCCTGGTTCCTGGAGCTATCCTTATGATTTGTTTGGGCTGTCAAATTCCCATCAATAGTACCCATCCGTGCACTGCCTCGTATGAACCGCAAAATACCAGCATATGATGCGTGTCCTGATTGGGAAATGTGGAAAGCTTATCGTTTGACTCATACCGCTGGCAGGAGCAAGTATCACAGCATCCGCATCTGGGAAAGCACAAAAAATTATCGACTATATCCCATAACGCTTTTCAAAAAATTCAAGGTGAATGCCTTATTATAATGGACAGGAATAAGAAAACTATGTTAAGCCAGCTGTATAGGATCCTGACAGCTCCATCTCGATAAGCGTATCACAGGCATAATCACCATTGATAGTCAATATTAGGTCGCTGAAATTTCCCGCGTCAAGCTTCTGCCCTCCATTCCCCGTCACTCCTCTGCTCAAGATGAAAAGCGTCAATCGCAATATATCCTGCCCTTTCATTCATGGACGGAGCAGACACGCGGACCCGTTCCTCATTGAGCCTGCCAAGACGGAATTTCCTCTCCAACAAGAGCTTCCTTTAATGTCTCCTTGCTGCAGAGACTGTCAAGGAGAGCCGGCAGAGCCCGTTGCATGGCAGGTTAAAGCAGATCTCCATGCTTGAAATCCCTCAAGATGCTATGCGCTTTCGATAAAAAAGATCTAAAGCTTGTGCGCTTTAGATCTTTTGGGCGAGTGTCATTTTGCCGCTTTTTCGTCCGAGAACAAATCTTCTGGCTGAAAAGAGAACGGAAGCAATTCTTCCATTGTAATTGTTTTTGAAATTCCGTTCATATTTGCGATGTGGATAACGGCATCATGAGGGAAGAATTCGGCCATCACCTGTCTGCACGAACCGCATGGCGGGACTGGCCGCTCGGTATTCGCTACCACGGCAATCTCCGAGAATTCCCGTTCCCCATTTGCGATTGCTTGGAAAATAGCGGTTCTTTCGGCACAGCATGTCACTGGATAAGCCGCATTCTCGATATTGCAGCCCTGATACACATTCCCCGACTTTGTCAGGACAGCCGCCCCCACTCCGAACTTGGAATAAGGTATATATGCCCTTTCCCTTGCTTCCTTCGCTAATTCGATCAATTCCTCTTTCGTCATGTCATTCTTCCTCTCCGTCGTTTCCTTCTAATCTGTCCAGATCTTCATCAAGCAATTGGATGACGTAACCGATCGATTGGTGATAATCCATATATCGTTCGGAACGGATATCTATGTAGTAGCTATGCAGGATGATCAGATGGACATTCTCTTCTGTTGATTGGATTTGCTGCGGATGCACACTCACATCGCGCTGCTGGACAAAATCTGCTGCAGAGTGATGCCATTTTTGCAGCAGCTCATACATCGGTTCTGTTTCCCTCTTCACCAAATCGAAGAAGGCTCTATCATGCTTATCACTTGGCGGCTCCTCCGTAAGAAACCGATTTTTCAGACGGGTCAGCATGCCGGAAAGCTGCTTGTTATATATGCGTAATGTCGTCAATGAAATCCCTTCTCTGCTTATCGTGTTGTTCTATTATACAAGCAGTCAGGCTAATTTACCATGCTCATGACTCCATTTAACCTGCTTTCTATCCAGATATGACTCGACTTCAAGCACTCTTTCTATCAAAGGCTGCTTCCATGCCATCCTGGAACGGTTTGCCTGTACGGTGAGTCTTTGATCCAATCTTCTGTAAGTGCCGGCGAGCTGGAACAAGGCCAGCTGCACTTCTTCCTTCGTCACACCATTTTGCTTGTTCATCCGTATGCCCCCTTTTTCTTTAGGTTTCTGCCACGGGAAGCGTTCTCCTGCACAACTGACAAAACAACAAAAAATACGCGTGCATCCGCATGATTCAGAGCTCTTTCGCCCATCCTAACAGTAAAGGAGGGTGAATGATGAAAAAGCAGGAAAAGAAGACATCGACTGGCCAGAAACGCCCGACAGCCCGCACTGCCGGTGACGGATACGATAAAAAGCTTGATGGACCGAATCGTCCTTCCATATAAGAGCAAAAGCAAAGCGATCACCAGACCGCTTTGCTTTTTTTCTTGAAGAAGATAGCAGCGAAAGCCATCACTTTCCGCTTCCAATAAAATACGGTGCCTGTCGGCCGAAAATCCTTATCCGCCGGAGTCATCATCCAACTTTGCTTGATGCCCCCATTCCTGTACCAGTCCTTGCGAATAATATCCTTGTGTGAAATGACTGGATAGCATTGACTTAAAGAGCTGCTGCCAGCTGTTCTAAAACGGCTGTAACGCTCATAATCATCTCGAGATGCAGTATGGGGCGTCTTCCTGGCAAACTGAAGAAATTCCGGATGAAGACGGTCATGAAAGAGCAGCTGGCTCAGCTCCTTGCCCATCCGTATCCGATCATCCACACTCGTAAAATGATGTGCATATAATCCATATAATCTCCCATCCAAAGTCGGGAAAAACACTGCATTCAAACGAAAAAAATCCTGCAGCCGATACGGCCATCTCCTGAAGATGTGCTCTTGATAAAAGGACTGGACGATGACAGGCGATCCAATGACATGTTGTTCATTGATGATCAAACTGTAAAGCAAACGCTGACCGTCGTTTTCATCCAGGTACTGCCGCCATGCTTCCCTCATAAAGGCGGATACATGAAAATGCTGCAGATGGCAGATCATGTCGATTTTTCCTTGCTTATGAGCCTCATAAAGCAGCAGCTGCGGATAGGCATCGGAGAATATCAGCCAATTGGCGCGCTCATATAGGGAAAAGAGTTGTTTTCTGATACGGGCAGACAATAAGCATCTGTACATATCCAGCTGCAGATCGGTCATGTTCCAACCCGCATTCCTGGAAACCATCGAGGCTAAAAACGCCCATCGTATCTCTGGATTTGCTTCATAAAAAGCTTGATAAGCCATCGTTCTTCGGATATTATCTAAATTTGCAGCAGCTGTTTTCTCTTCGATGGAAGCAAGCAAGTTCGCTCTGTCAGTAAATGTCATCGAATTGCCCCTTTTATTAGTTGAGTTACAGACGCAAAGTGAAGTATTCTAAGGATTATGGTATGATCATTCCTATAGCGGGGGGAAAAACGTGCAATATCCTAATGGGAAAAAGACCATCAGACAGACTGCTGCATCAAGGCTTTCACAGCATATCGACTTTGGCAACAGGGGGATGACTTTAGAGCAAGATATCAATGAAACAAACGAATATTATCTTGCCCGGCAAAAAGCTGTCATTCACAAAAAACCGACCCCTGTGCAAATTGTACAAGTCGATTATCCAAAACGAAGTGCAGCGGTCATAAAAGAAGCGTATTTCAAACAAGCATCCACTACGGATTATAATGGCATCTATCGTGGAAAATATGTGGATTTTGAAGCGAAGGTCACGAAAAACAAGACCAGTTTCCCTCTCTCCAATTTTCACGAGCACCAAATCACCCACATGCAGCATGTCTGCAGCCATGGTGGAATTTGCTTCGTGATCATGCGTTTCACCGCACATGATCAAACATTTTTTTTCGAAGCAGAGAAACTTTTTCCGTGGTGGAAACGTCAATATGATGGAGGAAGAAAATCCATCCCTTATGATATCATTTGTAAGGAAGGTTTTCTGATTCCGATGAAGTATCAGGCAAAGGTCGATTATCTGCACATCATCGACCAGCTTCATTTTAGAACGGAGGAAGAGGAGTAATGGCAGAAAAGGGCCAATCTCGTGCATCAAGACGAAAACAGAAAAAGAAAAAAAGACCTATTTGGAAGAAAATATTGCTTACGATTGTCTTGATAGGTGTATTATGCGTCATAGCTGGCGGAAGCGTGTTCGCCTACTATGCTGCAACAGCGCCTAAATTGGACGAAGAGAAATTATCCGACCCTGCTTCAAACATCGTCTATGACATGAATGGCGATGAATTTGCAGAACTGGGATCGGAATCCAGGCGAAAAGTAAACTATGATGAGCTGCCTCAGCAGCTGATCGATGCTGTCACGGCAACGGAGGATTCCCGCTTCTTCGAGCATAATGGAATTGATATCATCCGTACCGGCGGCGCATTGATCTCGAACATTAAAAATGGCTTCGGTGCAGAAGGCGGAAGCACAATCGACCAGCAGGTCATCAAACGCTCCTTCCTATCACCCGAGAAAACCATTAAACGAAAAATGCAGGAATGGTGGCTTGCCTTCCAGCTCGACCGTAAATATTCAAAAGAAGAAATTCTGGAAATGTATTTAAACAAAGTATTCTACGGTCAGTATGCATATGGAGTCGCCACGGCAGCGGAAACGTACTTCGGCAAGGACGATCTAAACGATCTTACCCTTCCGGAAATAGCTTTGCTGGCTGGATTACCGCAGCGCCCTACGGCATATAACCCATTCGAAAATCCTGATTTGGCTCAGGAGCGCATGAATACCGTACTTGACTTGATGGTGCAGCATGAAAAGATCACACAGGCAGAAGCCGATGAAGCGAAAAAGACGAAAGTCGAAGATTTGCTTACTGAAAAGCAGCCGCAGCAGAACAAATACGGTGCTTTCCTTGATCAAGTGCAAAAGGAACTTAGTGAACGATTTGATGACACAGATCTTAACCTAGACGGCATGAAGATTTATACGACTTTGGATCCCGATGCACAGGAGACAGTCGAAAATGCACTAAGTGAGGACAGCGGCATCGTTTGGCCGGATGAGGAATTACAAGCTGGTATCACCCTGCTTGATACGAAGAGCGGAGCAATTCGTGCAATCGGCGGCAACCGGAACAACGAACTCGGCGGATTCAACTATGCTATCCAAGGTGATGGACGTCAGCCAGGATCGGGTATGAAGCCCATTTTGGATTACGCCCCGGCATTTGAAAACGGAATCTATACATCAACGTATGAACAAATCCATGATGAACCTATTACGATCGGCAACTGGAGTCCGGGCAACTATGACGACCAGTTCCATGGCTGGATGAGTGCAAGGACTGCATTGGCAAAATCTTATAATATTCCAGCAATCAAGACATTCCAAGCTGTTGGAGCTGAAAACGCAGAACAATTTGCAAATGGTTTGGGTCTGGAATTCAAGGATGGCATCAAGAACGGAGATAGTATAGGCGGAGCAGCTCAATTCCATACTATCGATATGGCTGGTGCATATGCGGCATTTGGTAACGAAGGAATTTATACAGAACCCTATGCCATTACAAAAATCGAGTTCAGCGACGGAAGCACTTTGGATATGAAACCAGATTCCGAAGCTGCAATGAGTGATTCCACAGCTTATATGGTCACTGACATGATGCGCTCTGTCATGACAGAAGGTACTGGAACATTGGCTAATGTACCTGGATTGGATATTGCCGGTAAAACCGGTACGACGAATCTGGAAAATCAAGAAGGCAGCCCGGATTCCTGGATGAATGGCCTGACGACAAACTACACCCTATCCGTCTGGACTGGTTACGATAAAGGTAATAAGGTAATTCAGGATGGAAATGGTGTCATCGGTACAAATGTCGCCAAATACCTGTTCAAGCAAATCATGACTGAAGTGCATGAAGGCAAGGATACGGAAAGTTTCAAAAAACCCAGCAGCGTAGTGGAGGCGAAAGTCGAAAAAGGCTCTCGCCCCGCTGCTTCCCCTAGCAGCGGAACCCCCGCTTCCGAGATTTTGACGGAGTTATTCCTGAAGGGCCACTTGCCTGGTGCCACTTCCGAAAGATATGAAGAAGAAATCGATCCGGTGACCGGACTTTCTGCAAGCTATGACGAAGCAAGCAACAGCATCAATGTCAGCTGGAATTATGACGGTGATGCAAGCTTCAGTGTAAGCGCCGATCCAAACGGCTCCCAGACTACTTCGGATACTTCGGCTGTGATTGAGAACGTCGAAGCTGGACAAACCTATAGCATTTCGGTTACGGCTTCCGTCGATGGGGAAACCAGTGAAGCGAAAACGACTTCCGTCACTGTTCCTGGCGAAGATGAAAACGCGGAAGAAGAAGAAAATCCGGATGAAAATGCCGAGGATCAACAGGATCAGACGGAAGAAGATCAGCAGAATGAGGACGAGCAGGATCAGGATCAAAACGATGATCAGAACCAAGACCAAAACCAAAACCAAGATCAAAATGCCGATGAAAACAGCGGACAGAATAACGACAATGCCAACAATAATGGTAATAATGGCAATAGTAATGGCAATGGCAATGAAAATGGTAACGGTAATGGTAATGAAGACTCTGGTCAGACTGGGGATTCTGGCAGCACGGAAGGTGAAACCGATCAAGGTGATCAGGGCGACGAATCCAATCAAGATGCTGAAAATGGTACAAGCCCTGACGATTCAGAGTCTCAGCAATGATGAAACTATAAAAGGCAGTCACTTCAAATTGGAGTGACTGCCTTTTTATTTTGCTTCTGCTTTGAGGCGCTTCTTCCCTTCCCGGCATATATCGTTTAATGGGCATGCCAGGCAGTTTGGGTTTCTTGCCTTGCAATGATATCGGCCGAAAAAGATCATCCGGTGGTGTGTATCGCTCCACTCATCACGCGGAACCTTTTTCATCAAGGTATTTTCTACTTCAGTGACATTATCTTTCCATCGGCAAAAACCAAGCCGCTTGGAGACTCTTTCGACATGGGTGTCCACTGCGATAGCTGGTTCATTGAATGCAACAGATGCCACGACATTGGCTGTCTTGCGCCCCACTCCAGCCAGCTTGACCAGTTCATCACGTGTGTCAGGAACGATGCCATCGTATTGATCGATCAATGTCTGACACAGCTTTTGGATATTCTTTGCTTTATTGCGGTAAAGACCGATGGAACGGATGTCATGCTGCAGCTCCTCGAGGGATACAGCCAAATAATCTTCCGGAGTCTTATATTTTTGGAATAAATCCTTCGTCACTTTATTGACAAGATTATCGGTACATTGCGCTGATAGCAGGACGGCGATGACAAGCTCAAATGGATTTTTGTGGACCAGCTCACAGGCTGCCTCCGGGAACATATCCCGCATGACGTCCAACGCCCGCCGTATCTGTGTTTTGTTCAGCATCGTCTGCTTTCCTCCTCAGTCCTCTTCCAGCCAGTTGTAATAAATACTCACATCACGGGCTGGTGCTTGCTGATCTGCTTGCACTGCAGCAGCAGGCCTCTGGTTCTCATGGAATGATTTACTGTGTTTACGAGCCTGATCCACTGTTCGTATGCCTTTGCGTTTCCATTCCCGCAGGATACGATCGATATAGCGGAAATTCAATTTGCTCATCAATACCGCTTCTCGTAATGCTGCTTTGATCAGTGACGGCGGCTGCATATCCTCATCCAGCCATAGGGTGATCGTTTCGATTTCAAAAGGTGATAAAGGCCGGCCGAATTCCTGCTCAAAGAGTATGAATATGGCTGCCTCTTCTTCTTTGTCTGTGTTCTTTTCAGGTTCTGGGTAGACGGTTTCGGCAAACACCAAGTGCCATAATCCATTCAGACTGTACGCTTGGCTGCGCACATCCTCTTCCTGGACATCTTCGATCTGAAGCATATTCCGCTGGACCAGCTTACGCAAAACAAGAGCTACTTCCCTTTCTGACAGTGTCACTCTTGCTGCCAATTCATCTGTAGTCGGAAACATCGTACCCTGCTGCTGGAAAAAGCAGATATGCAAAATGACCATCATTTCTGTCTCATTCAAGCCGAGCGCAGCATAACGTTCCATCAGCATACCGGGAAAGGAAAATGGATTTCCCAGCATTCTTTGGTAGTTTAAATCGTTATTCATCTGGGTTCTCCTTCCTTTAATAGGACAATCCCTCGTCATTCGACAAGGGATCGTCAGATAATCATTATATTATGGGTATAGACGGTTCAAAAGACGCGGGAATGGAATCGTTTCACGAACATGCTCCACGCCGGATAGCCATGCTACTGTCCGTTCAAGTCCCAGTCCGAAACCTGAATGCGGCACACTGCCGTATTTGCGCAATTCCAAGTACCAATTGTACGCATCGCCAGTCAGATTATGTTCCTCATAGCGTTTTTCCATTAACTCAAGGTCATCGATGCGCTGGGATCCGCCGATGATTTCTCCGTAGCCTTCCGGTGCAATCAAGTCGGCGCATAATACGACTTCTTCCCGATTTGGATCTGGCTTCATGTAGAATGCTTTGATCGCCGCTGGATAATGCGTGATGAACACTGGTTTATCAAAGCTTTCTGCAATTGCAGTTTCATGCGGAGCTCCGAAATCTTCTCCCCACTCGATATCATCGAATCCTTTTTCTTTCAGCAATTCGATTGCTTCATCATATGTGATGCGCGGGAATGGCGCCGTGACTTTAGCCAGTTTCTCCGTATCACGTCCAAGGATTTCAAGGTCCAGTTTGCAGTTCTTGAGCACAGAAGCGACAAGATGGCTGATGTAGTTCTCCTGGATTTCCAAGCTTTCCTCATGCTCGACGAATGCCATCTCCGGCTCGATCATCCAGAATTCGATCAAATGGCGTCTGGTTTTGGATTTTTCTGCCCGGAATGTAGGACCGAAGGAGAATACTTTGTTGAATGCCATTGCTGCAGCTTCCATGTAAAGCTGTCCGCTTTGGGAAAGGTATGCTTCTTCATCGAAGTATTTTGTATGGAACAATTCCGTTGTGCCTTCTGCAGAAGATCCCGTCAGGATCGGCGGGTCGATTTTTGTATAGCCATTTTCATGGAAGTATTCATAGGTCGCGCGGATGATTTCATTACGGATTTTCATCACCGCATGCTGTTTTTGGGAGCGGAGCCATAGATGACGGTTATCCATCAGGAATTCCGTACCATGTTCCTTTGGTGTAATCGGATAATCCGTGGAAGTGTGGATAACTTCCAAGTCTGCCACTTGAATCTCATATCCGAAGGAAGAACGGCTGTCCTCCACTACTTTACCTGTAACATAAAGGGATGTTTCCTGCGTCATGTTCTTTGCCGTCTGGAACACTTCCTCCGATACGTCATTCTTCACGACGACTCCTTGAACGAACCCGGTTCCGTCACGCAGCTGCAGGAATGCGATCTTCCCGCTTGATCGTTTATTGCGGAGCCATGCCCCGATTGTCACTTCTTCTCCTACATGTTCACTAAGCTTAGCGATCGTTGTCTTCAAAAAGAACCCTCCATTGTCTGTCCTACATATGTAGTTGTGTTATTGATATTGGTTTGATAAAGCAAAGTTTTCCAGCTGCTCTGTACCATCTAATGTGTAATAGCTGTAGCCGAGGCGATCCTGTCCATCCCGATAGGTCACTTCCCAAGCGGGCGAGCCATCATATAATCCCAGCCGGACATCGTCCATATCACAGTCCGCTCCGCACGCTGATTTCCAGCTGCTCTCGACTTGCTCTTCATCAGCTGAGTCGGTCGTATAAATGATTTTGTCCGCATCTTTCTCGCCCTTCCTGATAAAGGCGATGGCATCTGTTCCGTCAGACTGCTTGCCTCTCACGACATGATATACATGCTCGCCATTGAAGCGTGTCACTTCATCGACGTTCTCCAGCTCCGTATTCTCGAGCGCGAACTTCTCTGAAGCTTCGAAGCCGTCTGTACGAGCATGCTGAGCCGTGCTATACACGTATATCCCGCAGCCGAGGACGATCAGCAGAACAGCCAAAGCACTGAACAGTGTGATCTTGGCCCATTTAGGTACGGTAAATCGTGAATATCGCCGTATCATGATTTTCCTCATCCAATGCTAATCCGAACATCAAGTCCTTTTCCTTCAGTGTGCGGTTCAGGGAATCGACCAGCTTGTACAGGTCGCTGCTGTATTGCACACGAACGGTGGACAATGTTTCCATCTTGTTATTTTCCATCCTTGTTACCTCCGAGCAATCCATTTACATGATTTGTTACTCATAGAGATGGCTTTCTGCAGCAAACTAATGTATGTTGAGAAGCAATCCAATTCTTATTATACCAGTAGTCCTGGTGTAATTCTAAGACGAGTTCCAAGTTTTTTCAACAAAATTCTTCCTTCTCCCCAGCAGTTGTGCGTCCTAGTGACGCACTTTTTTTATAACCAATCCTCCGCCAGCTCCAAAAGCTCGGATGTGCTCTTATAATGTGTAGGCACTGCCGGGATGGAATCCGTGAAGTAGCTTCCATATCTTGTCTTCATCATCCTGTCATCACATACGAAAACGATGCCCCTGTCGCTTGAAGAACGGATCAGCCGGCCGAATCCCTGCTTGAAGCGGATGACGGCATTCGGCAAGGCAAGCTCCATGAAGGCATTCTTTCCCTCAGCCTTCAATTTGGCAGCTTTCGCTTCATATATCGGATGATCCGGCGGCTGGAATGGCAGGCGCGCAATGACAAGACAGCTCAAATCATCCCCCGGTATGTCCACGCCTTCCCAGAATGAACTCGTTCCAAAGAGGATGGCCTTTTTATTGCTTTGGAAATTTTTCTTCAACCTGTCACGGCTGCCGCTCGTAATGCCTTGGGCTATGAGGGAATAATCCTGATCCTCGGTCAGCTCCTTCAAGAGTCCATAAGCTTTTTTCAGCATATCATAAGAAGTGAATAACACCAGCATCCGGCCTTCCGTGATGGAAGCCAGGCTGAGGATCGCTTCGCAAACCGCATAGATGAAAGGATAATTATCCTTGCCCCTTACATCTGGAAAGTCATTCGGGACCAGCAGCTGCACTTGGTCTTTATAGGAATAAGGAGAATCGAACCGCCTGGTGACAGTCAAATCGTCCAATCCCAGCTGCTCCTGAATGAAAGCAAATGACTGCTTCATCGTCAAGGTCGCACTCGTCAGCACGATACTTTTCTTTTCGGCAAAAAAATGCTCCAGCAATAAATCGGCGATATCCAACGGTTCACTGTAAAGGTACACTGCATTGCGCGCCCCATACATATCGACCTCGATCCACTTCACTTCCTCGTCACCATACACCAGGAACATCCGCTCAATGTCATCGATGATGGTCTGCAGCTGATCGACTGTATTGCGCAAGGAATCCGAAATCTTTTTGTCCCCTTGCTTATCTGCCGTCTTTGTCAGCTGCAGAAGATGATGGATGCAGTCCCGTACGCTGAATGATAATCTGCTGCTCATTTCCGCGATGACTTGCATCTGTTTTGTATCCCGGACTTCTTCAAGCCGCAGCTGGAGCCGTCCGATATCATTGGTGCCCAGCTTCTTTTTGTGCTGGGATAAAACGAAGTCATGGATATATCGGAACATATCGTCCGCTTCCACTTTGGTTTGATCCCATAAGCTTGACCAAATCAGCATCTCTGCCTGTGTATTGGGAAGCTCATCCGTCGCCTTCTCATACACTGTATTTGCATGGGAAAGCATATGGTGAATCGACACATAATCCAATGCCAAGCCGAAATGCTTTGCTGCCGTTGCTTCAAAATGATGCGCTTCATCGATGATGACACGCTGATACGAAGGCAGCAGCTGATATTCTTCCTGCATATCACTGCAAAGCAAAGCATGATTGGTCACGATCACGTCCGCCTGCCATGCTGCCTTCTTCGCCCTTTGATAAAAAGAGCGTGAAAACCAAGGCGAAAATGGATCTTGTGTGTCTTCTGCATCGGCAGACATATGCAGGAAAAATCGCTTGCCGCTGGAAGGCAGGTTCACTTCATCAATATCCCCGGTTTCGGTCATTGTCAGCCAGACAAGCAAAATCGCCTTGGTAAGCGCAATATCATAATTGTCATTTGCTGTTTGCTGCAGTTCGGATTCAAATCGGCTCAAGCTTAAATAATGCTGCTTCCCTTTCAGCAAGGCGGCCTTGAACGAAAACGGCAAAATACCTTGCAGAAGCGGGATCTCCTTATCCATCAGCTGTGCCTGCAATTGAGTCAGATGGGTGCTGATGATCACCCTGCTGCTCTCCTTGACCGCTGTATAAACAGCAGGCAAAAGATATGCGAGTGATTTACCAGTCCCTGTTTCAGCTTCCAAAAGTGCGTGCTTCCCCGATTGAAAGACATCGAATATCTGCTCACTCATCTCTACCTGGCTTTTCCTCGGTTCATAGCCGGTCATTCCTTCTGCAAGCCAGCCGTCTTTTTGATACAGCTGATCGGCTATCTCCCCGAAGGACTGTGTGACAGCCGAAGCCTCAGCCTGCTCCTGGGGAACTTTTCGAATGGCCAGTCCGCGGAAAACCTCCAGCTCGTCATCCTCTGTATCCTCGAAGGCCAGCTCTTCCAGACGATCCTCAAGCAAGCTTCGCAAATCACTTTTCAAGGCTCTTTCAAGTGTCAGGAGGTGGGAAACCGTCTCATATGGCAATCTTCCCAGCTCTTTCAGCAAAGAAAGCAAAAGTTCTGCCGTTACAAGCGTATCGGACAGCGCCCTATGCGGCCGATCATGCTCGAAGGATAGATGCTCACTGAGCACACTCAGCTTATAGCTTGGAGCTGTCGGCAGCAGGATGCGTGCCAGCTCCACCGTATCGAGGACAGGGCGGTTTATCGGCGTAAATCCTGCCATTTCCAATGCACTATTCAAAAACCGAAGATCGAAGTTTGCATTATGCGCAACCACATAGCTGTCTTTGAAAAAGGCCGAAATCTCATCTGCTACATCCTCGAATTGCGGAGCGCCAGCTACATCTTCATCGGTGATACCTGTCAGCTGGGAAATGAAAGGTGGAATCGGCATACCGGGATCCAGCATCGTCTGAAATTGATCCGTGATCACACGTCCTTGGATGACGACAATCCCGACCTCTATGATTTTATCGCCATTCGACGGCGCATGTCCTGTTGTTTCTAGATCCACCACTACAAATTTATCCATACTCCACCCTCCATACTGCTTAGAAAAGAAAGACTCTTATCTGTGATAAGAGTCTTATCGTCCGATTCTCTCCGCCATTACAACATCACTGTAAGCGGCGGTTCCTCCTCGATGATTTCTTTCACTGTGTTATCTTCATTCATCAAGGCAATCTTCGGCTTGAAATCAGCCAGTTCCTCATCGGAAAGCATGGCATAAGAAACGATGATCACTACATCATCTCTTTGCACAAGACGTGCAGCAGCCCCATTAAGGCAGATGACACCGCTATGCCGCTCACCAGGAATCACATATGTTTCGAGACGGGCTCCATTATTATTGTTCACGATTTGGACTTTTTCATGAGGCAGTATGCCTACCTGTTCGAGTATGTGCGTGTCTATCGTTATACTGCCAACGTAATTAAGGTTCGCTTCCGTGACCCGGGCGCGATGTATTTTCGCTTTCATCATTGTGCGAAACATCTTTTTTCCTCCTATGTCAAAAACGGTCCATGACAGATCCGTCCGCTTCCAATACCAAATTGTCGATCAATCTCGCCTTATCGAAAAAGACAGCCGCTGCGATGATGATACGTGATTCAATCCTGCTCACTGGCTTCAGTGCCGGATAAGACAAAATTTCAACGTAGTCTATTCTACCATTTGTCTCGCTGTTTATAAATTCTTTTACTGCAGACACGATTTTATCAGCATCATCCTCCCCGTCTTCGATGCTTTGCTTCGCTTGCTGCAATGCACGGTAAATCGCTGGTGCTGCTTGCCGCTCCTGCTCCGATAAATAAACATTCCGGCTGCTTTTCGCTAATCCGTCGGCTTCCCGGACAGTCGGCACCGGCACGACTTCAAGCGGGAAATTAAGATCATGGACCAATGCTTGGACAACTGCGACTTGCTGTGCATCCTTCAGCCCGAAGTACGCTCGATCCGGCTGGATCAAGTGGAAAAGCTTCGCCAATACGGTGACAACACCATCGAAATGACCTGGTCTGGATTTACCGCACAGCACATCGACACGATCTGTGACTTGAAGCTTGATCGTGCTATTCCCTGGATACATGGCTGCAGCTTCGGGCATGAAGACGATATCGACGCCTTCCTGTTCGGCGATTAGCCGATCACGCTCGGCATCACGCGGATAGGTGTCAAAATCCTCCCCTTCGCCGAATTGGAGCGGATTGACGAATATACTCAATACAGTGATATCATTTTCTGCCTTGGAGCGTTTCATCAAGGCTTGATGGCCTTCATGCAAAAAGCCCATCGTCGCTACATACCCCACGGATTTCTGCTCTTTGGCAAGCTGCTTTCTCTCCTGCTGCAGCGCTTCTAATGTCGTAATGATCTTCATTGCCGTTCACCTGCTTTCGGCAATGCTGCTTCGTCCATTGTAAAACTCTGCTCGTCATTCGGGAAGATACCGTGTTTTACATTTTCGCGATAAGTGGTGAACACGTTCGTGACGGTTTCGTTCAAGTCAGCATAGCTCACGGCGAATTTCGGCAAACGGTCGACACCGAATCTGCTTAGATCATGGAAGACAAGCACTTGTCCATCCACCTCCACTCCTGCACCGATGCCGATGACTGGAATGGAAACCTCTTTCGTTATGAGTGCGGCCAATTGTTTCGGGACACATTCCAAAACAAGTGCGATGGCGCCGGCAGCCTCCACTTTTCGTGCATCTTCAAGCAGCTGTTTTGCCGTCTGCTCGCTTTTTCCCTGTACTTTATAGCCGCCCAGCATGTGAACGGATTGAGGTGTCAAACCAAGATGACCGACAACAGGAATCCCTCCTGTCGCCAGTGCTTTTATGCTGTCCAGGATGACCTGATCAGCTCCTTCGAGCTTTAGAGCCTGTGCCCCGGTTTCCTGGAAGATACGTTTTGCTTGCGGTACAGTCGCCTCCACTGATACGTGATAGGTCATAAACGGCATATCCACCACGACAAACGTATCATTTCCGCCTCTTGTGACGGCTTTTCCATGATGGATCATATCCTCGACGGTGACAGGGATGGTGCTATCATAGCCGAGGACGACCATTCCGAGTGAATCCCCGACTAAAAGCATGTCGATGCCAGCCTGCTGCGCCAGTTTTGCTGTTGGGTAATCATAAGCCGTGACCATGGTGATCTTCTCATTAGTTTCTTTCATTTTTTGAAAATCGAGTCTCGTTTTCATTGTACTACTCCTCTTTCCATTCCAATTCGGCAGAAAACAGTCTCTCTAGACTGCCATCGTCATTTTCCAACAAAAGCTCGCCGTCCTCCCCGATACCTTTGAAAACCGCTTCAAACACAGCGGACGGGGCAGTTGCTTTTACTCGATGTCCGAGACGCAGCGCATACTGCATCCATTCGTCCCGGATGACTTGAAAACCTCTTTTTGTATAGAGCGAATAGACTTCCTCAAACTCTTTCCAAATAAGATGAACCAGTTCCTGCCTGTTCCATTCCTTATCCGTTTCGATACGCAAGGAAGTTGCTTTATGCCGGATATCCGGTGCAATTTCCGTCGCGGTCTGGTTTATATTGATGCCGATACCGAGTACGATATGCTGAATATAATCCTGCTCTGCCTGCATTTCAGTCAAAATCCCGGCAAGCTTTTTACCACCCAGGTAAATGTCATTCGGCCATTTGATGGCCGCATCGATGCCATTCTTACGGAATGCACGCGCAATGGCCACTGCAGCAGCCAGCGTAAGCTGTGCAGCCTCTCGCGGTCCGAATTCCGGCCGGATGATCAAACTCATCCAAATGCCGGTACCTGCAGGAGAATGCCAGCTGCGCCCCTTCGTACCCTTACCGCCGGTCTGTTGGTCGGCTATCACAACCGTACCATGGACTGCACCTTGATCGGCCAATGATTTTGCCAGGATTTGAGTCGATTCAAGCTGTTCTTCAAATATGATCTTGCGACCGATCCATTTGGTATCAAGCTGCCAGTTAAGCGTATTTTTACTTAGCTTATCTGGTGATTGCCGTACCTGGTAGCCCTTGCGCGGGATGGCATCTATCGCATATCCATCCGCCTCCAATGCTTTCATATGCTTCCATACAGCAGCCCTGGATATGCCAAGCTGTTCGGATAAGTACTGACCGGAGACATACGAAGTCCTATGTTCCTGAAGGATTCTGATGAGCCGATTACGCGTCGTGTTCACGGATGATCCACTCCTTCAGCCGTTCTTTTTCATTTTCGATCCGATTCTCCACCACTGCTTTTTCACAAGCATGCAATAGATCACGGATCCAGCTTCCTTTTTTCCTATCAGGGAACCAGCTGATCAAATCCCCGCCGGATATAGCAAGCTCCGAGGTATGACGGATAGGCAGCTTTCTCCTGAGGAAAGAAAGTTCATCCTGCACATCTCTATCCTTGCAGATCTCCATTAAACGGCAAAAGCCGGCATCAAGATGCGCCGGCAGCTGGTAAACAGACCATGCATCGAAATCGCCCTGAATCATCTGTACGAGGTTTTGAGCATCTTGTTTGATGCTGTTGGAGAGCTTCCATTCTTTCACCCAATCCATGACGGACCTGCCGCTCAAAAAAGAACAAAGGGCTATCCATTCTGCCAGACTTCCCAGAGGCTTGATCCTTGACGCCACTTTGCCCATCAGGTCAGGATGATCATGGAAGATCGGCATTGCTTCCCATAAATTGGTTGATTCGAGGAGCTGTACCGCCGTTTTCACATGTTTACCGGCGCATAATTTATCCATCTCGATCGCCACACGCTCGATCGCTATGCGTGACAGCCACAAACGCTGCTCCTCCATTACTTTGCGGGCGTCGTCATCCAGCCTGTACCCCAGCTGGGAAACAAATCGCACCCCGCGCATCATCCGCAAAGGATCCTCCTGAAAACGGTCGAAGGCGTTGCCGACAGTGATCAGCTCTTTATTCCCGATAGCGCTCCTTCCATCAAATGGATCCACCAATTCTCCGTCTTTGTTCATCGCAATTGCATTGACCGTATAATCACGCCGTGCAAGATCCGCTGTGACATCCTCAACGAAGTTCACATTGTCGGGATGACGATGATCGGAATATGCACCCTCTGTCCGGAAAGTCGTGATTTCAAAACTCTCCTTCTCAAATCGAACGAGTACGGTTCCGTGTTCGATACCAATCGGGATGACTTTATCGAAGACTTGCATCACCTGGCTGGGTGTAGCCGATGTTGCAATATCCAAGTCCCCGACCTGTTTTCCGATGAGATGATCGCGCACCGCGCCTCCGACCAGATATGCTTCATAGCCATGGTTCTCAAGCTGCTCCATGACCCGGAATGCTTTTTCGAATATTTTCATTGTAAAACCTCTTCATAAATTGCTTCGTATTGCGCAACAATCTTATCCGAATGGAAGGCTTCGGCTGCATGCTGGATCGATGCTTCGGAAAACTGCTGCCAAAGCCTTTCATCCGTCAACAGATCCATCGCAAAGTCTCCCATTTGCTCCACATCCCCCAGCTGTGCCGTAAAGCCGTTCTTCCCATGCACGATCACCTCAGGTATACCCCCGACATCCGTTCCGATGCAAGGTACACCGCAAGCCATCGCTTCCAAAAGAACCAATCCGAAACTCTCCTTTTCAGAAGGGAGCAGCATGATATCTGCCATATTTAAAAGGGCAGCCACGTTATTACGTTTGCCCAGGAACAGAACCTGATCCTCCAGCCCGCGCTGCTGCACATCCCGCAGAATATCGGAGTACTCGGGGCCGTCCCCGATCAGCAGCAATTTTGCGGGCAGTTTTTCTTGTACATACGAAAAAACCTGTACAACATCCTGTACACGCTTGACTTTACGGAAATTGCTTATATGTACGAGTACTTTCTCGTCTTCTGTGATGCCGAACTGCTCCCTCACTTCGCCCACATCAGCCGGCCGGTACACTTCTTCATCCACAAAATTATAAACGACATCGATCGGACTTGCCACGTCAAGCATTTCCCTGGTCTGTTTCACAAGACTCTCCGAGACGGCAGTGACGACATCGCTTTCCTCGATCGCATGGATGATCATTTTGCGCAAGCCATTATCAATTCCGAGTACTGTGATATCCGTACCATGCAAGGTCGTCACGATTTTGACATCATGCTTGGCGATGGCTTTGGCCAAGATCGCGCAAATTGCGTGGGGAACGGCGTAATGGACATGCAAGACATCCAATTTTTCTTCATCGATTACCTCTGCCATCTTATTAGCCAATACAAGGTCATATGGCGGGTACTGGAAGACAGGGTAATGACTCATCTCCACTTCATGGAAAAATACATTTGGAAGCAGCATATCGAGCCGGAAAGGGACACTGGATGTAATGAAATGAATGTCGTGTCCCTTTTTGGCCAGCTTCTTGCCGAGCTCTGTCGCAATCACGCCTGAACCGCCAAGCGTCGGATAACATGTGATTCCGATTTTCAGCTTTTTCATAGTTCCGGCTCACGGTCCCGGATGATCTGGCGCCAATCGAAATCGCCCCGGTCCAATCCGCGGATGAATATTTCGGCTGCTGCCAGATTGGTGGCAAGCGGAATGCGATGCACATCACATAATCTCATAAGCGCACTTACATCAGGTTCATGCGGCTGTGCTGTCAGCGGATCCCGGAAGAAGATGATCAGATCCATTTGATTCGTTGCAATACGGGCACCGATCTGCTGATCCCCTCCAAGCGGGCCGGACTGGAACAATTCCACCGGTAAGCCTGTGGCTTCCTTGATGCGTGTGCCGGTTGTCCCTGTAGCATACAGGGTGTGTTTTTTCAGCATTTCCTTATATGCAATCGTGAATCGGACCATTTCAGGTTTTTTCTTGTCGTGGGCAATTAAAGCAATATGCATGTCTACCGCCTCATTCCAGTATATTTTCTAAACCGTATGCCAGTATGTCCATCTTCATGACACGCTCCACCGCAAGCTCTACACCAGACATAAACGACGCACGGTTGAAAGAATCATGCTTGACAGTGAATTGCTCCCCAGGTGCACCGAAAATGACTTCCTGGTGTGCAACAAGTCCTGGAAGACGTACACTATGGATCCGCATGCCATCGATATCCGCCCCCCGTGCCCCAGGGATCGTCTCTTTCTCATCCGGATGTCCTTGTTTGGCCGGTTTCCGTACTTCCTGAATGAGCTGTGCCGTTTTCACTGCGGTGCCGCTCGGTGCGTCAAGCTTCTGGTCATGATGCTTTTCGATGATTTCCACTGTCGGGAAGTATTTGGCTGCCTGCTTGGCAAATTGCATCATGAGCACTGCTCCGATTGCAAAGTTAGGTGCGATGATCGCTCCGATCCCCTTCTCTTCACTTAGCTGCTGCAGCTCTTGCACTTGTCCTTCGGTGAACCCGGAAGTACCGACTACGGGACGTACGCCATGTTCGATGGCAAGCTTCATATGTTTGTAGCCTGTCTCCGGTACAGTCAAGTCGATCAGCACATCCGCATCGACCTCACGCAGGCACGCCGCAGCATCCTCATAGATGACGGCATCGCTTGCTGTCAAACCGTCGATATCGGCAATGCGCTTGCCTCCATTTCTTCGGTCGATAGCTCCGACAAGCTCAAAATGAGCCGTCCGCTCTATAAGCTGCAATGCTTCCGAGCCCATCCGGCCTCTTGGTCCAGCCACGATGATCCTAATAGTATCTTTAGTCATTCTGTAAATCCTCCTGTGTCTTCTTCGTCCATCTGTCTTTGTCCCTTGTTTCGAACTTCGTCATCGATTTCTCGAATGCTTCAGACAGGTCGATATCAAGGGAGTTGGCAAAGCTGGTCAGTACAAAGATGATATCTCCGAGTTCATCCGTCACCGTATTGTCCGCTTCACTTGCTTTCTTTGGCTTTTCGCCATATGTATGATTCACTTCCCTGGCCAGCTCCCCCACTTCTTCGGTCATGCGGGCAAGCATGCTGAGCGGTGAGAAATAACCTTCTTTGAATTGGGAAATATAAGCGTCGACCCGCTCTTGTATTTCCTTGGTCGTATATACTGTACTCATGCGCTTTCTTCCTTTCACTGTATCATTACCATGTTAGCCTAAAAATAAGGCGTTTGACAAATGTTTTTACCTATGAGGCATATTTGTAGAGAAGGTCTTTGTTGTCTATAATATAGAAGGAATTGTCATTTTAGGAGGTAGACCATGTTAAGACTGCGTTTGAAGAACATCCTGTTCATCCTGTTGGGTGCAGCCATCTTTTCATTCGGCATTGTCCATTTCAATATTGCGAATAAACTCGGGGAAGGCGGATTCACCGGGATTACGCTCATTTTACTATTCGAATTTGACTGGGATCCGGCTATTACGAACCTGGTGCTGAACATCCCGCTGTTTTTGATCGGCTGGAAATTCCTCGGCCGGACGACATTTGCTTATACGATCATCGGGACAGTGGCTGTTTCCCTCTTCCTCCGCTTATTCCAAACGTATTCCCTCCATATTGATTTAGGGAATGATTTGCTGATTGCCTCGCTATTAGCCGGGGTATTCATCGGTGTCGGGCTCGGGATCATTTTCCGTTATGGCGGTACCACGGGCGGAGTCGACATCATTGCCCGGCTGGCCAATAAGTATGCCGGCTGGACGATGGGGCGGACGATGTTCATGTTCGATGCAATCGTCATCGTCACCTCCGTACTCACCTATCTTGATCTGATTCGGGGTATGTATACTCTGGTCGCTGTCTTTGTCGGCGCCAGAGTCATCGATTTCATCCAGGAAGGCGCCTACTCGGCAAGAGGTGCGACCATCATCTCCACGCAAAGCGCCGCCATCGCCAATCAAATTTTAAAACAGATGGACCGGGGTGTCACCGTCCTTGACGGCAGGGGCAGTTTCACCGGTGAAAAGAGGGATGTCCTCTATTGTGTCGTCGCCCGGAACGAAATCGTCAAACTCAAAGCAATCATCACCTCGGTCGACCCGCATGCTTTTGTGGCACTCAGTGAGGTGCACGATGTGATGGGCGAAGGTTTTACACTCGATGAAAATAAAAAGCCCTATCACACAGATTAGCTTTTTGCATGCATTCATGCGAATGTATTGATAAAGTGGAGAGGAATAAACGAAAGAGGTGTGATGATGGAGCTTACCGGTAAAAAGATACTTTCTTTTGTAAGTGATGATTTTGAAGATTTGGAGTTATGGTATCCCGTCCTGAGACTGCGCGAGGCTGGTGCGGAAGTCCGTTTGGCAGGGGAAGCTGCCAATATGGTGTACAAAGGGAAATATGGTGTTCCGGCCACGTCGGATGCAGCGTTCGAGGAAGTCATTCCGGATGAGTATGATGCATTGCTCGTACCAGGAGGCTGGTCGCCGGATAAACTGCGCCGTTTCCATAGTGTTTTGGAAATCACCCGTCATTTTCACAGCCACAAAAAACCGATCGGGCAAATATGCCATGCGGGCTGGGTGTTGATCTCTGCCGGTATACTGAAAGGTGTGAACGTGACGAGCACCCCCGGAATCAAAGATGACATGACGAATGCCGGCGCCATCTGGCATGATGAAGCAGTCGTCGTCGATGGCCATATCGTGAGCAGCCGCCGTCCGCCTGATTTGCCCGACTATCTCCGGGAACTGATCAAGGTCATACAGACCCAATAAAAAAAGGCATCCCGCGGGATGCCTATTCTTATTCTTCGCTATTGCCTACAAAGAACATGAGGATGAAGCGTACAAGCTCGGCAACTGCTACCAGAGCTGCTGCAACATAAGTCATCGCTGCCGCATTCAACACTTTCTTCGTAGAGCGTTCTTCATCATTCCGGATGATTCCGGTGGAAACCAGCTGAGCCATCGCGCGGTTCGATGCATTGAACTCGACCGGCAAGGTGACAAGCTGGAACAATACCGCGATACTGAATAGCGCGATACCCCATCCCACCAGACTCAGAGCTCCAAAGATCGCACCTGCAATGATAAGCAGGAAGGAAAGGTTATTCCCCCAAGCAGCTGCCGGAGCAAGCGCTGTACGGAATTTCAGGAAGCCGTACCCTTCTGCGTCCTGGATTGCGTGTCCTACTTCGTGGGCAGAGACAGCCGCTGCTGCCATGGAGTGGCCATGATAGTTATCAGTGGACAGACGGACAACTTTATGGCGAGGATCATAGTGGTCGGACAGCATACCACGTGTTTCCTCGATCTGCACATCATAAATGCCGTTATCATCAAGGATCTTTCTCGCAACCTGTGCACCAGTCATCAGAGAAGACGTTTCTACTTTCGAATATTTTTTGTACGTACTTTTAACCTTCGATTGAGCCCATAACGGGATAATCAGAAGAAGTGCTATATAGATAATATAAGCACCTAGTGACATATACATTCCTCCATAAAAATATTTGGAACTTATTAAGGTCAATTTTAGTCAAGAATTCAAAAAAAATCAACTATTGGGATCCTTGTTCACACTTTTGTCATTTTCGGCTCGATACTTCTTATAGCCGACATAAATAAGCGTCCCTACTATGCTTGCACTAATACCAAGTATTCCCCAGAAACGCCCCGTTCCATAACTGCTTTTATCAGGTACTGCAACGCTATACAAGTATGCAGGAAGTGTATGGAATTGTTGATCAAACGTTTGAAGCATTTTGTCGGAAGATGACGATAGCGCCTCTGTTTGCGGCTGCAGCATGATATCGGCAATGTTGGCAAGTACAAAAAAAGAGGCTGTCAGGACGATGACGAGAAGCAGCTTTTTCATAAGCATCCCCTCTTTTTTAGATGTTCCTACAGCCTATGCTGGAAAGCCCCTGGATATGTCGGTATCCGCCTCATTTATTTGGATTGCGTGATGATTTCCGCTGTGTGACGATATAACCGACGAAAATGGAAACGATGCTAAGCCAGAAGGTGAAATACCCAATCACATCACTGTAATCCGTCAAATTGCCATATATCGGCATCATACCGAAAACATAGTCAATGATATCATTATGCAGGACGACAATGGCAGCCAATGCCAGATGACGCAATTTCACGCGATAAAGCGGGGCATACAGAATACCCTGGACAGCCATGGCGAAATGGGAAGCTATGAGCATATATCCCTGCCAGGAAAGTGTTCCGGCGACTGCCAGCGTCAAAAGATTCATCACGACGGCCCATATGCCGTACTTGAACAAAGAGACGACTGCCAGAGCTTCGATATAACCGTTCTGTTTCCCGATTAACAATAAACCTAGGAATATCGTAAAAAAGAGGCTGGCCGTCGGACTATCCGGCACAAAGGGAAGGAAAATCGCCGGCGTGATTTTAAGCTGCCAGCCGTACCAGATATATCCATAAATCGTTCCAAAAAGATTGATGATGAATAATAACAAGATACTATAACGATGGAAAAGAAGACGATACATGATGTGCTTGTCCTTTCATTTCGATTATGTATTCCCCTGCCCTGCGATGGGCAGTCACTTTATTTTAGCAGAATATCTTTTGTCCCGGCACTTTAAACAAGAAAGAAAAAAATAGATGCGCCGTTACGGCGCATCTATTTAAATATGTTCAATTTTATCTTCCGCCTCTTCTTTCAATTGACGCATCTGTCCCGGCACTTTAAACAAGAAAGAAAAAAATAGATGCGCCGTTACGGCGCATCTATTTAAATATGTTCAATTTTATCTTCCGCCTCTTCTTTCAATTGACGCATCGCCTTGCTTAATAAGCGAAATTTATCTTCATCCCTCTTATCAAGAGCCAAATCAATTGCTTCTTGCAGTTTTTTCTTCTTGTATTGATAATGCGATGCGTCGAGAAGTTTCGCTGCCAGCTGCCGGTCTTCTTTTGTGACATAATGATCCTCCGGCAGGAATGGATTATCCTCAAGCACTGCAACGTATTCCATGCTCTGATGGGAATTCTTGAAATTGAGTTGAATATAGACAGGATCTTTCTTGTTCATGCGGATATCATGGAATGATTTTTCCGCATCGGTCGTAACGATATTGTCCTTATAAAAACGAAACGGCACTTCATCTGAACAATGGGCGGATATGATGATTCCTCTGGGACTGAATCTTGCTTCGCGGATGAAATGTACATTATCAAGAAACGAATCATGATTGATCAAGTAGTTCAAGATCCAGACACTTTCCCTGCGCTTCAATTGGTAATTATCCAAAAACCAGCGAATGAACGTTTTCTTATCTTGCATGGTAACGGAAATATTCATATGTGCCCCCTCCCAGAAAGCGAAATGATTTCAATTCAATGCATTTATTGAGACAAGAGCCGGTTGATATTCTCTTCTACTTCGATATCCGATGGCTCCAGGCGAAGATACTCTTTAAGTATTTCGACAGCCTCTTGCATCCTCCCTTCTTCCAATAGGAAATATCCGTATTCTTTTAGAAAATCGCTATCATCTTTGAAGTTAGTATATGCTTCCCTGTATGCGTTTAATGCCTCATCGAAGTTTTCCGTTTCATTATAGGCACGTGCCAGCTCCCAGCGGTACGCTGCATCTTCTTCATCTGTCTCCAGGATATGTGTCAATAACTCGATGATTGCCTCATGATCTTCATCAAGCTTGAAATTCTCGATCAAATATAGAATTGCTTCTTTGTAGCCCGGATCGAGCGCGATTGCATGACGGATCAGGAAGTAGCTGCGGTCATTCCTTCCCAGCTGTCTGGCAAGACGGCCCGCAGTGAAATAAAGCTTTTGGTTATATTCATCCAGCGCCAAACCTTTTTCCGCCGTTTCAAAAGCTTTCTCGATCAAACCCTCTTCTTCATAGGCTTTGGCCAGATACTCATAGACAGACAGATAATCAGCTTCTTCTTTGAGAAGCTTTTCCCAAATGTTGATGGCAATGTCGTATCTGGATAGCTTGAACGCAGTGAAACCATAGCTGAATAGCTGCTCCACGTCCTCGACATCCGTTTCCTGGTAATAAGTCAATGCTTTTTCGAATTCACCCGTTGCTGCATAAGCTTCGGCTAAACGAAGGGCAATATCGATATCCCCCATTACGGTCTCTTTTTCATAAATTTTTTCGTAATACGTGATCGCCTTCAAATAAGAGCCGGTTGATAGCGACAGTTCACCCAATGCCAGATCGATGACTGATTCAGATGGATCGAAACGTTTGGCGGCAAGTAATTTCTGTTCTGCCACTTCGAATAATCCTTGAGCTTGATATAAATCAGCAAGCTGAATTTGAGCCGGTACAAAATAGTCCTCATCCTCGACAATCTGATCAAGCTTATCGATTGCTTCTTGGTCTTCATTCAAATCGATATGAAGCTCGGCCAGCATCATTTTAAGCTCCATTTCATCCGGGAACATCTGCTCCAGCTGAAGAAGGACGGCTTTTGCTTGTTCATGCAGGCCCCATTGCATATACAATTCGGCAATGGTAAATTTCTCTTCTTCATTGGCGCGCGGCAAATATGCCTCCAATGTATCCACCGCTTCCTTGGGCTGGTCGTTCTCCATATATGTTATCGCTTTTTGCAATTCTTCCATTTCTGACACTTCCTTCTATTTACGCGCTTCTTTAGCTTTTTAAGTCTTTCTTCAGTGTAACCTAAAGCCAGGGCTTTAGAACAGTAAAAAAGCCTGATTCCCTGCTGGGAACCAGACATATTCAATTTTGCAGCGCCCGCAGATCCGCAAAAAATGATGGATAAGAGATATTGATGCTGTCTGCATCAGTAAGGACAGTTTCTCCCCGGGCAATCAAACTGGCAATGGCAATCATCATTCCGATACGATGATCACCAAAGGAATCCGCTGATGCACCTTGCAGGGATTGGCTCCCCGGAATCCGCATGCCATCAGGCGTCGTTTCCACTGCCGCCCCAAAGCTTGACAGTGTAGCTGCAATGGCTTCAATTCGATCGGTTTCCTTGAACCGGAGTTCTTCGGCATCTTTGATAATCGTATCTCCATCGGCTTGGGTAGCGAGCAAGGCCAAGATAGGCAATTCATCGATAAGCCGCGGAATGATATCACCGCCGATCTCGATTCCTTTCAATGGACGATACCGGATCCTGATATCCCCGATCCGCTCACCAGCTTCGATCTTATGCTCCCTGATTTCCATATCGGCACCCATGTCTTGCAGTACATCCAGGATGCCGGTGCGTGTCTCGTTGAGTCCGGTATTGGTCAAGGTGATATCGCTGCCCGGTACCATGCTGGCGGCAGCAAGGAAAAACGCCGCCGAAGAAATATCCCCCGGCACATACACATCGGTGCCGATGAGCTGCTGTCCGCCTTGAACCGTGACACTCGTCCCGTTCACATCGATGTTTGCCCCGAAGCTTTTCAGCATCTGCTCGGTATGGTCCCTTGTTTTGACATCTTCTGAAATCCTGGTTTCACCCTCGGCTAAGAGACCAGCCAGCAGCAAAGCGGATTTTACCTGCGCGCTTTTGACAGGTGTATGATATGTAAGCTCCGACAGCTTCTGTCCGTCAACTGCCAACGGTAAATACTTGCCTTGTTCGCGCCCGTTGATTTTCGCACCCATTTGACGGAGCGGCAGGACGACACGGTCCATTGGCCGCTTCGTCAAGGACGCATCCCCATATGCTGTGATATGGAATGGCAAGGCAGCGAAAACCCCAAGCAGAAGACGTGCCGTTGTTCCTGAATTACCGAAGTAAATCGGCTGCAATGGTTCCTGGAAGCTGTCCTTCCCTTCACTCTCAATGATGACGGTATCGCCATCCTGCTCAATCGAAACGCCTAACGCCCGGAAGGCATCGATTGTCCGAAGGCAATCCTCACCGCTCAGGAAATGCCGGACAGTCGTTTTCCCCTTGGCTAAAGAACCAAAAATGATGCTCCGATGGGAAATGGATTTATCCCCGGGGACGGTAATGGAACCCGATAACCCTTTCCCTGTCGGCTGCAATCGAATATCTGTCACTGTTTTCACCTTCAATCTTCTATCTTCACTTCATAACCGAATACTTCCAGTACACCCTTCGCCTTGAGCTGAATTTTCTGTTCGGCGAAACTGAGTCGAAGGACACCTGTCAGGCCTTCCCGAAGCTCGAGTATCTGAATATTGACGATACTCAATCCAGCGTCGGCAATAATGGTCAGTACCTTTTGCAGGGCGCCTGGCTGGTCGGTGATATCGACGTATAGATCATAGTAGCCTGGAATCGCACCTTTTTTCCGAGGTTCCAAACCATCCCGGTAATGCTTCGCTTCTTCCAGATAGGTATGTATTTCTTGTTTATGATCCTCCAGCAGAAGCTTCCGGAATTTTTGCATTTCCTCGATCCAATCATCAAGCAGGAGCGCCATCTTTTCTTTATTCTGAAAGAAGATATCCTGCCACATGCCTGGATTGCTGGAAGCGATGCGCGTGATGTCCCTGAATCCGCCTGCTGCCAATTTTGGCAGAAAGCTATGCTTCGTTTCCCATTTCTTAGCCTGCTGCACCAATGCCGATGCAATCAGATGCGGGAAATGGGAGACGACTCCTGTCATTTCATCGTGTTCCTCGGCAGTCAAAGTGATGAAGGTGCTTTTGGTACCATCCAAGAGATCCTTCAGCCGATCGAGATCGCTTTCTTCAGCGCGCTTCACCGGTGTCAGGACATAGATGGCGTTCTCGAAAAGATGTGCTTTGGACGCCTCGATCCCATGTTTGTGGGAACCAGCCATCGGATGACCACCGACGAAGACGATTTTATCCGAACGCAAGGAAGCCGCTTGGCGGAAAATCGGTCCTTTGACGGAAGATACATCCGTGACAAGCACTTCCTTTTCCAATTTCATATCATCAAGCTCTTGGAGGAGCTCGACTGACTTGGAAACGGGGGCAGCAAGCAAAATGATATCAGCCTTTTGGACAGCCGCTTGAAAAGAGGCCGATGCTTCATCGATAATCCCATGCTGAAGAGCATATTTCAATGTACTTTCCTTGTGATCCACCCCGATCAGATGCACCTCTTTATGCTGCCGGATATTACGGGCAAGCGAGCCGCCTATCAAGCCGAGTCCCGCGATAACAACTGTTTCCATATCAGCTTTCTTTCACACTTGCCAGGAATTGCTCAAGCAAAACAGTGAATTCAGCCATATCCTGTGCATTACCGAGTGAGATGCGGACACTGTTCGGCATACCGAGCGCATCGCCGGAACGGACGATGAATCCTTTGGAAAGCATATGCTGGAAGACAGCATCGCCGCTTACAGGCAAATCATAAATAAGTACGAAGTTTGTGTGTGATTCGTAATATTTGATTTGGTGCGCATCACAGAAAGCCAGGAAGGTATGCTTGACTTGATTGTTCTTCGCGATCGACTCCTTGATGAAATCCTGATCATCCAGGGCTACAATAGCAGCTTTCTGTGCAATCGTCGTATTATTGAATGGGCTTCTGACCACATTGATTTTATGGATCACTTCCGGATGGCCGATGCCATACCCTACACGGAGCGCGGCAAGCCCGTATGCTTTGGAAAATGTCCTCAGCGTTATCAGGTTGGGGTATTCGTCCAATGCAGCAAGGGTATCGAAGTAGTCATCCGTTTCCAGGAACTCGATATATGCTTCATCAGCCACCACCAATACTTCTTTCGGAACCTGACGGAGGAAGTTTTCGAATTCTGCTTTGGCAATATGATTGCCAGTAGGATTATTAGGTGTGCAGAGCCAAACGATTCCTGTCTTTTCGTCGATTGCTTCCAGCATGGCAGGAAGATCGTGGAATCCATCCTTTGTTTCAATGGATCGTACCTCCGCTCCTTCTATCAAAGCATGATGCGGGTATTGGGAGAAGGATGGGTGCGCCATTACCGTATTCAAACCAGGAGCCAGGAATGTCCGGCAGAGCATCATGATGATTTCATCAGAGCCTGCTCCAAGTACGATTTGGTCCACTCCCACACCGAAATGCTCTGCCAATTTCTCTTTCAATGCAGTACCGTATCCGTCCGGATAGATTTCCTGATCATCGGCAAATGTCGGCAAAGCCTCTTTCACTTTCGGGGAAAAACCATATGGATTTTCATTGGATGCAAGTTTCACGATCCGGTCCAATCCGAATTCCTTCCGAACCTCCTCCATCGGTTTACCTGGTTTGTAAGCCGTCAGCTCATTCAAAATCTGTTTTGCTTTCATTGATGCTCCTCCTTCAAATCGGGACGTAATAGGATAGCTTGGTTATGATAGACATGCCGGATCTCCTGCTGAGCCAAGTCCGTGCGTGCCGTCAGCATCACCCTGATGCATTTCGGCAGACCACCTTCGATTGCCAGCTCCTGCATGCACATGACAGGTACATAAGTCCAATCATCACGGAAGACACGCATTGCTTTTGCTGGGAAAGCCTTGGTCAGATCAGGCGTCGCTGAAATGAGCACTTGAACGACATCCTCAGGCTCGATGGCATTCTTCGTGACCATCTCATCCAGCATCGCTGCGGTAGCTTCGATGATTTGGTTTTCTTCATTTTCCGCCACAGTCGTGGCTCCCCTGAACCCTCGGATCATACGCTGCTCATCCTCTCCAGGAAAGATGTGACAGCCTCGTGAAGTTGACCATGATCGATCTTTTCCGTCACCGGATATCCGATTTCCTGCAGCAGGACCATATGGACTTCCCCATTTTCCGATTTCTTATCCATCTGCATCCTTTTGATGAGCCTCTCCGCAGGAAAATCAGGTACATGCAAAGGATACTGATTGCGCTCCAGCCAGCTGCGGAATTCATTCAATCGCAAATCTGCACCGAATCTTTTTTCACTTAATTCAAGGGCGAACAGCATGCCGATCGCGACAGCTTCCCCATGCGTAAACGTGCCATAGCCTGCCTCGGCTTCAATCGCATGGCCAAGTGTATGTCCGAGATTCAAGAATTTGCGCAGGTCATTCTCTTTTTCGTCGGCTTCAACGATTTTCGTTTTCACCTTGATGCCCAGTGACAAATCCTTTATAAGCTGATCCTCGTTTTCCTTATCAAGCTTCTCTCGTGCAAACAGCTGGTCCAGGAATGCAGCATCCCCGATATATGCTTCTTTGATCAGTTCCGCATAGCCGCTCCGCACTTCCTTTTCCGGAAGAGTCTTGATGGTATCGACATCATAGACAACAGCCACTGGAGGATAGAAGCTTCCGATCAGATTTTTGCCGGTCTCATGATTGATCGCGACTTTACCGCCGACACTTGAATCATGTGCAAGTATCGTCGTCGGGAGCTGGATGAAATCAATCCCCCTCATATATGTGCTTGCGACAAATCCGGCCAGGTCCCCGATGACCCCTCCTCCGAGAGCAAGGACCAGCGCTTTCCGATCAAGCTGCGCTTCAAACATGCTATCCAATATATCGAAATACATATCCTTGCTTTTCGCCGCTTCGCCTGGTTCGATGATTTTCTTCGTCACTTTCGCAGTCGGCAGAAGGGAAGCGATATAATCATCCAGATAATGCGGAGCAATGCTCGTATCCGACACAATGAATACATTTTGATAAGACTTGGGAAGGAATTCAGCCAATTTATGCCTGATTCCGGCTCCAACAGAAACCTGATAACTTGATTGACTGGCTTTGACTGTAATCTGTTCCATCAGAACACCCTGATTTCTTCCCGATAGTTTTTGATTGCTTCCTTGAGCTTGGGGAACTGGTCATTCGGGAACTGCTCCAAAATCGCTTTGGCAATCTCGAAAGCGACAACATGCTCCATTACCAGTGCTGCTGCCGGTACTGCACAGCTGTCCGAACGTTCGATGCTGGCATTGAACGGTTCTTTCGTTTCTATATCCACACTCTGCAATGGCTTATAAAGTGTCGGGATCGGTTTCATGACACCTTTGACGATGAGCGGCATCCCTGTTGTCATACCGCCTTCCAAACCTCCGAGCCTGTTCGTTTTGCGGTAATAGCCTTTTTCTTTATCCCAGGCAATTTCATCGTGCACCTGGCTGCCTGGCAGTCTGGCAGCTTCGAACCCGATGCCGAATTCCACACCTTTGAAGGCATTGATGCTTGCCACTGCACCTGCAATGCGGCCATCAAGCTTACGGTCATAATGGACGTATGAGCCGATGCCCGCCGGCAAGCCTTCTACATAAACCTCCACGACACCGCCGATGGAGTCCCCATCCTTTTTCGCCTGATCGATTGCTTCTGTCATCTTCTGGGAAGCCTGTGGATCAAGGCAGCGGACGGAAGAAGCTTTTGAAATACTGTCTCTTTCTTCATATGTATATTCCGGGAACTCGGCTGCCTTGATGCCGGCAATCTCCTTCGTGTATCCGACAATATGGATATCCAGTTCAGCCAGAAGCTTCTTGGCAACTGCACCGGCTGCCACACGCGCGGCAGTCTCCCGTGCCGAGGATCGCTCCAATACATTCCTCATATCCCGGTGGCCATATTTCAAGGCACCGTTCAAATCTGCGTGCCCGGGTCTTGGGCGTGTGACAATCCGCCGGACCGCCTGGGGATCTTCCACAGGGTCTTCCCCCATCACATCTATCCAGTGCTTGAAATCGTCATTATGTATAACCATTGCAATCGGTGATCCCAGGGTGTAGCCATGACGGACACCGCCGACAATATCGACCAAGTCTTTTTCGATCTGCATCCGTTTGCCCCGGCCATGCCCCTTCTGTCTTTCCAGCAGGGATGCATTGATATCCGCTGCAGTCAATGGTAAATAGGAAGGAACACCTTCTACGATGGTTGTAAGCTGTTTGCCATGTGATTCACCTGCAGTTAAGTAGCGCATGTATATTCCTCCGTCATTTCTGTATCTTTGTAATTTTATATACTATAACATAACTTGTTTCTTAAGTGGGAACAATTCTGACAATATTTCCGAACACGAACCAACTTGCCATTATTTTCTGTTTCGTTCATCCAAATACTTCCCGAAGCTTCTTCATACGGGTTTCTGCTTTTTGGGAAGCAGCTTCGACTGTATACCCATCTTCGATCAATTCTTTCATCAGGATGATTTTCTTGATTGCATAATAATCGAATCTTCTCGTTGCATTCGTTTTTTCTTCCGCGCTGTCAATATAGCCTTTTTCTTCCCAATAGCGCAGCTTGCGAATCGGGATATCACTTATTTTGGATGCTTCCCCTATCGTCACTGCCATTTGCTTCAGCAATCCATAATCTATTTCATCCACTGCCTCCACTCCTTTTGTCGATGTAAGCCCATTATACGTTATAATGCATATTTGACAACTTATGAAGATTACATAAAAATATCGGAGATTAGTTACAAAAACAGCACGAACAAGCTTGTAAACGAAAAAATCACCGCATCCTTTTCCGTATTGTCATTGCGACGATCATGACAGCATCATTTCTTTCACCCTCACAGCTGTCGATCCAGGTTCCTATGCCATTTGATCAAATCCTGCATCATTGGCTTCCTGCGGTGTTTTCCATTTCCTTCTTCCTGCTGACATTCGTAAATCATCATGTTTCAAGTTAAGATCGAGGATTAATAAAAAACAGACCATGCATATATGCCTAGTCTGCTTTTTGCTTTTGATAGAAGAATGTGTCCACTGCACCCAGTCCGTAATTATTCGGATTGAATATCTGCTCGGTACTCCCAACGAATAAATAGCCCCTGTGCGCCAATGACTTGCTGAACTTGTGATAAATATCTGCCTTCGCCTCTTCTGTAAAGTAAATGAGGACATTCCGACAGATGATAAGATCATAATTGGTATCGTAGGCATCCGCAAGCAGATTATGCTGTTTGAATTGAATATGCTGTTTCAATTCTTCCTTGATTTGGAATATGGGGCCCTCTTGGGTGAAATAAGCCGATTTGATTGCCGCTGGCATTTCTTTCAATGCCCTTTCATTGTATTTTCCGATTTTCGCCTTTTCCAGGACTCGTTGATCCAGATCGGTTGCATGGATCGTGAAAGCTGTTCCTTTGGCATATCGATCAAGCAGGATGGCCAATGTATAAGGCTCCTCTCCAGTGGAACAAGCTGCACTCCAGATTTTCAGCGGCTTCTTCTTTTTAAGCAGCTCAGGGAGAATGCGTCGCTCCAGAACTTCCCACCGCTGATAATTACGGTAAAATTCAGACACATTGATGGTCATGCGATCCAGGAACTCATCCATGAGCGCTTCATCACTGCGGATTGCCTGGAAGTATGCCTTGAAATCCTTGTAGCCTCTTTTTTCCCGAAGCGTGGTCAGACGCCTCAGCATCTGTGCTTCTTTATATTGGGCTAAATCAATGCCTGTATTTGCTTTAATCTGCTCTACAAAATATTCATAATCTGCTGCCACGTCATGTTCTCCTGTCTATATGTATCTGGTTCTATTTTACTGCATATAAATGATTGGTGGTAGCAAAAAATAATAAAAAAGCAGGCATTTCTGCCTGCTTTCCTCATTCATATAAGTATTCAGCCATTACTTGCTCGTATTGGATCAGTTCATTTGGTTCGAACATATTCGCTATTTCACGTTCAGCGCTTTCTGCACTGTCAGAGCCATGGATAAGGTTGCGGCTCATTTCGACTGCATAATCGCCTCTGATCGTACCAGGTGCTGCTTCGGTTGGTTTCGTTGCCCCGATCATACTCCGGGTCAGCTTAATAGCATCCTTGCCTTCCCAGACCATCGCAAATACGGGACCGGATGTAATGTAGCTTATCAGTGAGTCGAAAAAGGGCTTGCTTTCATGTTCTATGTAATGCGTCTTAGCCTGTTCCTCCGACACAACCATCATCTTCCCCGCCAGGAGCTTTAAGCCCTTCTTTTCGAATCTTGTAACGATTTCGCCAATCAGCCCGCGCTGTACGCCATCCGGTTTCACCATCAAAAATGTTTTTTCCATTTTCATTACAGCTCCCTTTGTTATCATTTTCACAATTATAATAGCAAATATGTAAGCGGTTTACAATCAGGAGCTGCGCTTACCTATATGCCTGGCTATTTGTTTCAGTGTATTCCGGTCTCTTGTCGGCGGCAATTTATCCAATTCCCGGTATGCCTTCTCCAAATAACGGTCACTGATGGCAAGGGACCTGTCGATGGCATCGGACGCTTTGATATGCTCGATAAATGGCTTCAGGGCTTCCCTATCGAGTGCTTCCGGCTCACGGAAAGCCTGTGTGAGCCGTTCCTTGAAGAAGCGATCCTCCTCGCAAGCAATGAGGGCAGGAAGCGTCATATTGCCCTGCAGCAAATCGCCCCCGGCCGGTTTGCCCAGTTCAGCCTCGGATGCTGTAAAATCGAGCACATCATCGATGATTTGATAGCTCATCCCTACATAATAGCCGTATCGGTACAATGCGCGCTCATAGCCCAGCGGGGCTCCAGAGGCAATCGCACCAAGGCGTGCACTTGCAGCGATGAGGATTGCCGTCTTCCTGCGGATACGCCGGAGGTAATCCTTCAGATGCTGCTCAATCCGATATTTATCCCTGATTTGTTCCACTTCTCCGATGCAAAGCTCCACTATTGTATGCGCAAGGATTTTATGCGCCCTCGGTTCTTCTAGCTTCGAGAGATATTCCAGGGAACGGGCGAAGATATAATCCCCTGCATACATGGCCACTTTATTAT
The DNA here is from genome assembly GCF_037977385.1 of Terribacillus sp. FSL K6-0262. Lineage (NCBI taxonomy): Bacteria > Bacillati > Bacillota > Bacilli > Caryophanales > Bacillaceae > Terribacillus > Terribacillus sp. FSL K6-0262. The sequence goes on along the minus strand of NZ_CP150277.1, from coordinate 3,255,776 downwards.
CCCATTGAGCTTTCACTGTCGGTTTTCCCCGACGGAGTTCAGCGTCATCGATGACATCATCGTGGACCAGTGATGCCATATGAATCAATTCTAGTGCGACCGCAACTGTTTGGATCCGAGGAAGCTCATATGTACCGAACTTCCCGCTCAGTAAAACGAAAACCGGCCGAATCCGTTTCCCTCCGGCACGGAGAAGCTGTACCGACGCATCCTCCAGGACGGGATGCTCTGCCCGAATCGTCTTGGTCATCGCATCCTCGATCTTGTCCAAGTCCTTCTTTAAATATGAGTAGATCATCGGTAGTTTCATTCATGTCACCTTCATCCGTCCAGACATAACACCAGTCAGCTCCTTACCGCAGGCTTCTCTCCCATGTGCATAGCCGCTACACCGCCGGTATATGTCTTAATCTTCACGTTCGTCAGTCCTGCCTGCTGGAATAATGCACGGAGCTCCTTCTTACCCGGGAAGTCCTTTGCAGACTCCTGCAGCCAGCTGTATTCATCATAACTTTTCGCCAAAAGCTTACCAAGCACTGGCATGATCCGCTTGAAATAAAAATAATACATCTGTTTAAATCCGGCCATCGTAGGCTGTGATGTTTCCAAACACACGACCTTGCCTCCAGGCTTCACCACCCGGTGCATCTCCTTCAATACCTGGAGATAGTCCGGGACATTCCGCAAGCCAAAACCGATGGTCACGAAATCAAAGGAATCATCCTCAAAGGGCAGTTCCATTGCATTACCCCAGATAAATGATAGCTGCTCATGCGGATTTTCCTTATTTTTCTTTTCGGCTACAGATAACATATTTTTGCTGAAATCAAGACCTGTCACTTGTCCTTTTGGGCCGACGGCCTTCGCAAGGGAAAAGGACCAATCCCCAGTCCCGCAGCATACATCCAATGCTTTATCGCCAGGCTGTACCTGCATTTTCTTCATCACACTTCGTCTCCAGGCACGATGACGCCTGAATGAGATGACGGAATTCATAAAATCATAGCGGTCATATATCTTTTCGAAAACGTGATGTACACGCTGTTCTTTCGTTTCTTGTGCCATAATTACCCTTCTTCCAGATATAACTCTTTCTGCCTATTCCCCTGAAGCAGCAGCTTGCGGGAAAGCTTCGCAAAAGCTGGCGGCAGTATGTCCAGCTTTGCAAGGAGCCTGGCTTTGGCAGCTTCCATCTCCTGGTGTATCGCTTCCGGTACCGTCATGCCGCTCTCCTGACTCTCAAGGATTGCAGCAAGCTTCAGGGATAAGGGGCCCTGCTGGTCCCCCCTTGCTTCCTGCTTCAGCTTGCTGATCAAGAAATAGTCATCGAGGGGTTCAAGACTTGCCGTATCCATGTAGCGGGAAGCAGCTGTCCGGAATAAGTTGCCTTCCAGCCGCCCGAGCTTTCCGAAGAACGCTTCACTTGTTGCCGCATCATAATAAAGCGACATTTTCTGTTCATTGATTTCCTTGATGCTGGTTGCCAGCAGCGCCACCATATCAATTTCTCCCAATCCCGCGAGTATTTGATAATAGAGCGCGCTATAATAATTGCCTGCCAGCACCGTCAGCTGCCTGTTCTTCCGCTCCTCATCGGTCTCGTCGGCCTTGGTGAACCTGATTACTTTATCATGCGTATCCAAAGCCATTTGAATCAGCATGATCGTAATCGTATAGTCTGTCTGCTGCTTATCGGGCAGGTTCGTTTGACCAAATAGCGTCTGCAATAACAGCAGCTTGTTCTCATCCAAGAATGGTGCTTCCGTATTCTCGTCCAGATAAGCCTGCTGCATGCGCTTCTCTATTTTATTTCGTAATGTATGTAGCTCTTCCATGGATGCATAGGACAAAACAATCACCTGCGCCCTTTTCGTATTTCAAACTGTATAAAAATCATTATAGCACAGCATGTCCCGATTCGTCTTGTCTGCAAGCTCGTCAAATAAAAAGGGACACCTGATAGATTCAGGCATCCCTTATCTTCGCCCATATGTAATTATTTCACACTATCTTTCAGGGCTTTTCCGGCTTTGAACGCTGGAACTTTGCTCGCCGGGATTTCGATTTCGTTCCCAGTCTGCGGGTTGCGGCCTTTACGTGCAGCACGCTCGCGTACTTCGAAGTTACCGAAGCCGATCAATTGTACTTTGTCACCTTGTTTCAAAGAATCCATGATTGAATCGAAAACCGCATCCACAGCTTTCGTAGCATCCTTTTTGGAAAGATCGCTTTTCTCAGCAACAGTATTGATTAGTTCTGTTTTATTCATGTTTACACCTCCCTGACATTACCTTGAACAGTAAGATAATAGCATTTGCTATCATTTGTTCACCATAAAGATAGGTTTTATACCTAAAAAATACCGCTTGTGTTGCGATATCAACGCTTATAATATACGACTTAGCAGCATAATTCAACACAAAACGCTATAAAACCTTAAATTAATCTCATTTCCTGCTTATTTCGGACAAAAAAATAAAGCGGCTTGATTGCCGCTCATAGAATGATCGCTATCAAACCGCCCGATCCTTCGTTGATGATCCTTTCCAATGTTTCCTTCAATTTGTATCTGGCATTCTCCGGCATCAAGCTTATCTTTCCTTGGATCCCTTCCCGCACGATGCTATTGAGCGAGCGTCCGAAGATATCCGAATCCCAAATGGATAGCGGATCTTCCTCGAAGTCCTGCATCAAGTAACGGACCAGCTCTTCGCTTTGTTTCTCGGTTCCGATGATCGGTGCAAATTCGGAATGCACATCCACTTTGATCATGTGGATGCTAGGCGCCACCGCCTTCAGACGCACACCGAAACGTGAGCCTTGCCTGATGATCTCTGGTTCATCCAAGGCCATGTCCTGCAAACTTGGTGCAGCGATGCCATAACCTGTCTGTTTCACCATATGCAGTGCATCGGATACTTGATCGTATTCCCGTTTGGCATGTGAGAAATCCTGCATAAGCTGCAGCAGATGATCCTTGCCTCGTATTTCTTCACCGACGATTTCCTTCAGTACTTGATCGTACAAGGCATCAGGAGCATGCAAATCGATTTCGGCTACCCCTTCTCCAAGCTCCATCCCTGCCAGATTGGCTCTTTCGATATAATCGTATTCATCAAAGTATCCCACCACGCGATCCACATCACGGAGACGCTTGATGTCCTTCACGGTTTCCTGGATGGCTGTCTGGTAATTGGAACGGAGCCAATGGTCTTCCTTGAGCACCATGACCCAGCTTGGCAGGTTGACATTCACTTCCAGGACCGGGAACTCATACAAAGACTCGCGAAGCACATTATACACATCATGCTCTGTCATGCTTTCCACACTCATCGCGATGACAGGTATATCATATTTCTCACTCAATTCCTGGCGGAGCAGCTCTGTGTTTTGATTATGCGGTGTGACAGAGTTGATTACCATGATGAATGGCTTGCCGACTTCCTTCAGCTCGGATACGACACGCTCTTCCGGTTCCACGTAGTCACTGCGGGGAATTTCACCGATGGATCCATCCGTCGTCACGACGACACCGATGGTGCTGTGTTCCTGTATGACCTTGCGAGTACCGATTTCGGCCGCATCATGGAAAGGAATAGGCTCTTCATACCATGGCGTATTTATCATACGCGGTCCATTTTCATCCTCGAAACCTTTCGCGCCTTCCACTGTATATCCTACACAGTCGACGACCCGGACACTTACTTCCAGACCTTCGTCCACTTGAAGGGAGACGGCGTTGTTCGGGACGAATTTCGGTTCCGTCGTCATGATTGTCCTGCCTGCGGCACTTTGCGGCAATTCATCCTGGGCTCGGGCCCGCTCGGCTTCATCCTCCATGTTAGGCAGGACAACCAGTTCCATGAACTTCTTGATAAAAGTCGATTTCCCAGTACGGACAGCCCCTACCACCCCGAGGTAGATATCGCCGTTTGTCCGTTTCGAGATATCTTTAAAAATATCTACTCTTTCCAAAAGATCCCCTCCCGATCTACTTTCGATGCATGGACAGTCTTAGCTACATACACTAGCAGTTTATGATGTTGTCCTATCCAAATATGCTAGAAATAATGGATTCCTTGCCTGCTGGCATCAAAGGGCGGATTTGCAGGAAAGGACGAACAGCATATTGCCCTCTGCCGATAATCTATGCGCACCCACTGCGGTTCATACCAATAAAAAAAGAAGAAGCTTTCGCTTCTTCTTGAAATAGACTAAATATACCCAAGGCAACCTAGAAAAATATGCTGGTGCGAGTTAGTTTATGCGTAAAGGGCAAGGGTTGGTAAGTTGTTCTGCCCAATTGCCGCTGTTAGTTTTTGAATAATTTGCTCAGCGTATTCATATCTGCAGGCATGTTGTTGCCAATGATCGCTTTGACGATTTTATCTTCTTTTTCTTGTGAAAGCGGCTTGCCTGCCATGGCAGCCAATTGCTTCACCAAACCGCGGACTGTAGCCTCATCTTGGAAGTTTGCACTTTTTACAGAATTGGCCACCTTGTAGATATCTTCAGCCTTTACATTCGATTTCTTCTGAATCTGGTCAATCAGGTTTTTCTGAAAGTCTGCCACATTCATTCCTCCTTGCAGTATAGCTACGAAACAGTATATGCAAAGAGTGAAAAAATGTTAGCGGGCATTCAGCACATCCTGAAGATCCTCCATTTCATGCTTCGGCATTCGCGTCATCAGCTGATCAACGATATCCTTTGCTTTTGCGCCATGGAAAAGGATTTGATTGATGCCCTTGGTGATCGGCATCTCGACGCCAGCTTTGTCAGCAAGCTCTGCGACGGCCTCTGTCGTACGGACGCCCTCGACAGCCATGCCCATCTGCGCAAGTGCTTCTTCCAGGCTCATGCCTTTTCCAAGCATATTGCCAGTGCGCCAATTGCGGCTATGCACACTCGTGCATGTCACAATAAGGTCTCCCATTCCGGATAAGCCGATGAACGTCAGCGGATTCGCCCCAAGTTTCGTCCCGAGACGGGCAATCTCCGCGAGCCCCCTTGTTATCAAGGCCGCTTTTGCATTATCACCATATCCGAGACCATCCGAAATACCTGCACCAAGAGCGATGATATTCTTCAACGATCCGCCAAGTTCAACACCGACCATATCCGTGATCGTATAGACACGGAAATTCTCATTCATGAACAGCTCTTGGACCTTCTTGGCTTCCTCCATCTCGACAGAAGAAGCACTCAGTGTCGTCGGCTGTCTTTTTGCTACTTCTTCTGCATGGCTTGGACCGGATAAAACAACGACAGGACGATGATCGACAGCTTTTAGCTCTTCCTCGATCATCTCGGAAACCCGCTTGCTTGTTTTCGGCTCGATGCCTTTCGTAGCGTGAGCGATGACAGCATCCGCTGGAAGATGCGCTGCCAGCTTCGATGCGACCTCACGGGTGGCTTTTGCCGGTACGACGAGTATGACAGCATCCGCATCTTTCACAGTATCTTCCATGGCTGCATATGCAGTGATGGATGCAGGAAGTGTCACTCCGGGCAGATATTTCTCGTTCCCCCGTGTCTCATTGATGGCAGCTACCTGCGCTGGATTATGCGACCAGATCCTGACCTCATGTCCATTATCCGCCAAAACCATGGCAAGGGCGGTTCCCCAACTGCCGGCACCGAGTACTGCTGTTATTCGTTGTGTCATATAAATCCTCCTCGTCCCTGTTTATGATCTTCTTCTAGGGAAAATCTTGATTGGTGTACCAGTGAATCCGAAGGCCTCCCTGATGCGATTCTCCAAGAATCGGACATAAGAGAAGTGCATCAGTTCGGGATCATTGACGAATACCGCAAAAGCTGGCGGCTTGACAGCCACCTGAGTGGCATAAAGCACTTTCAAGCGCTGCCCCTTATATGTCGGAGCCGGATTCATCGCAAGGGCATCCATGATCACATCGTTCAAGACATTTGTCTGGATGCGTTTCGAATGATTCTCACTCGCCGTCAGGATTGCAGGAAGAAGTGTATGGATCCGCTTTTTCGTCTTGGCAGACAAAAAGACGATCGGCGCATAATCCAGATAGAGGAAATGAGCCCGGATTTCATCTTCGAATTCTTTCATCTTCTTCTCATCCGATTCAACTGTATCCCATTTGTTCACGACGATGACGATTGCTTTACCCGCATCGTGGGCATATCCGGCAATTTTCTTATCCTGCTCGATGATACCTTCCTCGGCATTGATCAAAACAAGGACGACATCGGATCGTTCAATCGCTTTCAAAGCCCTGAGGATACTGTATTTCTCTGTCGTTTCATACACTTTCCCGCGTTTGCGCATCCCAGCGGTATCGATGATGACGAAATCCTGTCCTTCCCTGGTGAAGGTCGAATCGACTGCATCGCGCGTCGTTCCCGCAACATCACTGACGATGACTCGTTCTTGGTTGAGCAGTGCATTCACCAAGGAAGATTTACCGACATTCGGTCTTCCGATCAAGCTGAAATGGATCGTCTCTTCGTCTTCCTGCATTTCCGCACGTTCAGGGAAATGCTGCACGACCGCATCCAGCAAATCACCAAGACCCAGACCATGGGTGCCGGATATCGGGAACGGTTCGCCGAAGCCAAGGCTGTAGAATTCATAAATCTGATCACGCATCTCGGGGTTATCCACTTTATTGACGGCTAGGACGACTGGCTTATTCGAACGGAATAAAATCTTTGCCACTTCTTCATCCGCCCCTGTGATGCCTTCACGTCCATTCACCATGAAAATGATGACATCTGCTTCTTCAATGGCAAGCTCCGCTTGCTCGCGTATTTCCACCAGGAATGGAGCATCCCCGATTTCGATGCCGCCAGTGTCGATTATGTTAAATGGCTGGTTCAGCCACTCTGCTTCCGTATAAATCCTGTCACGTGTCACACCAGGAGTATCTTCGACGATCGAGATCCTTTCCCCGGCAAGACGGTTGAATATGGTCGATTTACCTACGTTTGGTCTGCCTACGATGGCAACTACTGATTTCCTCATGAAAGGAACATCCTTTCCTACTTTCCTTTATATGCTGGTCCTTCTGTTGCAACCTAACTGTTTTATTCTAGCAAAAGCGACCTAGGGAAACAATATTTTTCGACATCAAGTACGTTTGGCTGTCCATTTCGATTTATTCCGCAGATGAGTGCGCAGCTGCCCCGCAAGCTTTGTGAATATCAGCAATAATAAAACGATGCCCAGCACATCCATTGCTTTGAAGCCGCCTGCTTCCTGGTGGAGTCCATAGATATCCAATAGAAATAGATAGGTCACTTCCCCGATGGCAAAGCCTAAGCAAATGATGCCAAGCTGCAGGTAAAAATCCCTGGTCAGATAGAGGACGAGCGCGAATAAAGCCAGAGCGAATAATAGGATGCGCGGTATCAGCAGTGCGGCCGGATTTGTCAGTTCCCAAAGCAGCATGCCCGTATAACCGATCCCCAGGCAAATACTTCCGAAGGTGCCGCGTCCCACTCGTTTACTGGCAAAAATGAATAAATAGCCGATGACTGCAAGCAAAAAAACGGTTGCAAAGATACGATGACCAGCAAAATCAAAAGAGAAACCAGATAATGAAATCGTCAGCAAAATGGCAAATCCGAACAATGTCCTTGCCATCGAATGCCTCATAAAGAAAGTCACCAGGACCCAGCTGATCCAAGCTGCCCAATAAAAGTAAAACCCATCCATGATTCCCCCTCCTTTTATCTGCATTATGACAAGAGAAAGGGAAAACTATACGTTGGGCACAAAAAAAGACCAAGGCTGCCCTGGAGCAAACTTGGTCTTTTATCTTATTGCTTATACTTGTTCAATTTATCACCTAGAATATCTCCAAGCTGGAAGCCGGAATGCTCCTCTTCTTTTTCATATTCTTTGATGACAGCATCATTTTCATCTTGTTCCAATTCCTTGATGCTCAGGCTCATGCGCTTTTCAGCTTCATTTACATCAAGGACTTTCACTTGTACCTTTTGTCCTGGCTCAAGCACTTCCTGCGGCGTACCGATATGACGGTTGGCGATTTGGGAAATATGGACAAGGCCTTCGACACCCGGGAATACTTCGACGAATGCACCGAAGCTTACCAGACGTTTCACTTCACCTTCCAGCACGTCACCTGCTTGTGCACGGTCACTGATGTTTTCCCATGGTCCAGGGAGTGTCTCTTTCAGGGATAGGCTGATGCGCTCGCTGTCTTTGTCGACACTAAGCACTTTGACTTTGATTTCCTGGCCTTCTGTAACAACATCAGAAGCTTTTTCCACGTGTTCGTGGGAAAGCTGGGAAATGTGTACAAGGCCATCGATCCCGCCGCCGATGCTGACGAAGACACCAAAGTCAGTCAGACGCTGGACTGTTCCGTCGATCACCTGGCCAGCTTCCAGGCTGTCAAGCACTTCCTGCTTCTTGGAAGCTTCTTCTTCCTCCACCACTGCACGGTGGGAAAGGATGACACGGTTCTGTTCACGGTCAAGCTCGACCACTTTCAGCGTAAGCGGCTGGCCTTTGTACCCTTCGAACTCTTCGACAAAGTATGTTTCCACGAGTGAGGCAGGGATGAATCCGCGAAGGCCGACATCCACTACAAGGCCGCCTTTGACGACTTCCTTGACTTCTGCTTCGAAGACTTCACCGGATTCGAATTTCGCTTCCAGGTCCTCCCAAGCAAGTTCAGCTGTAACTGCACGCTTGGAAAGGACAACTTCCTCGTCATCCACTTTTTTCACTTTTAGTGTCAACTCTTCACCTTCGCTTACTGCGTCAGCAGCGCGCTCAACGTGAAGACTGGATAATTCGCTGATTGGCAGGATACCTTCCACTTTGTAGCCGATGTCTACCAAAGCTTGTTTATCTTCTACTTTCACCACTTTGCCGGTTACAGTATCGCCTACAGACAATTCCTTGAAATCCGTAGCTTGCTCATTCATTTCATCCATCAAAGAGACCTCCTTCAGTTTACGAGACAAAACATAAGTAAAAAAACATAAAAATGTCCTTTTTTCTAACTTCTAACATTTGAAGATATTTGTCAAGTGATAGGGCATCTATCCGACATGCTTGTTTATCAGAAGCTGGATTTCGTCCATGATCACCTGCGACACTTCTTTCGCTGATGCTTTTCTTTCGCGCAGTTCTTCCATTTCGATAGGCGGACCATAGACGACTTTCAATGCTTTTACCCCTTTGTAGGAGCCGATAATCGCACAAGGGACGATTTTCGCTTCCGAACGCATCGCAAAGAATCCGATTCCCGGAAGCGGCTTACCGAGTTTGCCATCCTTGCTTCGGGTGCCCTCTGGAAATAATCCCATCGTCTTGCCTTCTGCCAGGATATCCAAGCCCGCACGCAGCGCACCCCGATCCTGCATGCCTCGTTTTACCGGGAAAACATTCAAGTGTTTCAAAAGGAACCCGAGCGGCTTGAATTTGAATAGCTCACTTTTTCCCATGAAGGCAATTTCCCTTGGACAAGTGACCCCCAAGACGGGCGGATCGAAATTGGAGATATGGTTGGAACAGACCAGTACCGGACCTTCCTTTGGAACATGCTCCTTACCATATACCTTTATACGAAAAATCGGATAGAGGACCGCACTTACAATCACTTTACCAATGGAATATAATGACATAATCCCCTCTCCTTATCTTCCAATCACATCGTAAACAGTTTCGAGGATCTTATCGACAACTCCCTCGATCGATAAGGAAGTCGTATCGATTTCAACAGCGTCTTCCGCTTTTACAAGCGGGGATGCTTCCCTCTCGGAGTCGAGCTTGTCCCGCAGCCTTATTTCTTCCTTCAGCTTCTCCAGGTCCGCCTCGAAACCTTTGGCGATATTTTCTTTATAACGACGCTCCGCTCGCTCCTCTACCGATGCGATCATAAAAATCTTCACTTCGGCATTCGGGAGGACGCGGGTCCCGATGTCACGGCCGTCCATGACGATGCCGGTATCAGCCGCGAGATTTTGCTGGCGTTTCACCATTTCTTCCCTTACAAGCGGGTGTTTGGCGACGATGGATACATTATTGGTCACTTCGTTCGTGCGGATTGCTTCTGTCACATCATTATTGTTCACAAGCACTTTCTGACCGTCTTCATGCTGCATCAGGACGATATCTATCCCTTGCAGCAAGGATAGCAGTGCATCCTCTGATTCCAAGTCAGCTCCCGCTTCGAGCGCTGTCAGTGTAAGTGCGCGGTACATGGCACCCGTATCCACATAGACAAATTGCAATTTCTTGGCAACAAGCTTGGATACGGTGCTCTTGCCTGCAGCAGCAGGTCCATCAATTGCGATAGCGATATTTTTTGACTTCATTCAATTCAATCCTTTTTCTCTTCGTAATCGGAAATAAAACCTAATAAAGCATAACATAGGATGGCGGCTTGGTCTATTTGAACTCTACCTCATCCGCAGTCCTTTTTTGCGCTGCTCCCGCTGACGCTCGAAGCAAAAACGAATGATTGCTTGTCTGTCCCTTTCCTGGATATCATCGAACTGAATACTGGCAATGACCTTGCCGGATTTTTCATTCCGGACGATGCGGACAATCTGCCCGGGGACAGTCAAGAAAGCAGGCCCTTCTTTTTGCAAGGTATAGGCGATATACAGCTTCACCTTCATTTTTTCTCGGAACCCGTGATTTTCGGGCAGCAGCATGGATAAACCGCCTCCGCTAATATCAAGCGTGATGGAGGAGACAGGGGGGATATCCGATTCTTCACCATGGATTGCCACATCCGTGCTTACAGATATCCGTACATATTGACGACGCTGTATTTTACTGATTTCTTCTTCCTTTGGCATCGATAGCTTCAAGGCAGGCACTTTCAGCGTTTCCCTGCCCTTCAGCATCGTTCCGAATGTATAGGCTTCGTCTTTTTCCGTTACATATAAGGCCTTGAATGCCGTTCCAATCGGAAAGATATCTGTCCGGTTTGTCTCTTCATTGACCGGGTAGTCGATATAAATCGTATCTTCAGCCAAGTCGATTACTTTGGCCCGGTAACGCAGGCGATTCCCATTAGTTGAAATATCCGTTTTTTCTAATGCTAAAGTACTACCGATTTTCAGCAAACGCCTCTCCTCTTCCCTATAATCGTTCTTTCTTCCTATTATTGCAAAAATAATCAAAAAGGGGAAGGCTGTTCGCCATTCCCCTTTACGTACTTTGCAAGAAACGTGCTTCTGTCGTCGTTTGTTTCTCGATTTCTTCTTCCCGGCCTGTATCGGCATTTACATAGATACGGTACGTTTCGTCATTGCGTGTCCCCATGATTTCATAAACAAGGGTTTCTTCATGTGTATCGTTCTCGATCAAAGCAAGATGGGTTTCCTGGACTTGGACGTTCTGGTTGAGTTTCTCTGTCGCTTGTTCCTCCGTCAGCTTCGGTTTCCCTATTTCACGCTCGTGATGATTCATGAAATAGTCACGGGCATTATATCCCAGAATATCGCCATTATCGAGCGCAACCTTGACCTGGACGATATCCGGATAAATGCGCACATCGTTTTGGACTGGCACAAAGAAGAAAATTCCGACGGAGTCATACTGGCTGCTCTGGACCATTTCCATATCCGTCAATTTCTGTTTTTGAAGGAAATCCTCCGCTTTTTGCTGCGCATCATGCAAACCCAGTTTCGGTTCTTCCCGATCCCGCTGCATCATCAAAGTGAGGATATGGCCCCCTTTTTGACTGATATCAGCATAGCCGCTCTCACCGTCCTTTTGGTAGGAAAGGCTGTAAAGCGGTACATCCGACCCCTTGCCTGATTTTCCGGCGCTGATACCACTGATTGTGTTTAAATCAAAGGCCTTGGCTGCTATTGTTTTCGCTTGTTTCTGGTTGATTCGCTCACCGGTGACTCCCTCGAATTTATGCTCTTCGTTGGAGGCAGGCAAAGCCCCATTGTTAAAGTCCTTCTCTTCATTGAATCCGCCCGAGCTGTTCTCCACAGTCTCGAAACTTGAGATGATGGCGTTATCCGAGTGATCCGGTTCATCATCCGACAGCGCCATTTCTACATCGGTCCACTGCAGATTATTGCCCAGGACGGTATTTTGGACATTCCGGAGCTCATCCTTGATTTGTCCCGCATTATCATGCAGCTTCTCCAACCGCTGCATTTCTTCCTCGGACAAAGGCTCCTTGTCCAAATCCCTTACGGCCGTTTTATACGTAAAATCCCCGATATTGGTCAAGAATTTCTCTGTTTTTTCAAACGGCAGCAGTGCTAGCGGAAGCTGACCCACATCCGTATGTGCCTCTGAGGATAACCGCCAAATCTCCGCCAATTGCGGTGACAGGGAATCCCTTGAATTCATCGCCAGCGTCGCTCCGATTTTATCATGCAGCGTATCGATCCGGTAAGTCAGCTCGTGGAAGGAACGCTGATAGTTGTTTTCTGCCTGCATCCTGATGTCATTCTTTTCCTGGCGTTCGTTCATTCCCCAAATGGCTGTCCCTGTTAGTGCCAAAGCAAGAACGCCGATTATCACCCATTTATACATTCTTCGCTCTCCTTTCTACATACAGAAAATATGCTCACCTATCGTTTTGATCTGAGGTCTCGACCAAATCCAAGGTGACGTGGCTGTATTCGGATTGAAATAATAAATCGCCCCGCCGGAAGGATCCCAGCCATTGATTGCATCGATCACCGCCTGCTCGGCTGTTTCATCCGGCGTCAGCCAAATTTGGCCATCTGCAACGGCGGTAAAAGCTCTTGGCTCGAAGATGACACCGGAAATCGTGTTCGGGAATGATGGATCCTCCACCCTGTTCAGGATCACCGCTGCGACTGCAACCTGTCCTTCGTATGGCTCTCCTCTCGCTTCTCCATGTACAGCATTGGCCATCAGCTTGATATCATTCTGGGAATACCCATTCGGAACATTCACCGCTGATGTATTGGACGGATTAGCATTGCCGCCATTGCCGCCATTCCCTCCGTTACCGCGCTTTTTCACTTGCTGCTCCTGCGGTGTGCCTCCATAATAGGTAAATGTGTTTCCTTCCTGGATTTGACGCATGACAAAGGCTTTATCATATTTGGTGATGGATACCAATTTATCCTTTGCCTGCTTCCCTGCGACTCCGTCGACTTCCATTCCGAACTCATATTGGAAGTTGCGCAGAGCCCAATACGTACTCCATCCGAAAACTCCGTCTATTTTTTTGTTATAGAATCCTGCATATTGTAAGCGGGCCTGCAGTTCCACCACGTCATCCCCTGTCGCTCCGTGCTGGATCACCTGTTCGGAAAAGGCACTGGACTGCATCGGTGCCGCCAGGATGATACCTGATAGGATCAGAGCGGCACAAAACAATTTACAAAGCCGAAACTTCCTGAATTCCATTGTTCATTTCCTCCAACCTAACTATGATCTTACTACCGATAGCTTTCTTCCGGAGCGAGCATATTATGCAATAAAAAAAGAGCCCGGCAGTTTAACTGCCTGACTCTTTCATTTGGATGTGTTCGATAGGATGGCGAGTTGCCGCTCGTACTTTATGCAGACCGATGATCCATAGAATGATCATGAAAGGTGCCTGGATATAAACCCAATTGAATGTCACCGCCAGCAGGATGTAATCGTACAATCCATGCAGTAAAAAAGGTATCACCATAGCTGCAAACACACGCAGACGGGGATGCCGGCTCCCGAATTTCGCCCGGCCGAGATAATATCCCATCAAAACGCCGAAAAGCGCATGGGATGATACTGGGAAAAGGGCACGTGTAAAAGCATAATCAACTCCATGTGCAAATAGATAAAGAACATTTTCCACCGTGGCAAACCCTAAGCTTATGCTGACACCATATATGATGCCGTCATAAACCGAGTCCATTTCCGTATGCCGGAAAGCGGTGTACAGGAAGATGAACCATTTGAAGAATTCCTCCATGAAACCGACGGTGAAGAAAGAATAAACAAGCGGATGCGTGCTGACTCCTTCTGCTTTCAGTGCATATTGAATGAACATGATCGGAAATACGAGCAGAGCGCCATATAGAAAAGTCCGCAATACCATGCCTAGCGGCTCGGGCTCCAAACGATCCTTCAAATAGAAGAAGGTAAGCAGCGCGAGTGCTGGGGCAATCGCAGCGGAAAGGATGGTAAGCATGATAGCACCTCTTCCAACTAACAATCTGCCTTTATCGTACCATGTGCTCAATCCTTTTGGAATATATTACTGGAAAGAAACAGGAAATAGGTCCTGAGGTCTATAGAAGTCTGTCCATTTGATCGGATGCAAGTGCAACAGCAAGCTCGATACGCGCCTTCTTGCTGTCCTGATCTTTACCTAAGAGAACACCAGCCTTATACAGATCATAAGCACTTCCCTCATAATCATAGGTAGTATAGACATTTCCTTCTTCCGATGCCGTCGTCAAGATGATTTTGATGCCATCTTGCAGGGCAAGGAGAATCTCTTCTTTCATTTTCGGTGCAACTTGCCCTCTTCCCACGCCCTCCAGCACGATACCCTGCACACCTGCTTCACGTGCTGCTTTGATGAATTTTCCGTCCGCTTGTAAATAGCACTTTATGATATCCACTTCCGGCAGCTTCCTCTTCAGCTCATAGGTATACCGTTTGACCGGTCTTTGGTAAAGATATACTTTATCGTTATCGATGATGCCCAAATAACCGAATCCAAAAGCATTGAAGCCCTGAATATTGGAGGCATGTTCTTTCTTTACATATTTTGCAGGGAAGATACGCTCATTGAAAACGACCACCGTGCCGCAATCGAGCAGCTGATCATCATAGGCTGCAAGCACGGCATGACGCAAATTGATGTAAACATCCGATCCGAGTTCATGGATGGCCCGCTGAGAACCAGTAACGATGACAGGCCGGGCATCCTGGATGGTCAAATCAAGAAAATAAGCCGTTTCTTCCAAAGAATCGGTTCCATGCGTGACTACAATACCTTTGACTTCCGGATCCTCCAGTTGCTTGTCAATGATTTCTTTTAAAGTAAGCAGATCATCGAATGTTATATGCATACTGGGTTTCTGCAAAGCATTCACGACTTTCACTTCGATGTGATTCGGCAGGTCGATCTGGCTTCGCAGCTGATCACCTGTCATTTCTCCGGAAGCGAGCTTCCCGCTTTCTTCATTCGGTACACTGGCGATCGTCCCGCCTGTAGTTACCAATACGACTTTCCCTTTCATATGCAGCTTCCTTTCTTCAGTTGCTTGAGAAAATCGCTTTGGCTATCTGTCCGCCATGGAAACGACCATTCTCGATGAATACTTCATTGTTATTATTCCCGGCTGCGATGACGCCGGCAATGAATATACCAGGCACGTTGGACTCCATCGTTTCCGGATCATAGTCAGGCTTGCCTGTCTCAGGATGGATAAAGATGCCCATGCTTTGCAGCAGCTTCAAATCCGGACGATAGCCTGTCATCGCAAACACGAAATCAGCATCCACTGTATGCGTCTTGCCTTGCACTTCATAAATGACCTGTGTTTTTGTGATCTCTTTAATATGTGCATTGAATTTATGATCGATGTATCCATTACGGACCAGCGATTCATATTCCGGCAGGATCCACGGCTTCACGCTTTTGGAATACGTGCTGCCGCGGTATAGAGCGGTGATATTGGCACCGGCTTTATGCAGTTCAAGCACGGCATCGACAGCGGAATTCTTCCCGCCGATCACTGTCACATTCTTGCCGAAATACGGATGAGCTTCCTTGAAATAATGGAATACATGAGGCTGATCTTCACCAGGAACCTGCATTAGATAGGGTTGATCGTAGTACCCCGTCGCAACGATGACATAATCTGCTTTGTACTGCTTCTCTTCTTCCCTGATTGTCTTGGCCGTTACCGTGAAATCCCCTTTGGTCCCGGATACCTGCATCACTCGCTCGAATGTATGTATTCGCAAATCACACCGCTGTGCCACTGTCCTGTAATAGGCAAGCGCTTGATTCCTGACTGGCTTCTTCATTTCGGTCACAAAGGCGATGCCGCCTATTTCCAGCCGTTCGCTTGAGCTGAAAAATGTCTGATGGGTAGGATATCGATAAATGGAATTAACGACATTGCCCTTCTCGATAAGAAGCGGTTCGATTCCGATTTTTTGCAGCTCGATTGCTGCGGAAAGACCGCATGGTCCTGCTCCTATTATTATCACTTGCTCTTTTTGCATTGTACTGCCCCTTTCCATCTCTTCCTGAATAAAAGAGAAAACTCTTATCCTTTGTGTTTCAGGATAAGAGCATGTTTACATGGATTAGATCCAGCCTCTGAATCTGGAAGCTTCCGCCATTTTCCTTACACCGACCATATAAGCGGCCAAGCGCATATCGACCCGCCTTGTCTGTGCGGTCTGATAAACATTTTGGAATCCTTTCAGCATGACTTTCTCTAATCTTTCTTCCACTTCCTGCTCTGTCCAATAGTAACCTTGATTGTTCTGCACCCATTCGAAATAGGAGACGGTAACGCCCCCTGCAGATGCAAGCACATCCGGAACTAACAGGATGCCGCGTTCGGTCAATATTTCGGTGGCTTCGAACGTGGTCGGCCCATTCGCAGCTTCAATGACGATTTGGGCTTTGATGTTATGTGCATTATCCTTGGTGATCTGGTTTTCCACCGCTGCCGGCACCAGTATATCGCAATCAAGCTCCAATAACTCCGTATTGGTGATGGTGGACTTGAACAAATTGGTCACCGTTCCAAAACTGTCACGCCGATCAAGCAAATAATCGATATCCAAGCCATCCGGATCATAGAGCGCACCATAAGCATCCGAGATACCGATCACCTTGGCCCCTGCTTCATGCATGAACTTGGCCAAATAGCTGCCCGCATTCCCGAAACCCTGGATGACGACCCGTGCTCCTTCGATGCTGATGCCTTTTTGCTTGGCAGCTTCCCTTAAGCAGATTGTAACGCCCTTGGCGGTAGCTGTTTCCCTGCCCTGCGAACCGCCGAGCACTATCGGCTTTCCGGTGATGAAACCGGGGTTGTTGAATTCATCCATCCTGCTGTACTCATCCATCATCCATGCCATGATCTGGGAATTGGTCATCACATCGGGTGCTGGTATATCTTTCGTCGGGCCTACAATCTGACTGATGGCCCGTACATATCCACGGCTTACCCCTTCAAGCTCACGGAAACTCATTTCGCGGGGATCGCAAATGATGCCGCCCTTACCGCCGCCATAAGGCAAGTCGACGATACCTGCTTTCAGACTCATCCAAATAGATAATGCCTTCACTTCATTTTCACTGACTTCCGGGTGGAAGCGCACCCCGCCCTTGGTGGGGCCAACTGCATCATTATGCTGTGCCCGGTACCCGGTGAAAATCTTCGTACTGCCATCATCCATCCGTACTGGTATACGGACTGTCATCAATCGGACAGGTTCCTTCAGTAATTCATATACTTCCTCCGGATAGCCAAGTTTCTTCAAAGCCGATTGTACGACTCTCTGTGTCGATTCTAATAAGTCCCTATGCTTGTTGTTGGTAGATTCCGCAGCTTTGTCGGCCACTGTTTTGTACCTCCTATATGATTCCCCATCTTGTATTGCGATATTACCTCTTCTAATCTCCACATCCATTCTAACAAAAAAGCAGAAATATGGATAATGAGAACCGATTTTTTGTCCGAAATTAAAAAGATACCGGCAGATGCACCGGTATCTTCATCAATCTATGCAAAATACGCACATATCTGCCGTATTGCATCCTTTTCAAAAATCTTCTTGCCGTATTCATTAAGCCGAACCGAGGTGACGATACTCGGGTTGGCGAATTCCGACATGACCGCAATCAGATTTTCCCTTGCGGACGGATGAAGCAATGTCCGGATCTCCATATAATATAGATCATTCATGAAGTAGACAGTGGCGTCTTCGATGCCAATTTGGTCCAGCTGACGCGAAACACTGATGATATCCTCAAAATCAGCAAATGAGAAAATAAGCTCCCTGCTTTCATCCAGTGTCACTTTCATTTCGATATAATCCTCTTCTTCTTCGAAGTCTTCCGTCTGTGGATACTGTGTAACAATGATTTGCATCCCTTGCGCTTGCAGAATATGCACTTGAACAAGAAGTGTACCTTCCAATTCAAAGCCCAATTCATCGCTTGCTTCATACATCATATCGTGAAAAAGCTGATGAACGCCTGGAAGATCATGCCAGAGATCTTCTTTAGTCAAGCCTCTCTCGATTAAATCGTCGAAGGTAAGAAAGATCTTGAATTGATTTAATGATACGCGCTCTAACTTCATCACTTTTCCCCCTTGGATGCCATTCTAGATATAGATAGCATATGATTCGCTTTATGTTTTGTACGCGGCACAACCCCAGATGGCTGCGTCCATTTCAAGAATACGCTCAAGTCTTCGAACAGAAAGGATTTGTACGTATAATTAGTATATTAATCTTCGTGTTAAAAATACCCTTGTTGTCCAAACTGGAAATGGTCTAGAACAAGGCCGGAATCGACAGCGGCACATCCGTATAGACCAGGATGAAAGCAATCACCGCCAATACGATGACCGTCAGGAGGATGAACCTGGCGAGACTGCCATTCCAATGCAGACGAAAGCTTGTACGCTGCCCGTCATGAACCGTACGGCGCGGCGGTAAATTAAGAATGTCTATGCGCTGGACTTCAGTTTCCGATTCCACTTGTTCAGGTTGTGATTCCTTGTCGTCAGGATACTGTGTCACAGACGCTACCAGTTCCTCAAGATTCCGGTCCTTCTCTTCTGTCTTTGCCATGAAGTGTCCATCCTTCCATTTCCGTTTTCACTGATACAGGAGATGATGCAGCTGCGCGCGCCAGCCGATAAGCTGCGGCTGTCCCTCCACGAAGCTTGCCTGCCATCCAGCAAGCGTATCGCCGCAATTGTCACAGCATCGGTCCTTTGCTTGGCGCACAGTGTGCTGGAATTCCGCAAAAAGTTCCTGGCGCCTGCAAGATTCTGTATAGACCCATTCCTTCATCCGCTGCAGCTGCTTAAGTTTGTATTTTTTCCTGTCCCCAACAAACTTCTCTATTCTGTCCAGGAAATCCTTCCAAGCTTTTGCCGCATATTGCAGATGATTTCCCTTTACTATATCATGTTTCTCCATTTGATAAAGTAAAAATCGCCATTGCGTCTCACTTATCGGAATATGCTGGATGACTGATTCATAAGCAGGCAATTCGATTCGTTGTGCTTTTACCCGCTGATAAAGAAAACGCATCAGCTGCTGGATCGAAGATGTTTCGGGCAGGTCTTGCTCGATCAGATGGATCGGGATTTGCCAATCCCCAGGACTGTAAAGCACGACACTGACGCTTTCCTTCCCGTCCCTTCCGGCTCTGCCGACCTCCTGGATGAAGGATTCCTTGTCCCTGGGCAAATGGTAATGGATGATCAGTCGTACATCCTCTTTATCCACCCCCATACCGAAGGCACTTGTACAGCAGATGATCTGCAGCTGACCGGCTAAAAACTGCTGCTGGATCAGGATCCTATCCTCATTTTCCATACCGCCATGATAGTATGCGCAAGGCATCTCCGGCATGTTTGCCCGGATGATGGCGGCAGCACTTTCCGCCATATTGCGGCTGGAAAAATAGATGATGGTCGGTGCTTGTATTTTATGAAGCAGTGCAAGCATCGTTTCATTCTTTTCCTGCTGATCCTGCACTTCCTGTACAAAGTAAGAGATATTTTCCCGATCCATCGGATAAATATGCTCATCCATATCCAAATCACCGAGCAAATGCTGGATATCCTTTTGGACTTCCGGGGTGGCTGTCCCGGTCAAAGCAAGCACCGGAGGAGTGCCAAGTTTCCGGATCACTTCTGCCAGGCGCAGATAATCCGTCCTGAATTCCTGTCCCCATTGGGAGATACAATGGGCTTCATCGACGACAAACAATTGAATCTGCAGCTGCTGCAATTGCGTGATCAAAAATTCATTTTGCAGCATCTCCGGTGAAACATACAGCAGATCATAATTGCGCAGATTTCGCATCACCCGCTGCTTATCTTCAAAATCAAGGAAACTATTGAGTGCAGCTACCCGCTTGAATCCCCTGGCCCGCAATTGCTTCACTTGATCTTCCATCAGTGACAGCAATGGGGAAACCACGATGACTTGTCCGCTGCGCATGAAAGCCGGCAGCTGGTAGCAAACGGACTTGCCTGTACCCGTTGGTAAAACACCCAAAGCATGGTGCCCCTGCATGACACTCTCCAGGATTTCCTCCTGACCAGTCCGGAAAGAATCATATCCATAATACGTCTTCAATGCCTGCTGCAGCTTTGTCCTCATGCCTGCACCTCCTGCCCTCTCTGCAGGGCCAACGCCAATCTGATTTGGAAATAGTCATATTTCCCTTCCAATAAAGCATGTATTTGTTTGAGTTTTTTCGTACCTGCCTGAGCCGCACATTCCAGGATGATCCGGGCATCGGCCTCGGGGAGGAATCTGCTGGAAAGCTCTTCCCCATCCAGCCAGGTCATCTCCACAATATGATCCTTGATCGTATTTTCCGTCAAGCCCCTGACTGCCGCAATCTGTTCCAGCGACAAGCCTCGTTCGAGCATCGTCCGTGTCTTCTGGGCGGTGGATGTGATGGTACGAGTCTTATGCTCCGGTTTTTCCACTAGTGCAGCAAGATGCGGAAAATCCGCCTCTTCCGCCTCGGCATGCTGGAGAAGATGATGAACTGTCGATGTTTGATACAATGGCACGTCCACTTCATGGACATTGTATTTTTCTGCCAGCTGTTCGGTCGTCAAACCGATATGCCGATATCCAGTCAAACGATCGACAAATAAATCTGCCTGCAGTGAAGGCAAGTTTTCAAGCAATTCATAGAGCTCCTTATATATACCATTACGCCAGTCCTCCCATCGGTGCTGCTCCTGACGATACCATTGTTTTATCCAATGCTGGATAGCCGGGTCATCGGTTACTGGGATATAATACTTCTCCCTCCTTACATGATTGGAAAGCAGCTGAATGAGCAGCAGCAAGCGATATAGGAATGGCTCTGTTTGCGTTTGAAAGGCCATGCCTTTAAAATACGGGATTTCATTATTTTCAAAGCGCTCCGCTTCATTCATTGCATTGGCTGCCACCTGGTCGAACAGCGGTCTGGACAGCTTCGGGTAAATACCGAACAAATGGGTGAGACCGTACATATGGGCATCCTGCAGCGTCTGGGCAGAGCGCTTGCCTTGCAGCAGATGGTAAATGGACGCCGCACTCCGTTCCTGGCGGATGGTCCGGCCGGCATGAATGATGATGGATGCCAGTAGCATGGCAATCAAACCTTTCTGTATGCTTGTATTCCGTTTCGGTAAGCGATACACTTAGTATAAAGCAAGAAGCAGCTTTGTTGAAAGCGGAAGGGGGAAAAGCGCAGATGGCAATGTATACATATGTCGATCAGGATACTTGCATTGCCTGCGGTACATGCGGAGCTGTCGCGCCTGATGTATACGATTATGATGATGAAGGTCTCGCATTCGTCCTGCTTGACCGCAACACTGGTACCTTTGCTGTACCGGAGGAATTGCAGGAGGATGTAACAGAGGCCTATGAAGGCTGTCCAACCGAGTCGATCAAATTAAGTGATTTTGTCATCGGAAAAGAAGCATTATCCCATATATGAAGAACCACTTCCTTATCAAATGGAAGTGGTTCTTTTCATGAAGCCGATATCCACCTGCCGAATACCCTGCGAAGGACCGGATACAGGATGAAAAAGAAAATCCCATTTCCGATTGCATGCATTGTGTCAAAGCTTAATCCGGCTATGTAATAGGCCCAGAAATGTTCCATGATGAATATATTCGGCAAGGAAACCAAAAATCCATACGCATACCCTGTCAGAATGCTGGCAATGGTCATCGGTATCAGCGGCGGAGTACGCCAAAGCTTTCCCGCCATGCCGAATGACAGACCGATCATTCCCCAAGCAAGCATTTGCCACACCGTCCATATTCCCATTCCAAGTATCATATTGGATAAAAGGGTAGATAAGACAGCGATAGTTACACCGGCAATCGGCCCGAGCAATAGCGAACAAATGATGATGACACTGGTCATCGGCTGCATATTCGGCAGGAAAGGGAACAGCACATTTGCATATATCCTCCCTGCTGCTGCCAGGGCTGTTAGCATTGCCAACAGTGTCAGTTTACGAGTGGAGAACATCAAGCAGCTTGCAGATTGAAGGCCACGTCGTCACCGTCCGATAATTCCAGGTCCGCTGCCCCGACCTGTGCCATTTCACCGTTGACTGTATACAGCCAGTATTTATTCTCATCTTCATCCTGACTATGACCATCAATGGAAGTGATCATACCGGCATCCTCTTCCACATCGAAGTTCTCCTTCATCACATCCATCAAGCTGTCTCCTTCCTCAAAGCTGACTTCCTTAGAGGAAATCTCCTTGCCATCCTCGGTCAATGTAACCGTGACCTGCTGTTCGGTCTGCTGCTCCGCCTGCTGATCCTGCTGCTTGGACTCTTCCGCCGTCCCGCAGCCTGCCAGTATACCTGCTGCCAGCAGCAAAGCGGATAGCATATGCCATGTTTTCTTCATAAAAAAATCCTCCCTTTTTGTAAAGGAAAGAGCATCAGAAGCTGCCGCTTCACCCGCTCAGTCCTCGAAGCGGTGAAACAGAAGCATACAGGGCAGGTCTGCTGACTGATACCTTCATCTACTAAGAGCCCTTCCCATCATAAAAGACAGTGGTTTTGCTCTGTCCGGCGGTAATTACAGCTGCGAGGACAGTCACGGAGTCACACCGTATTCCCTATCAAGTCTTTCGACACCTTGCATGCTTTGAATCCAGCTTATTTTATCATATTATGTCAGGTTTGTATCCTGCGGGAGACGGATAGTGAATGTTGTCCCCTCATGAAGCTTACTCGTTA
Organism: Terribacillus sp. FSL K6-0262; assembly: GCF_037977385.1. Lineage (NCBI taxonomy): Bacteria > Bacillati > Bacillota > Bacilli > Caryophanales > Bacillaceae > Terribacillus > Terribacillus sp. FSL K6-0262. Next base: position 3,232,818 of record NZ_CP150277.1, on the reverse strand, counting down.
CTTTGATTGTCCCATTGTGGGCCTGGACGATGTTCTTTGCGATAGCCAGTCCTAAGCCATTTCCTGTTTTTGCAGTTTTTCTGGTCCTTGATTTATCAGCCTTGTAAAACCGTTCAAAAACAAAAGGCAGGTCTTCTTCCGGTATGCCGCTGCCGGAATCTTTGACGATCATCACGAGCTCTTCTTTTTCGTCCGAAACGAGTACCTGGACTGCTCCGGCATTTTCCGTATGGGTAATCGCGTTATCTATCAAATTCGTCAGCACCTGTTCGATTGCATCGGGTGCAAAATGGTAGGTGCTCCTCTCAACCGTATTGACGAGTCCGAGCTTGATTTCCCGTTCATCGGCCAATCCTTGGAACTTGCGCACAATTCGTTCCAGGAATGGATTGATCTCCACATCCTCCATTACCAGATTCGTATCTCCTGCTTCCATGCGGGCAAGGTCGAGCAGCTGATTGACAAGCCTCCCTATCCGCAAAGATTCGTCATGGATGATCTGTGCCAATTCATTTTTTGCTTCCACTGTATCAGCGATATCATCAATGATCGCCTCACTATAACCTTGCAGCAAGGAGATGGGCGTCCGCAATTCATGGGTTATATTGGTGATGAAATCCTCACGCAGTTTATTCAGCCTGCGTTCTTGCGTCATATCCCGCACGACTGCTACCGCCCCGCGAATGGTCGCATCATCATACAGCGGCGTCGCGATGATCACCCATTCCCTGCCTTGGATCGTCACTTCGCGTGTTACTTCAGAGGCAGTCGCGACGACACTTTCCATGATTTCCAGCCAGACGCCAGGCACTTCATGGAAGGTTTCCCCATTCTCGAATTGCCAATCATGAATGAATGCTTCGGCAGGCGGATTCGTCACCGTAAGCTCGCCCTGCCGGTTGATCATGACGACACCATCCACCATGGCATTGACGACACGGGAAAGATGTTCTTTTTCCTGACTGAGTGCATTTATATTGAATTCCAGCTGTTTTCCCATCTTGTTGAAGGCCATAGCCAGCATCCCGATTTCATCATGTGTGACAACAGGCACTTCCGTCCCGAATTGGCCCCGGGCGACATTCAATGCCGCATCCTGCATCTTGATCAGCGGTTTGGTGATCCTGGATGACAGGAAGAATGCAAACACAGTCGTCAGGATAAAGGCAATGCCTGCCCCCAGCAGGATGATTTGCGTCGTTTGGTTGCCGGTCTCCTTCACGACAGCGAGTGATTGATAGACATAAACCGCACCCGAACCGTCCTGGAGCGGCGTCCCGACCGCAATCACACTTCTGTCGGAGTCAGGAAGGATAAGCTGCTTGGAAACATCTTTCCCATTCACAGCAGCCTTTTTCAATTCCGGATCTGCCAGCAGCCAATCTTTGTCCACGCCCGGCAAAGGCTCCGACTGCTCATCGGTCCCCGATAGCCAAAGTTCGTCATCTTGGAGGATGGCAATGCGCGAATTCGGATCCTGCACCCGCTCCGCCGTATCATATACCGTATCCTTATCGTCTATTTCTTCCATCAAGATAGAAACCTTCGTCGCTGTTTGCATCAGACTTTCTTCGGCCTCTTCAATATGAAAATTACCGAAGAATTCCAGTAAAAGAAAAGTCAGCAGGCCAAGGACGACTGACACAAGCAGCAAGATGGTCAGCCATAGCTTGTTGACAACACTGCCCCAAAGCATCAGCTTTTATCAGCTTCGAATTTGTAACCGACACCCCATACTGTCACAATCATGGAAGCTGCCTCTTCTGAAACCTTGCTTAGTTTTTCACGGAGTCTTTTCACATGTGTATCGACCGTCCGCAAATCACCGAAAAATTCATATTTCCAGACCTGCTTCAACAGCTCTTCCCGTCCGTAAACCTTATCCGGCGTGGACGCAAGGAAGTGGAGCAGTTCGTATTCCTTCGGTGTCAAAGTCACTTCCTGGTTATCGGCTGTCACCCGGTGGGCATCCTTATCGATGGTAAGATGGGGGAATACAAGCAAGTCTTTCGCTTTTGCATCTGTATGCAGGTATTTTGTCGTCGAAGATCTTCTCAAAAGAGCTTTGACACGAAGAACGACTTCCCGGGGACTGAACGGCTTCACAATATAATCATCTGCACCGACTTCGAATCCTTCCACACGGTCAGCTTCTTCCCCTTTGGCTGTAAGCATGATGATCGGGGTACCTTTTTCCTTGCGTATTTCCTGGCAAACCTCGATTCCGTCCTTGCCTGGCATCATGACATCCAGCAGGATGGCATCATAATCTGTCTCGAGTGCCATTTGCAGTCCTTGCTCCCCATCAGCAGCCTCATCAAGCGTGTAGCCTTCCTTTTCCAAGTACATGCGTACGAGTCTGCGGATCCTTTCTTCATCGTCTACTACAAGAATATGTGCGTCTGTTTCCATGATCCTTCCCCTTTTCTCTTTTTTATGTTAAGCATACGCGTGCAAACCTACGATAAGCAAGTTTACTGCCAGCAAATTGAACATGATCACACAAAAGCCGATTACGGCAAGCCAGGCGGAACGGATGCCCCGCCAGCCTCTCAGCATACGGATATGCAGATAAGCGGCATAGAAAAGCCAAGTGACCAGTGCCCACACTTCCTTGGGATCCCAGCCCCAGAAACGGTCCCATGCCTGCTGGGCCCAAATCATCGCGAAGATGAGGGCACCGAGCGTGAAGATAGGGAACCCGACTGCGACAGATCGATAGCCGATATCATCCAAGGCATCCTTCGGCAATTTCCGTACCAGCGGCTGCAACGCTGCTCCAATCCTCTTCCTAGTAAAGATGCGGATGATTAGGTAAAGGAGGCAGCCTGCGATCAAGGATAAGATGATGGTATTCAGCTTTTGAGCCGCATTTTCGCCGCGGAGCCAATCCGGTACGATGATCTGGATCCCAAATGGCGAGGATACAGTGCCGTCTGGAACAAAAATAGGCGGAAGCTGATAGATGATGCTTGCTTCCGTTCCTATCACATTAGCGGTGTAATCGAACATCCGGAACAAAAATGCAAGCAGCACATAGCCTGCCACGGATAGGATGAGAACGAGAAAGCCTTCGATCACCCTTGCCCTTTTATGCTGTTTCTCCTGATCCGTTTCATGCAGGATATATAAAAACCCTGCAAAAAAGCTGACGGAGAGCACCGCTTCGCCAAGTGCAGCTGTCGTCACATGGATATACAGCCAGTGACTTTGCAGGGAGGGTACAAGCGGTGCCACTTCACGCGGAAACATAGCAGCACAGCCAATGAGCAGGATGCTGATCATCAAAGCCATCACGGCCAGCAATGGATAGCGATAGGAACGATACATGATCAACGTCACCAGGATGAGCATCATACCGAAGAAGGTCATGAATTCAAATAGATTGCTTACAGGTGCATGTCCGCTGTACACCCATCGAAGGATGAAAAAGCCAAGCTGTGCAAGCCATCCCGCAGCGGTGATCATCCAAGCGAAGCGTGCAGGCCAGCGCTGCTGTTTCCTGACCGCAGACCATGTAAACAGGATCACACCTAACAAATAACTGATAAAAGCAGCTTCGAGCAGATGCCCGCTTATGATAGACAGATTTTCCATCAGCTGCTCCCCCCTTTTTCATAGCTATCCCAAATAAGATCCAATTCTCTTTCGAAGGAGGATGCATGTTTATTCGTATGTCCGGCAATCAAATACGAGCCATCGGTCTGTCTTTTGATCCAAATTCGACGATGCTGCCAATATAGCCCTTGAATGAGACCGATCATGAAGATGACACCCCCGAGCAAAAATACCGGCAATGTCCAATCTCGTTTCACCGATAACCCGCTTACATGATGGGTATCATAATCGACTGCGCGAACGCTGTAATTGTCCGTCCCTGTCGCCGGCACAGCATCATCAAGTGTCACGAACAGTCTTTCCTTATGTCCATCCCCATCCGAGATATCGAAAACAAAAGCTGGATTACGCGGGTATTTTGTTTTCGTGATCACTTTATCCTCTTCCAGCCGGTAATCAGGATAATAATCGATCAATTCTGCATGCAGCCCGTTATCGAGTTCATAACTTGGTTGGGGATTCTCAGTATCGACGCGGAAATCCGCTGTACTGCCGTCCTGATTCTCGGCACGGAAGGTCAGGCTGCTGAACTCGTTCAGCTGATAACCTGATTGATAGATCGTAAACCCTGCTGCGTGTACTGGATGATTCACGGAAACCTGCATTTGTTTCAGCGGTTTCAAATCCGGTACATCACCTGCGATATGTTCCTCTGCCCCATAGACCGTGATATCTGTCATGAAGCTTTTTGGTATCGCCCTGCCTTCTTGTTCGATCGCAGCTTCGAATTTGGGATCGTCCGCATCGTATGTATCCACACTGAATCGCTCATTCTTGATGAACAGCGACTGGTCCGTGTCGGGTACGACCGCCGTTTCTCCTTCTCTTATCCAAACGAATTCATCCTGGTAGAAGAAAGGGAAAAGCCGCAAGAAAGCACCCAGCAGAACGAGCAGCAGTCCAATATGGTTTACATAAGGTCCCCATCTTGCGAACCTATTCTTCTCTGCCAAATAGCTTTCCCCGTCCTGCCGGACATGATAGCGCTTCGCCCTGATTTCCTTCATCAATCGACCCGGATCAAGTATGACATCATCTTTGACATACATCTGACGCTTCAAAAAATGATCCTTGCGCTGCACAGGCTGCATTTTCAATGCACGATACAGAGGGAAGAATCGATCGATGCTGGCAATCAAGATGCTGGCGCCAAGCAATCCGAGCAAAGTCATATACCACCATGAGCTGTACAGCTGATCGAGACCTAAGTAATGATACAGTCTGCCGAATGCACCGTATTCAGCTGCATAAAATTCCCCCGGCATCCTTCCGATTGGTATGTAAGCCCGCTGCGGCAGGATGGTCCCGATGGCAGTCGCCAGTATTGTCAGGATCAATAGATACATCCCATTCCGTACAGAGGAGAAAAAGCGCCATACTTTATCGATCAAGGTCCGATCACGCATCTGCGACCGGCGCACAGCCCCTTCGTAGCGCATATCCATTTTTTTGGCCGAGCGTCGGCCGCAGCTTGGACATCGGCCATCCTCCAGCTTGTTTACATCCTTGCAATAAGCACATTCCTGCATATACATCGCCTCTTTTCTCAAGGCACTATCTCATCCAAATAATCTTCCAGGCGATCAGTCTGCAATGGACCATAGATTGTCCTGCTGACGGTTCCGTCGGCACGAACGAAGAATGTAGCCGGCAGTGCATCTACTCCATATGCTTCCATCACCTGTCCATTATCCTGCATGATCGGAAAAGAGAGCTTGTATTTTTCCCGGAAGCGATCGATCACGAGCGTACTTTCATCCTCGCTGATGGCAGCAAAGATGACGTTTTGGTTTTCATATGTATTGGATGCCTCTTCAAACAAAGGCATTTCCTGCTTGCATGGTTCACAATAGGTTGCCCAAAAATTGACAAGGACACCCTTGCCTTGCATATCGGACAGCCTGAACTCTTCACCTGTCCGGATATCCGTGAGCATGAAATCCGGAGCTCCCTCCCCGGGTTCCACTTTTTTGGACCTTCCCTCATGAAGCAGCTGCCATCCTGCTGTCAAAACCATGCCAGCCAGGACGGCAAGGACAGTCACGCGTACGTAAAAACGCCGTTTGCGAGTGGATGTCAAATATACTCACCTCTTAGCCAAGTATAGCATGTCGGCCACTTGCCAAGTTTGACAAATTATTTACGTTTTTCTTTGTATTCCTGTTTGAAACGGTGCACTTCCTCCGGCGTGAGCTTCCGATAGGAGCCCGGCTGCAATCCTTCAAGCGTCAGGAATCCGTACCTTTCCCGCTTGAGCTTCTGGACAGGGAATTGGATTCTTTCCATCATCTTTCTTACCTGGCGGTTGCGCCCTTCATGCAGGATGATCTGGATAAGACTTGTATTTTTCTTCCTGTCGGCACTCATCAGCTTCGTGTAGACTGCTTTGCATTTGTGCCCATCGATCATGACACCCCGTTTCAATTGCTTCAAATCTTCCTGACTCGGTATGCCTTTGACTTTTGCCACGTATACTTTATCGATTTTCTGGCTGGGGTGCATCAGCATATTGGCGAACTCCCCATCGTTCGTCAAAAGCAGCAAACCAGAAGTATCATAATCAAGCCGGCCGATCGGATAGACCCTCTCCGTCACTTCCGGCATTAAATCCAGCACGACTTTCCTATCCTTCTCATCCTGCACGCTGGAAATGACGCCGCGAGGCTTGTACAGCATATAATAGACCAACTTCTCCCTTTCAAGCGGTATACCATTCACTTCCACCGTATCCTTATCGGTTACTTTTACGCCGAGTTCCTTCACGACCTTGCCATTGACCTTGACTTTGCCTTCCAGGATCATCGTCTCGGCTTTCCTTCTTGACGTAATGCCGCTATGGGCGATGACTTTCTGCAGGCGTTCTGCTTGTTTATCCATGTACTGATCCTCACCTTTATCATCAGGAACAAAGAAAGAGCGTTAACGATTGTCAACGCTTCTCATGCTCCGAATATAATCGTTACTACAATGATTGAAGCCATTATACCAATAACATCAGCCAACAGTCCAACTTTTAATGCATCTCCCATTTTACGGATACCGACTGCGCCAAAATACACTGTCAGCACATAGAAGGTCGTATCCGTGCTCCCTTGCAGGACAGAAGCGAGCCGGCCGATGAAAGAGTCGGGGCCGTGGGTCGCAATCAGTTCCGTTGTCATGCCTAAAGCGGCTGTCCCGCTGATCGGTCTGACGAGCGCCAGCGGGACGATATCAGCGGGCATTCCGAGAAAACTCAAGAAAGGTGTAATCAGACCGATAAGCGCATCTAATGCCCCGGATGCACGGAGAATGGAAATGGAAACCAGCATCCCAAGCAAAAAGGGAAGAATGGAGATGGCCAGACTGATTCCTTCCTTCCCGCCATCCACAAACAGCTCATATGTCGGCAGCTTTTTGGCTGTCGCGATCGCCAATACCACGAGGATCAGACAGGGAATGATCCATATACTGGCTGTAGTAAAAAGGCTCATACATGCCGCTCCTTCCGCCTCCGGATCTCATAGAAAATCCGATCGATCAAGATTGCCCCAATGAATGAAATGATGGAAGCCAGCAAGGTGGCACTGACGATTTCGGTTGGTGACTGGGATTCATATTTCATCCTGACCGCAAGCACTGTAGTCGGGATGAGTGTCAGACTGGAAGTATTGACAGCCAGGAAGGTGATCATCGAACGACTCGCCTTCGGACTATCACTGAGCTTCTTCATCTCCTCCATCGCCTTGATCCCCATTGGCGTCGCGGCATTGCCGAGCCCGAAGAAGTTGGCCGTCAAATTGGATAAGATATATCCCATGGCGGGATGGTCCTTTGGGATATCCGGAAACAATCTGGCGATGAATGGCTTTGCCATCTTGACCAGCCCATTCAACAGGCCTGCTGCTTCCGCTATTTTTGTGATACCAAGCCAAAACACCATCACACTTATCAAACTGATCGCCAGCACCACTGCATCATCCGCGCTTTTGAAGATTGCTTTATTCACTTCGTCCATCGTGCCGTTTATCATGGCGTAAATGATGCCTCCGATCGCCATCGCTGCCCAGATATAATTCACCATAGGCGGACACCTGCCAGTTCATCAAAGACTTTTTTGGCCGTACCGGCCAGGGTCGGTTTTTGCGGGATCGAATAAATCGGGACGGTGCCGATCTTTTTATCATTCAGGTAATAAACATCCGTACCTACCTGCTGTTTCTTTTCTTGTTTATCCGGATGCAGGAGATATGTCTTCGTTTGTGCCTGGTGCTTCTCTTGTTTGGAGACAGGGTATATGATCGAAGTGCCCGTCTCGGACTGTTTCAATTTGGTGAGCTTATATTCCTCAAAGCCCCAATCAAAAAGATTCATATGATCGCGCCAGTCATCCGGATCATCGATCGTGACGACAACCAGCTCCATGCCATCCTTCTCCGCCGTGCTCACCAGTGTTCTGCCCGCTTTCTTCGTATAGCCTGTTTTCCCGCCGGTGGAATATTCATAGTAGCGTGTCAGCATCTTATTCTTATTGCCCCAGGCATATTTCTTGGAGTCTGCTCTGTATGTTTTCGTAGCACTGATTTTTCGGAAGGTATCATTCTGCATGGCGTATCTCGTCAATAATGCCATGTCATACGCTGAACTGTGATGTGTCTCTGTATCCAGCCCATGCGGATTATCAAAATGGGAATCCTGCATTCCAAGCCATGCCGCTTTTTCATTCATCAGATGCGTGAAACCTTCCTCGCTGCCGCCGACATGCTCGGCGATGGCTACGGCTGCGTCATTGCCGGATCGAAGCATCAGCCCATATACCAAGTCTTTCAGCTGTATCTTTTCACCTTCCTTCAGATAAATGGAAGAACCCTCGGTATACACCGCATTTTTGCTGACAGTGACTTCCTCATCCATCTTGCCGGATTCAATGGCGATGATCGCTGTCATGATTTTTGTGATACTGGCAATCCGTTTCGGATCGGTTGCATTTTTCTCATATAGGATCCTGCCTGTGGAGAGCTCCATCAAGATAGCCGCATCAGCTGATACTCCAGGTTTGGCGGCAGCTTGTCCCGGCAGGAATGTAACACATAGGATAATGGCAGTCATGACAATCAGCATGCGCTTTAACATGTTTCGAACCTCCCTTGGTCATCTATCATCAGTGTATGCACCAGAGACAAGCTTATGAACAAGTGAAAAACCCCTATCCATATCCGGATAGGGGTCGATGCTCAAAACGGAGCCCATTTCACTTGTTTGGCTGCCTGGAATCTTTGTGTCACATTCACCCAATTGACAACATTCCACCAGTTTTCGATATACTGCTTTTTCTCAGTCTTGTATTGGAGATAATAAGCATGCTCCCACATGTCCAATACAAGCAAAGGTATCGTATCAAGCAGGCTGAAGAACTGATGCTTCTCCAGTGTCTGGATTGCCAGGTGGTGTGATCTCGGTTCCCAGACCAGGATGGCCCAGCCGACTCCTTCGACACTGTCTGCTGCGGCTGAGAACATCTCCTTGAATCTGCTGAAGGAGCCAAAATCTTTGCGGATTTGCTGAGCCAGCTGACCACTTGGCTCTCCACCTCCATTAGGCGACATATTGTACCAAAAGATCGTATGAAGAAAATGCCCTGAGCCATGGAAGGATTGCTCCCTGAAATAATGCTTATAATCCGAGCTCGTTTTATCCTTGCGATTCAGATAGAGCATTTCCTCTGCTTTGTTCAGTCCATCGACATAGGATTGATGATGCTTCGTATAGTGCAGCTCCATGATTTCCCTGCTGATATACGGCTCCAATGCATCGAATCGATAGGGAAGCGGCGGCAGACGGTGCTGCCCCCAGCGGATGCTGTTCTGCCGGGATGACTGTTCGGCCCTGGCTGCAATTCTTTCTGCATCCTGCCTGAACTGATGGATCGCTTCCCGGGAAACTGTGTCGGACGATAGGACATGCTGCAAGTTCTGCCGAAGCTCCCTGAGATCGGCTGCCCAGTCCCCTTCATGGGACTTGCCTGCATATACTTCCATGGCATTGCTCCATTCCAGCAATGCTTCCAGGTAATTTCTATTGTTCAAGATCGCTCACCTCGCCCTAGCATATGTACCCAGATGGCGAGGGGAATCTTGTCACTCTGTTTCTGCTGGGAAATCTTCAAAGAACAAATCCGCTTCATTTTCCGGATCGTCGACATCCTCCGGCAGCGGAGGCAGATCATCGAGGGAATGCAGGCCGAAATAAGCAAGGAATGCAAGTGTCGTAACATAAAGGATCGGTCTCCCGATGCCTTCCTTACGGCCGCTCTCTTCGATGAACCCCCTGGCTACGAGCGTCTGGATCGGCCGCTCACTTTTCACACCGCGCACTTCCTCGACCTCGACTCTGGTAATCGGCTGTTTATAGGCAATGATCGCCAGCGTCTCCAGTGCAGCCTGTGACAGCTTGCTGCTCTGCGGCGATTCGAGGAGTTTGCGATGATAAACTGCATGCTCTTGCTTCGTTGTCAGATGATAGGCACCTTTCATCTCCATGATGGATAATCCGCGGGTCGGAGAGTCGTATGCCTCTTTCAGCGCAGCCAGTTCCTTCTCCACTTCTTCTTCCCCTAAATCCAATGCATGCATGAGCTGTTTCTTTGTTAATCCTTCATCGCCGGCTGCAAACAACAGCCCTTCCAAAATACTGTTATACGGTACTTCCATCGTGTATCCCCATTTCAAATACGATTAGCTCATCAAAATGCTGTTTTTGTCTGCAGAAAACCTGCTGTTTCTTCATCAATTCCAATATCGCCATGAAAGTAACCACGATATGCTGCTTCGTCCGTTCCGGGAAGAGCTCGAAGAAATCTACTCCATTTTTTTTATTCCTGACAGTTTGAAGCACTTCGCCCATCCGATCTTCCAGCACGATTTCGGCCCGCTGTATCTTCGTATCGAGCGGCCGGCTCCATTCCCTCCTGCGAAAGACTCGCTGCAGAGCGGCCACCATATCATAGACAGTCACTTCACCTGGCTCCAGCGGCTTCAATTCCGGCTTATCAGGAAGCGGGGCCGGCGGTCTGGTATAAAGCTTGTCTGCTGACAGTTCTTTCGCCTTCAGCTCCTCGGCAGCTTCCTTGAATTTGCGATACTCAATCAAACGGTGCATCAGCTCATCCCGGGGATCTTCCTCCTCCATCAGTGCATCTTCATCGAGTGCTGCCTGATTGGGCAGCAGCAGCTGGCTCTTCATGGCAAGCAGCGTTGCCGCCATGACCAGATACTCACTGGCAATATTCAGTTCCAATTGCTGCATCGTATGTATATAATGCATATATTGCTCGGTGATCACAGCCACCGGAATATCATAAATATCGATTTCATATTGATTGATCAAATGCAGGAGCAGATCGAGCGGTCCTTCGAATCCATCCAATTTCACACTGTATCCTTGCACAGTATCTCCTCCTTCCGAAAAAAGTTCACAACCGCCCAAACCCCGGCTTTCCTCCTGTCATACCTTATACCGTAAGATAAATGTTCGGTTATCCCGGCATTTATCTGAGTCTTATCATACAAAGGAGGAATTCCACCATGGGTAGCTACGGCGGAGGATTTGCTTTGATCGTTGTGCTTTTCATTCTTCTAATCATCGTAGGTGCTGCTTGGCTCTAAGCCGATAGTACAAAGAAAACCAGCCTTCGATAGGAGGCTGGTTTTTATTTTAAGCTTCTGTTTCGCATTTCTCAAGGAAATTCTTTGTTTCATCCGTCGCCATGACTTGATGCATCGGCGCGTACATATTCCGCAGCTCGCAAACCATTTGTTTGCCGATGCCATTCCCCCGGTGGGAAGGGTCAACCGAAATATGCTGCACGATGGCTTTATCCTCATCGATTACGACACCTATCGCACCAAGGATATCATCTTCATCTTTCCAAAGAAACAAGTGCCAATTTGGGTTGTCATTGTATTCCTGGATCGTTCCCTGCAGTTTTTTCACTTCTTTTACATTGGGCATGAAAGATAAAAGTCCCATTGCGATTTTTTCCATTGACTTCTTGTAACGTATTAGCATAATAACCCCTCATTAAGAAAATAACCTTCTGATCATAGACAGAAGAAACAGGACACTCACTCCCATCATGATCCAGAAAAGCACCTTCTCTTGTTTGTCACTATCCTGCAACTGTGTTTCAGCTCCTGCCTTACGTAGTCTTATTTAAAACCTATCTACGTTTTTTGTCAACTTTACATTCTCTTTTCATCCATATATTCCCTGCAGGACTTCGGCAAGGAAATTCCTTGCTAGTTTTCCCTGTATTTCAAGCCCCATACAATGGACATAAGCAGAATATGGCGAGGATAATCGTTTATGTGGTATCATCATCAAGGAGTACATACTCTTTTCAATTTTAGGAGGACAAGCAAATGGCAAAAAAAGGTTACATCCTGATGCTGGATGGCGATAAAATCGAATTCGAACTCTATCCGGAGGAAGCACCGAACACAGTAGCGAACTTTGAACAGCTCGCAAACTCCGGTTTTTATGATGGCGTCATTTTCCACCGTGTCATCCCTGGCTTCGTAAGCCAAGGCGGCGACCCGACAGGTACCGGCATGGGCGGAAGCGGAAAGACGATCAAATGCGAAACAGAAGGAAACCCCCACAAACATGAAGCAGGCAGCCTTTCCATGGCACACGCAGGAAAAGATACCGGCTCCAGCCAATTCTTCATCGTGCATGAGCCGCAGCCTCACTTGGATGGTGTCCACACTGTCTTCGGTAAAGTGACATCAGGACTGGAAGTCGCTCGCAATATGAGAAATGGCGACACAATGGAAACTGTAAAAGTTTTCGATGAGGAATGAAAAAAATCCTGTATGCAGCGTGCATACAGGATTTTTTCATTCGTAGGATAAGTCCAGCCTTGTCAATTCCTCTGCTTCTTCCCGTCTTACCACAAGTTTGTCTTCCCCATTTTCGACAAAGACGACAGCGGGTCTGCCGAAGCGATTATAATTATTTGCCATGGCATAGCCATAGGCGCCGGTACTGAATACGGCAAGCAAGTCCCCTGCCTCCACTTTCGGCAAATCGATATCCCAGATCAGCATATCGCCGGATTCACAGCACTTCCCGGCGATGGAGACTGTCTCGACCGGCGGCTCATCCGCGCGATTGGCGATTTTTGCTTCATAAACGGCATTGTAAAGTGCCGGACGAAGATTATCCGTCATCCCGCCATCCACAGCAACATATTTGCGCACTCCTGGAATTTCCTTTACAGAACCGATCGTATATAAGGTGACAGCTGCGTTACCCACGATTGATCTGCCCGGTTCGATCCAAATCTCCGGCATTTCGATTGCTGCTTTTTCTGCTTCGGCTTTGATCCGCTCCACCAATGCATAAATATAATCAGACAACGGAAGCGGTTCATCACTTTCCGTATAGCGAATCCCAAATCCGCCCCCCACATTAAGCACAGCCGGTGCAAAGCCGTAATTCGTTTGCCACGATTTGATCAGCTCGAACAGTCTGTCCACTGCCATCAGGAATCCGTCCGTCTCGAAAATCTGCGAACCGATATGGCAATGCAGCCCTTTCATATTGATCACTTCACTGTCCTTCACCTTCAGGAACGCTTCCTCTGCTTGACCGTTCGCAATATCGAAGCCGAACTTGGAATCTTCATTCCCTGTCAAAATATAGTCATGTGTATGTGCTTCGATACCAGGAGTGACGCGCAGAAGGACATCCATTTGCTTTCCTTGATCTTTCAGCACCGCTTCCAATAAAGCAATTTCATGGAAGTTATCCACAACCACACAGCCGATATCGTGTCTCACAGCCATGGAAAGTTCTTCATAACTCTTATTATTGCCATGCAGATGAATCTTTTCCGTCGGAAATCCTGCTTTCAAAGCAGTATGCAGCTCTCCTTGCGAAACGACATCCAAGGATAGTTTCTCCTGCTTGGCCACTTGCAGCATGGCAACGGAAGAAAAAGCCTTGCTGGCGTATGCGACTTGCGCCTTTACTCCCAAAGTCTCGAATGCTTCGACAAATGCCTTGGCATTCTTCCGGATGATACCGACATCATACACGAATAGCGGTGTTCCATATTTATCAGCAAGTGTGACGGCATCCACACCGCCGATTTCCAATACATGCTGATCATTTATCACAAATGGGTGCTGCATAAACTATTACCTCCAAACAACGTCTTCATCGGTCCGGCATAAGCAAAAGCCCATCTTTCCGCATAGGAAGAAGATGAGCTTTCGCATCAAACGCCGCACTACCCGAATTTTCATAAAAAATAGATAGAGTAAACGTACCATATTCTCATTTTTCTAGCAACTATGAATTCGGCATCCTCGTTTTATCAGGGGAATTCGTGATAGTTGGACGATATTTGGACAATGGAACCGGGGTCCGATAGACCACTTGTAAAAGCGCCCTCAAATTGAAAGGGATGAACGGCCACATATACGGTGTATTGAGTGATCTGGTTCCGACCAGGAACAAGATCGCCAGCGTGATGCTTATGACAAATCCAGGGACCCCGAATATGGCAGTTGCAATCAAGAAGAATAACCTTGTAATTTTATTCGAGACACTAAGCTCGAAGCTTGGTGTGACAAAGGAGCCGACAGCGGAAACTGCAACATAAAGGATGACCTCTGGCGTGAACAGCCCTACATTTATGGCGATTTCACCAATCAGGACAGCAGCGATAAGACCCATTGCCGTCGATAGCGGCGTAGGCGTATGGATCGCGGCCAACCGGAGGAATTCAATTCCCAAATCGGCTAAAAGGATCTGGAGGAATAAAGGGATATGTCCTCCTCCCTTGTTCGGGCCGATAAAGTCGATGGTCTCCGGCAGCAGTTCTGGATGAACCGTTATAAGATACCAAAAAGGCAAAAGAAACAAGGATACAAATATCCCCACCAGCCGGACCCAGCGTATGAATGAACCAGGTCCTGGCGACTCCCGATATTCCTCGGCATGCTGCAAATGGGAAAAATAGGTCGTCGGCGTGATGATGACACTAGGTGAAGTATCGACAATGATCAGCACATGACCCTCAAAAAGGTGAATAGCTCCTATGTCGGGCCTTTCGGTGTACCTGACAAGCGGAAAAGGCCTGTTGCCTTGTTTTACGATGAACTCTTCCACTGATTTATCAGACATCGGCAATCCATCGATTTCGATCTCCCGCAATTCCTTTTTGATGAGCTTCACTAAATTAGGGTCGGCGACATCTTCTATATACGCAATGCAAATATCAGTCTTCGATCTTTCCCCTACTTGCATCATTTCCAACCGAAGCCGCTCATCCCGGATCCTCCTGCGCGTCAGGGCGGTGTTGATGATGATATTTTCCGTATACCCATCACGCGGACCGCGAATGACCTTCTCTGTATCCGGCTCTTCCGGCTGTCTGCCCGGATAGGATCTTGTATCGACGACGAAGGCAAAATCGTAGCCATCGATGAAAACGACAATCAATCCGGACAGATATTGATCGACAGTATCATCAAGGCTTTCGGTCCGTCTTACTTGCATGTGCACCAAACGGTTTTCGATGATTTCAGGAACTTTGTTTACATTTCTTTCATCATCATTGATACTCATCAATTTCGATAGCACACGCTGGACGATTTCAGCATCCGCAAGACCGGTTGTATAATAGATTTCAACGCGTTTTTTGAGAATGATCAAGGTACGATGACCGACGTCGAATGATACGCCGACACCCACACGCTCTTTCATGAAGTCGTTCACTTCATCTATCTTTGATGGTATAGGCGTTTTCTGTTCTTTAGCCATTTCGGCTTCCCTCCCTTTCAAGGATGATGCGTAGTGCTTGTTCGGTGATCGGGGAGCCAAGTTCGATCGCGTCCTTTCCGTGCATCTTGCCAATATCCCCGATGGCAATGACTAACGGAAGATCCAACTGATCCAATAAGTAAACAGTATCCCCATTGATACGGCCTAATTCCTCGGTGATGACACCTTCCTTGTCCACTCCGTATGGCAGCAGCTCCCCGTCTTGATCGATCGAGAAGCTGACTCTGCTCCATTCTTGATTTTGTGTATGTGATGCAACTGCCAAGGCACCGATCACTTCGATTCCCGGGTCATCGTTTATCGCCTTCAGCAGCTTTTCCCCCTTGCCGATGCCTGGTACACCGCCGTCATCAAGGAGGACATAAACCGGTTCATCATCAGCAGAGTGGATGGCATTTTTCATCACATCAGCATCGATTGTCATCGGATTATCCGCTAAATGGGATAAAGATGTCCCGCCAAGCTTTTTGGCAAGGTAATCAATTGTCCGCTTGGCATAAGCGTCACCGTCTGTAATCAGAATGACTTTCTTCATGCAGGGTTCATCCCTTTGGTTTAAAGAATACCGACACTAGGAATCCAAAAAGAATGGCTGCAGCGATACCTGCGGATGTCAGCTGGAACATGCCGAGTGCGATTCCCCAAAAGCCATGCTTATCCGCTTCCGCCATGGCACCGTGAAGCAAGGAATGACCAAAACTTGTGATCGGCACCGAAGCACCGGCGCCGGCAAAGGCAATCAAATTATCATATAGGTCGAACCCGTCAAGCACGCAACCAGCTACAACGAATGTACTCATGACATGTCCTGCATCCAGTTTCGCAATATCCAGAAGCAGCTGACCGACGACACAGATCAGGCCTCCGATGACAAATGCCCAGAAATAATCCATGCTCATCCCTCCTCCCTTACCAGCACTACACCATGCGCAATCGCTGGAATGGATTCCTTTTGCCGAATGACTGTCGGGTTCATCAAGGCACCCGTCGCAGTGACCAATATTCGTTTATAGGCACCCTTGCGCATCTCATCCAGCAGATGGGAGTATGTCACGATAGCGGAACAGGCTGTTCCGCTGCCGCCGGCAAGCATTCCTTGATCCTGGTTGTAAAGCAAATTGCCGCAATCTTTATGTACGGCATCGATGTTGATTCCGTCACTGCGGAGCATATCCTTAAGAATCGGCGAACCGACACTCGACAAATCACCTGTAACGATCAAATCGTAATCAGAAGGCGTACGGCCAAAATCACTCAAGTGCCGTTTGATCGTGTCGTAAGCAGCCGGAACCATAGCACTCCCAAGATCAAAGGCATTAGTGGCACCAAAATCGACTACCTTGCCGATCGTCGCTCCTTCGATGCGGATCTGGCTTTTTTCCCTGCTGACAAGTGCGCATCCTGCACCTGTGGCGGTACTGGTCGCTGTAGCCGGTTTTTGGTTCCCATATTCCGTCGGGAACCGGAATTGCCGCTCGGCTGTGGCATTATGACTGCAGACCGCTGTCAAAATTCGATCTGCGGCTCCGGAATCGACCAGATGGGAAGCGATAGCCAATGTTTCCATGCTGGTGGAGCAGGCACCGAACATCCCGAGATAGGACATATCCAGATCACGTGCAGTATAATTGGCGCTCACATTCTGATTCAGCAGATCCCCTGCAATGAACATATCGATATGCTGCGGCTTAAGACCAGCTTTTTCCAACGTTATCTGTATCGAATCCTGCAATAGTTTCCTTTCCGCCATTTCCCAATTATCTTCCCCGCAGTACAGGTTGTCGTAGGATTTATCGAACAAACTGCCCAAGGGGCCATTGGCTTCTTTCGGTCCCACACTGGTACCAGTTTCCTGGATATAAACAGGCTGATTCAACGTCCAGGATTGCTTCCCTATTTTCACCATTTTCTCATCCTCCGATCAGCTGGCTGAATACATACCGGATGATGCCGACAATATAGGCCGACGTAACCCCGAATACAATGACACTCCCAGCTAGTTTGAACATATTGGAGCCTACCCCGAGTACATATCCTTCAGATTTGTATTCCAGTGCAGCACTGGTCACCGCATTGGCGAAGCCAGTCACCGGTACTGCCGATCCCGCTCCGGCAAATTGCGCGATGCGGTCGTAAACCCCTATCCCGGTCAAAAGGGCAGAAAGCAGGATCAGTGTCGTGACAGTCGGCGTACCAGCCTCCTGCTGTGTCATATCGAATACTTGCATATAAAACTTGGTCAGCAGTTCGCCGATAAGGCAGATGAATCCGCCGACAAAGAAGGCCTTCAGGCAGTTTCTGACGTATGGTACTTTTGGGTAATACGTTTTTGCTGTGTCGGTATAATTTTCTTTTCTGAACTTGGAATCCATGATGTCACCTCTTTGATTAATAGGAAAATAAAAGCCATTGGAATAAAGAGCCGGTGATCTTCCCCAGGACGATTGCCATGAAGAACCAGATTATGCTGCCATCCATTCCGATACGCCGGGTCAGGATCGGGAATACATTCAGCACTTCCGTCAAAGCTGCAGCAAGCATCCCGACAAATATGCCATGCAAGAGACCCCAAAAAACAATCAAGAGAATCGGCGCATGGAAGTGAAAATAATGGAAGGAAAGAATCGTTCCGCCACAAGCACCGGCAGTGACCCCTGCTTCATAAGTAAGCAGGAACCCATGCGTCTTGCTCAGCTGCACAAGCCTTGGGATGATGCCAAGCACCGTGAGGAAAGCAACAAATCCAGCTCCGGTTGCAAGTCCTGCACTCAGCCCGATCAGCACTTCAGCTATGGCGGTCCACATGCTGCTGTTCCAATTCATTTTCGTGATAAGCCACATAAACATCCATATCACGCTGGTATTTGTGCATTTCCACTTCCAGCGGGCTCGGCTCCTCATTCAGCCTTTTCTTGAATACATGGTTGAAAAAGAGGATCATCCCCACTCCGATGCCGATGCTGTATGGAATTTGCAGCCAAAGCGGATGCAATAGCTTTTCACCCGTCAAAAGAAAATGGATTTGCTGCTGCACCGGCTCCATCGCAACATCAAAATGAAAATTCATGATCGTCATGGCAGATCCGATGAACAAAAGCAGCCAAATAAGAATGACTAGCGGCCAGACTGTGCGTTTTGCCGAATGCTGGACATGAACGATCGTCTGCTCCGCACCAATCAGCTGAAGCTCGTGATCGGGGAACAGCTTCATCAGCTGCTGAAACACCGAAAAGCAATCCAGGACAACGATATTGCTGTCTTTTTCGCCGATTCTGTAAATGACGGTGTCGAGCATGCGCTCCTTATGCTCTCCTGCATTCGCGATGTAGGCGATGTCCTTCAGTTTGATGACAGACTTTGGAGCGGTTTTGATTTTCCGAATGAATCGGATATATACTATAGCTGGCATATACACCTCTCCTATGAAGAAGGGTTTCTGTCCTTAGTATGGGAAAAGCACCAGAAAACATGCTGGTAATTCCAGGCAACAAAAAAAGCTTCTGCACGATGTGCAAAAGCTACTTCTCCAATTGCTCCTTGATGGCAGCCAATATTTTTTTTTCGAGCCGGGACACCTGGACTTGGGAGATGCCAAGACGCTCGGAAACTTCGGATTGTGTCTGATCCTTATAAAACCGCAAATACACAATAAGCCGTTCCCTTTCTCCAAGGGACTGGATCGCTTCCTGCAAGGCCAGCTTATCGAACCAGTTATTATCCTGTTCCGCAATCTGATCAAGCAGCGTTATCGGATCACCATCATTTTCGAAAACCGTCTCATGGATGGAGTGCGGCAGTTTGGCAGCCTCCTCCGCATGGATTATTTCCTCCGGGGACAGCTCGAGTTCCTTGGCGATTTCCTGAATGGTAGGGACTCGATTCAGCACCTTGGTCATTTCTTCTTTTTTCTTCCTTACTTTGTTGGCCGTCTCTTTCAGCGATCGGCTGACCTTCAAGCTGCCATCGTCCCGGATGAAACGCTGGATTTCACCGATGATCATCGGTACTGCATAAGTGGAGAAGCGGACATCATAAGCCAGATCGAATTTATCGATCGACTTGATCAAGCCTATACAGCCGATCTGGAACAGGTCATCCGGTTCATATCCGCGGTTGATGAAACGCTGTACGACCGACCAAACGAGTCGTACATTCCTTTCGACAAGTATATCCCGTGCTTCTTTATCTCCATTCTGACTTAACTGGATGTATGTTTTCACTTGCTTATCGGTCAATTGTTCCTTTGCCTTTTGCTGTTTCAAATATACATCCATCAGCCCCACCTACTGACTCATGGCTTTGCTTGAATTGAACTGCTTATTCATCGTCACCGTCGTGCCTTCCCCTTCTGCTGAATGCACATACACATGATCCATGAAATTTTCCATGATCGTGAAGCCCATGCCCGATCGTTCCATATCCGGCTTGGAGGTGAACAGCGGCTCCATGGCCTGCTCCACATCCGGGATGCCGACGCCTTCATCCCGGATGATCAGCTCGACTTCGTCATCCGAGAGTGTGCAGATAATCGTGATCATCTGGTCGGGATCCGAATTATAGCCATGGATGATGGCATTGGTCACTGCTTCGGATACAACCGTCTTGATTTCAGTCAGCTCGTCCATGGTCGGATCAAGCTGTGAGACAAATGACGCTACTGTCACCCGGGCAAACGCTTCGTTTCGACTCTGACTAGAAAAGGAAAACCGCATCATATTCGTGTTCATGATAATACCACCCCGAAAGTTTCCAGCGCATAGCGCTCATTTTCTTCAAACCGGATAATCTTGAAAAGACCGGATAATTGAAACAGCCTCTCCACAGCCGGTGTCAGACTGCAGACGACCATTTCCCGTCCCTCTGCTTTCAGTTCCTTATATCTGCCAAGAATGACACCCAGACCCGAGCTATCCATAAATGAAAGAGATTCCAGGTTCAGGACCATATGCTTGATGCCTGGCTGCTGCAGGGCAAGCTGCCAGCTTTCCTTCAATTCGCTCGCTGTATGATGGTCGAGTTCCCCATTGAGACGTGCCAGCAAGATGGATTCCTTCAATTCATAATCGACTGTCAATCCCATAGCTTTCTCCTCCTTTATCTGTCTATAGAATTCTGCAGAAAAAGGCGAATACCTTGTGGGTGACAAAAATAGAAGAAACTCGCAAGTCTTAGGCAATATCAGCGGAATTTCACCATATCGTCGAAGCTGCGTTTGATCAGCAGCCAATAGCTGGCCATCGGAACATCCTCTTTCATGATTAGCGGTGTGGAGGAAATCAGCTTGCCATCCGCTTTCACTTCCAGAACGCCTACTTGTTCGCCGGCTTTGAGCGGCAGGGACAGGTCTGGCTGATAGCTGACTTTCGTCGACAATTCACCCAGCTTCTCCCCTTTTTTGACAAGCAGGGACACAGGCTCGGCGGTAACGACTGGAATATCTTCACTGCGAGCCTTCAGCATATCAAGCTTGGCCACAGTCTGCTCCTGTTTATAAAGCTGTTTTATTGTATATTGGTTAAAACCATAATCAAGCAGGCGCGACACTTCATTGTTCCGCTGCTTAGGTGTTTCAGCTCCCATTACGACAGCAATCACGCGCATACCATCTTTCTTGGCAGTTGCCGTCAGACAATATCTCGCTTCTTTTGTAAACCCGGTTTTCAATCCATCGACGCCAGGATAGAATTTTACCAGCTTATTTGTATTGACAAGCCAGAATGGATCATCTGAATCCTTGCGCAGATAATCCTCATAAATGCTGGTGAATTCGGTGATTTCTTCATACTCCAGCAATGCTCTTGCCATCAGCGCCATGTCCTTGGCAGTCGAATAGTGATCCGCTGCCGGCAAACCCGTTGCATTTTGGAATTTTGTATGGGAGAGGCCAAGTTCCCTTGCCTTCTCATTCATCTTTTTCACGAAAGCATCTTCTGTTCCGGCAATCTTCTCGGCCAATGCCACACTTGCATCATTGCCCGATGCGACTGCTATTCCTTTCAGCAAATCCTTCACTGTCATTTCTTCCCCGGGTTCAAGGAAGATTTGCGACCCTCCCATGCTTGCCGCATACTCACTGGCTCTGACTCTTTCATCATATTGCAGTCTGCCAGCGTCGATTTCTTCCATGATCAAAAGCATCGTCATGATTTTTGTCATGCTCGCCGGGGGAAGTTGTTCTTCCATATTCTCCCCTGCCAGGACGCGGCCTGTATCCCGTTCGATTAATATCGATGATTTAGCCGTCTTCCCCTCCTGTTTTTCAGCAAACGCTTGTGATGGCACCACTCCAAAACTGATCATAAAAACAATCAGCAAACTGAATAGACTCATTTTTCTCATTGTAAGTTTCCTCCGTTTACGGTAATACAGTTAGAATCTCCCAAATGAGTCGATTTATTTATAAATTTGCATATAAAAAAACAGCCCTTTTAAAGGACTGCTTCCGTATCAGGAAAGGACGTCGTAAATCATCTGCAATATTTCCGGCTGGACAGCATCGATCGAATGTATGGCTTGCCAAGACTTAATTCAAGGATTCTGCAGCCTGTGCATGCAGGATGGCAATCGTTTCTCCCTGGTCTGTGAATAGGTTTCGGTTTTCCGGCAATAGCTGTATCGCCATACGGAAAATGAACACCCGAGAAGGAGGGAAGTCCTTATAGCATTTTTAAAAGGCCGAGAGCGATCAATAGGCATGGGGGTAAAAGCACCAATCGCTGCATCCATTTTATTTTTGCTAAAATATAGCCTGATTTAATGCCGAAGAATATAAATAATCCGCTCATCGCAGCTGCTGATGCACCCGTTAGAATGGGGGGATAAGCACTGACCATATTCGCACCGATCCCGGCACCGAATGCATCAAGAGACAGCGCGAAACCTAGTAATAAGGATTCTTTTGCTGAAATTGTACCTGATTTGTCTACATCTGCCATATGTGGTTTTTTAAGTACTGTTATCAACAGACCTAATCCTTTTATCTCAAGCTTCCATTCCTTTTCTTCGAATTTATTTTCCGTAATGGAATCTTCTTCCGCAAATGTGCTCTTTTTTGATACAAGGCCATTATATAAACTAAATAATCCTATCGAAATTAAAATCAAGCTCCCGAATATTCCTGCAGCACTAGAGGGAATGAAGTCACTTAATAAACTCCCGATTGTCATCGATGTCAAAACCATAACTCCTGTACATAACATGATGATCATTAATGCCAGGAAAGAAATGCGGATTTGTCTCATACCATAAGTAACACCCACACCAAAACCATCCAAGCTGACGGCAACGACCAAGAGGAATAACCCCGTGAAATAGAGCATACGTATCCCACCTTTATTTACTGCAATCTGGATTTAGCTTATGATGAAATACGAAAAATGTGCATACACCCAAAATAATAAAAATCCCCTCCTTCTGATTTGAAGACAGGGGATTTTATGTTGATTTCTGTTGCTGTGGTACACTTACTCAATCCATATGCAATTTTTGTTTCGCTAACGCGATGGCAGCGAACTCATCGCTCGGAAACTTTATATGCTTGGATTCAAAATAAAAAGATCGATTCATCCAATTTATAAATCAATATTTTGCTTTTATAGGTCTATTTAGATGATAGTTTTCCCTTAATCAAAGTCGGGACTTCCGATTTGACATCAGAAATCACATAAGCCCCCTTCAGCTCATCTATGGCTTCTTGCCCAATCTCGGATCTGCTGAACAATACAGCCAGTGTTTCCCCTGATTGCACTTGGGTGCCGACTTTTTTCTTAAGCGTGATACCGGCGCTGTGATCGATGTCATCTTCTTTGGATGCGCGGCCAGCACCCAGCAGCATTGCACTCTTACCTACTTTTTGTGCATACAGGGCATTGACATAACCATCTTGTTCCGCTTTCAGCTCGTAAAAATGTTCCGGCTGAGGCAGCTTGCTATAGTCATCAATAAAGCTTGCGTCACCCTTTTGTGTGGTAACAAATTGTTTCAGCTTTTCGATAGCTTGTCCATTTGCCAGCACTTCTTCCACGGCGCGCAAAGCTGCATCCTTATCTTTATAAGTCTCGCTTGCCAGCAGCATCTCAACGGCAACTTGCTTGGACAGTTCAAGCAGTTCGTTCTCAGATTCACCCTTCAGGATTTGAACTACTTCTTTAATCTCATTTGCATTTCCTACTTCAGCGCCCAATGGCTGATTCATATCTGTAATCAGGGCAGTGACATTCTTGCCAAGCTTTTTCCCAATATCCACCATGGTCTCGGCAAGCTTCTCGGCATCTTCATATCTTTCCATGAATGCTCCATAGCCTGTCTTCACATCGAGGACAATCCCATCTGCACCTGTTGCCAGTTTCTTACTCATGATGGAGCTGGCAATCAAGCCAATAGAGTTCACAGTGCCAGTGACGTCCCGAAGGGCATATAACATCTTATCAGCTGGAACCAAATTACCCGTTTGTCCAATCAGGGCAATTTTGTTTTTGTTTACTGTATCGACAAACTCTTCTTTCGATAAATTGATATCAAAACCAGGAATCGACTCAAGCTTATCCAATGTGCCTCCCGTATGTCCCAGTCCGCGTCCTGACATTTTCGCTACCGGCACACCAAGAGAAGCTACAATCGGAGCAATTATCAAGCTGACCTTATCTCCCACTCCTCCTGTCGAGTGCTTATCGATTTTAAGGCCCTCGATGGAGGATAGATCGATTGTTTCTCCGGAGTCGATCATTGCAGCGGTCAATGCTGCGATTTCGTCAGGTGTAAGATCATTCAAGAACATAGCCATCAAAAGGGCAGAAGCTTGGTAATCAGGAATCTTTTTATTCGTGTATCCGTCGATAAAGAATCTGATTTCTTCTTCGGTCAATTCTTGCTTATCTCTTTTTTTCTCAATTATGTCTTTCATTAGCATGTTAAATCGCCCTCATTCTATCATGTCGGTCAGTGCAGGGAGTATACTCCCTGCACTGACTCCTGATTCGTATTCCTTACTAAAATGACTCCTATCCAAGCCATTCCCATCAAGGATACGGTCAAAATTGCGTTCCATCAAAAGCTGGATATTCTTCCAATGGATGCGGATTTTTGTCTGTATTGTGACGCCGTAAGATGAGCATGGCAGTGAATTCCGTGCCCCTCCTGCTTCAGTCCATCGGAAGCTGTCTGACGATTTCTTTTACGAAACGGAGAAAATCTTCCCGAACCTTGCTTGTCGTTTCCATCACTTCAGCATGTGTCAGCGGCTGATCAAGGATGCCGGCTGCCATGTTGGAAATACAGGAAATTCCCAAAACGTCCATTTTAGCATGACTGGCCACGATGACCTCCGGAACGGTTGACATGCCGACTGCGTCCCCTCCCCAGATACGAAGCATCCGGACTTCGGCACCTGTTTCATAGGAAGGACCTGTATTGCCCACATAAACTCCTTCTTTTACATCCAAACCGATTTTTGCTGCTACATCTCGAGCGTGTCCAAGAAGCTCTTTGCTGTAGACAGAAGACATATCCGGGAAACGCGCTCCCAATTCTTCATCGTTTGGACCGATCAGCGGATTTGTGCCCATATTATTGATATGGTCGGTGATCAGCATCAAGTCGCCAGGCTCGAAGCTTTCATTGATACCGCCAGCCGCATTGGTGACAATCAGCTTCTGTACGCCAAGTGCTTTCATGACGCGGACGGGCAATGTCACAAGCTCCATCGGATATCCTTCATAAAAATGAAAACGTCCTTGCATGGCAATCACTTGCTGTCCTTCCAGCATGCCGATGACTAGCTGTCCTTTATGACCGCTGACCGTCGATATCGGAAAACCCGGGATATCCCCGTAGGGCACAATGGTCGTCTCTGTAATCTCATCGGCCAATACCCCCAGGCCCGATCCCAGGATCAAACCAATCTTCGGTTCGGCAGTCAATTTCCCCTTGATATAGTCTGCTGCCTGTTTGATAGCTTCTGCCTGCATATTCATTTCCCCTTTTTCAATGCTTGTAAAAAGCTCGTTCCGTGCTCTGGTTTCTCGATACCGAAATTATCCGCAATCGTTGCTGCGATATCGGCAAAGGTATTCCGCAAAGGAAGTTCTTCCCCTTGCTCGCTGCCAGTATGATAAACGATCAATGGTACATACTCACGAGTATGATCCGTCCCATGATGAACAGGGTCATTACCATGGTCTGCGGTTATGATCAACAAATCATCTTCCTTGAGCCTATCCAATACTTCCGGAAGCCGTTTGTCGAAATCCTCCAGCGCCTGTGCATATCCTTCTGGATCGCGCCGATGTCCGTATTTCGCATCGAAATCGACCAGGTTCAAGAAACTGATACCTGTGAAGTCCTCTTCCATGCTTTCCACAATCTTGGTCATACCATCTTCATTATCCTTCGTGCGAATCGCTTTCGTCACACCTTCACCGTCATAGATATCGGAAATTTTCCCTAATGCGATGACATCGAAGTTTGCATTCTGCAAGCTGTTCATCGTCGTTCTGCCGAAAGGCTTCAATGCATAATCATGACGGTTCGATGTACGTTCGAATGCTCCTGGTTCACCGATGAATGGACGAGCGATGATACGCCCCACCATATAAGGATCATCCAATGTCAGCTCGCGGGCGATTTCACAGATCTCATACAATTCATCAAGCGGGATGATGTCTTCATGAGCTGCGATCTGAAGCACGGAATCAGCTGATGTATAAACGATCATATCGCCGGATTCCATATGCTTTTCTCCAAGCTCATCCAATATTTCCGTACCGGAGGCTGGTTTATTTCCGATGATGCCGCGTCCGGTCCGCTGCTTCAATTCATCGAGCAGTGCATCCGGGAACCCGTCCGGGAACGTGCGGAAAGGCTGATCGATACGCAGGCCCATGATCTCCCAGTGCCCTGTCATGGTATCTTTACCATTCGATGCTTCCTGCATTTTTGTGTAAAAAGCTTTCGGCTGGGCTGCAGCCTGTATACCTTCCACTTCCCTGATGTTGCCTAGCCCCAAAGATGCCATATTCGGCATTTTCAGCCCTTTTCGATAAGCAGCGATGTGCCCCAGGGTATCGGCCCCTTTATCGCCAAAAGCTTCCGCATCGGGGGCTTCCCCAATGCCGACAGAATCCATTACTATAAGAAATACGCGTTTGAAATCCAACTTTACAGCCTCCTAATCTATTGCCTAAGCCCGAGGATGATGTGTCTTGTAAATATCCTTCAGTCTTGTTTTGGTCACATGTGTGTAAATCTGGGTCGTGCTGATATCCGCATGGCCGAGCATTTCCTGAACAGCACGCAAATCAGCCCCATTCTCCAGCAGATGCGTCGCAAATGAATGACGCAATGTGTGAGGGGTTATTTCCTTTTGTATCCCGGCATCGCGGGCTATTTGTTTCAATACCTTCCAAAAGCCTTGGCGTGATAGCTGGTTCCCATGATGGTTCACGAATAAGATATCACTGGCTTTGGACTTCAGCAGCTGTTTGCGGGACCTGTTCATATAGTCCTCAAGCCGCGCCCTTGCCATATCCCCTAGCGGGACGATGCGCTCCTTCGATCCTTTCCCGAAGCAGCGGACAAAGCCCATTTCCAAATGAAGATCATCCATTTCCAATGCCAAGAGTTCGGATACACGCAATCCTGTTGCATACAATGTTTCCAGCATGGCACGATTCCGGATCGCCAGAATGTCCGTACCCGGGCAAGTCAGCAGCTTGTCCACTTCATCGGAAGAGAGGATCTTCGGCAGCTTGCGTTCTTTCTTCGGTGTATCGATATGTATGGTCGGATCTTCCTTCAGTCCATATTCCCGCAGCAGGAACTGATGGAAAAGACGGATGCTGGACAGTGTCCGGGCGATCGTGGCAGCAGACTTCCCGTCATCATGCAGCCAGCGCAAATAGGCAGTCAATTTGGCACGAGTGACATGGGCCCATTCCCGCACCTCATTTTCCTGGAGATATCTTGCATATGTACGCAGATCCCGGGCGTAGGATTGAAGTGTATTCTCCGAAAGGCCCCGTTCAATCTGCAAATAATGGATAAAGTCATCCAGTGCTTCCTGCATTATTCTACTCCCCTAACCGGAAAAATAACGTCATCCTATCCACTAGGCTTTCCTGCTCCATGGCTGCCACTTTCACTGCATTGCCCTCTGGCGGATCATAACGGTGATAGCTCTCGTATTCACTATGGATGAACCGCAGACCGAAATAAAAAAATGCAGAGCAAGCGACAAACACGACAAGCAGCTTGCACGTGTCGAAGATGAATCGTTTCATGTACACTTCTCCTTTCTCTGACTTGTCTTTGTAACAGACTATGCCAAAGAAAGCGGAAATTATACGTACAGGATAACGTTACCTCATTCCCGTTGTTTTGTAAAATGGTTAATGAAACGAAAGAAAGCCTTTTCCATCTGTCTGGAAAGGCTTCGTTTACTTATGATGTCCGATTCACCTGAACTGCAGCTGCTTCAAGTTCCCCTACCTTCTCACTGGCCTGACAGACCCGGCAGATGCCATGGAATGTGAGACGGTGATCCTTCACCTTGAATCCCCAATCACTCTGGACGATCTTTTCGACATCCTCCAGCAAGTCCTCGTCAATCTCCTCCACCGATCCGCATTCCATGCAGACAAGATGGTGATGGAAATGCGTGGCGCCTTCTTTGCGGAGGTCGTAACGTGAAACGCCGTCCCCGAAGTTTATTTTATCAACGATTTTCAATTCCGATAATAATTCCAGTGTCCGATAAACAGTAGCCAAGCCGATTTCAGGTGCTTTTTCCTTTACGAGGAGGTAGACGTCTTCAGCGCTTAAATGATCCTCTTCTCGCTCCAGCAGCACACGTACCGTCGCTTCCCGCTGCGGTGTAAGCTTGTAGCTCTGCGCATGTAATTGCTTCTTTATGCGTTCAATGCGGTGTTCCAAGTGAATTCCTCCCTCGTAATCCCACACTCATTATATACCGATTGCGAAAAAAGTGTCAAATTATAATTATTATAAATAGCTAATTATAATCATTATTAATAAAAAAATTACAGCAAATCGTTCACAAGCATGGAAAGAAGCGGGTTGGCAACAAAAGTTTCCATCATCGCCGCTGCAGTCGAACCGATAATAAGCAAGAGGAAGATGATACTGTATTGGAAAAAATAGCGCCTTAATGATAATGGTGACCGCTTGGCGATCAGCTTGCGCAACAATGTCACAGAAAACAGCATCGCACTTGTCCCGGCAATCAGATATAGCGGTATGATCACAAGATTTTGCGGAGCTACAGCAGCAGCTGCCAGCATAAGGCCTTTCCACCCCAGCTGGTTGACGAGGAAGCCTACACTGAAGCCCATCATCAGCCCCTTGCTGAACAGCAGCATCCAAATGATGGGGATGCCGATGATGGACAGACCGAGAACATATAGGAACAGCAGGAACTTGAGATGGGCGAGGAAACTCGACTGGAGAATCTCCTGTTTGCTGATTGCTTGGCCTTGCTGTAGCTGGGCGAAAAAACGTTCCAAGTAGTAAAAAAGGTCTTCCTTCTGTGTGAAATTCATGCTGTTGACGATGACTGCCCCAAAAATGATACCGATCAGGAATAATACCAGCATGAATAAGTAGCTTGTCGCATGCTGTTTCAGATGATGAATAAGAATAAACTCCCGCTGCTTCATCTTATCTTCCTCCGATTCTAGTCTAGTTACTAGAATCTATGTCGGCAGCTCGTCTGCTAGAACCATTACTTTCCTGCGCGTTTCAGACGCAGGTGAAGCAGGGCGTACATCGTTTTCGCATCATGGATCCGCTCTTCGGCTGCGAGTGCTTCCGCTTCCTCCAATGACAATTCCATCAGTTCGACGAATTCGTCCTCATCACCGGCGACCCTCTCAGGCAAAAGTTCGATATCATCTGCTTCGTATACATGGAGCAATTCATCGGCAAAACCTGGGGAGGTGTAGAAAGAACCGAGCTTCTTCAGCTTTTTGGCAGTATAGCCTGTCTCCTCCTCAAGCTCCCTGACAGCGGTCACTTCCGGTGCTTCGCCAGGCTCCAGTTTACCTGCAGGGATTTCGATGATCGATTTCTCGAGTGCTTTCCGGTATTGCTCGACAAATATGATTTTCCCCTCCTTCGTTACCGGGATGATTGCAACCGCCCCGGGATGCTTGATCAATTCCCGCTTGGATGTATTACCGTCCGGCAAGGAAACTGTATCCACACTCAAGGAAATGACCTTGCCCTCATATATGGAAGATGTCTCGATCGTTTTTTCTTCGAATTTCTTCATTATGTACACTCCTTCATTTCGCTTCTTCATTCCGCTTCTTCCATCTTACCATAGGTTTGCAAAGGACACATAAGTTGTCTGTCGCTCCGCTTACGCTTACACTGAAAAGGTAGAATGAAAAGGAAGGTGGAATTTCAGCATGCAGAAAAGACGTGTAGGTACTTCCGATCTTTATGTTTCCGAAATATCCCTCGGGACAATGAGCATCGGAACAGATGAGCAGCAAGGAATCCGGCTGCTGCATGAAGCACAGGATCTTGGCATCAATTATTTCGATACGGCCGATTTATATGATCGAGGAAAAAATGAAGAAATTGTCGGAAAAGCTTTCAAGGGCCGGAGAGATAAGGTGATCCTCGCCAGCAAAGTCGGCAACAGGCTGGATCCCGGCGGAGAGTCTTGGCATTGGGATGCCAGCAAGGAATATATCATATCCCAGGTCAAGACGAGTCTTCGCAGACTGCAAACAGATTATCTGGATCTCTATCAGCTCCATGGCGGAACGATGGAAGATAATATCGATGAAACGATAGATGCCTTCGAAACATTGAAAAAAGAAGGTTTGATCCGCTACTATGGCATCTCGTCCATCCGGCCGAATGTCATACGTGAATACGTAAAGCGCTCCAATATCGTCAGCGTCATGATGCAGTACAGCCTGCTGGACCGAAGACCCGAGGAGCAGGCACTTGACCTGCTGGAAGGGAACAATATCAGTGTATTTGCACGAGGAAGCGTTGCCAAAGGCATGCTGAGTGACAGGGCAAGCGAGAAAGTAAAGCAAAAAGGGGCGGATGGCTATTTGACCCACTCCTATGAAGAGCTGCTGGAAGCCAGTGAAAAGCTTGGTGTCTTGGCTGATCAGGAGCAGACTTCCGCCACCTCGTTAGCTGTGCGTTATGTGCTGCAGCATCCGGCTTTGGCCAGTGCCGTGATGGGTGCAAGCTCTTTGGAGCAAGTGAAGCAAAATGCCGCACTCCATACAGATCGACTTCCGGAAGCACTATATGAAAAGCTTCAGGGATTTACGCGGCAGATTCGATATACCGATCATCGATAAAGGAAAAGCGGAAGTCAGCAGGAATCTCCCCTGCCAGCTTCCGCATTTCTATCGAGAAAATCGGTATGTGTCAAATGCGCTTGCGGTATCAAAGCATTCAAGTACCCTTCTTTACTGGATAGACGGAACACATTATT
Organism: Terribacillus sp. FSL K6-0262; assembly: GCF_037977385.1. Lineage (NCBI taxonomy): Bacteria > Bacillati > Bacillota > Bacilli > Caryophanales > Bacillaceae > Terribacillus > Terribacillus sp. FSL K6-0262. The sequence continues at coordinate 3,201,887 of NZ_CP150277.1, read as the reverse complement.
GCTGAAATCAAGTTTCACTTCTTCCGCAAAATATACTTCCTGCTGCTCGTCCACCAATGCAGGAATCGTCCCGCTTTCCACCACGATATCATGCGCACGCGGTTGTTCCGCAAGCCGCACCGTCGGTATTCCATTAACCTTGCAGCCGACTCCGACTGTATCATAATACAAAACGATATACCGATGCGCCTCATCCTGCAATGCTTGTATTTTTTCCAAAGCAGCTTCAGTGATTGTCAGTTTCATCCAATTATTCCTCCCTCATTTCTTGCCGAACTGACCGCCAAGCAGTTTCTCGGCCAATCCAGGCATAAGCTGGTACAGCTTGCTGCCGATGCCCATCCAGCCTGGCATATTGATCTCACGCTTGTTTTTCCCAACATAAGCAATCACTTTACGTGCTACTTTTTCGGGCTGCAGCATATAATGGGCACTCGCTTCACGGTAGCGTCCGCTTGGGTCGGCGGTATCAAAGAAGTTCGTATCCATCGGCCCCAGATTCACCGTTGTCACTTTGATCCCATTCGGCCTCAGCTCCTGCCGCAGTCCATTGCTGAAGCCGATGATGGCATGTTTACTCGCTCCATAGACGCTAGCTTTCGGAGTGGCTACTTTTCCAGCCATCGAACCAATCATGATCAAATGGCCGCTCCCCCGCTCCAGCATTGCCGGGAGGATAGCTGCTGCGGCCTCCATAGCTGCCATGGAATTGACACGCATCGTCGTTTCCATCTGCATGGCATCTGTATCAGTAAAATGCCTGAAATAACCGACACCTGCATTGTTGATCAATACATCGATACGTCGATTCTCCCGCAGCATGCGCTGAAGGGCAGCCCGCCAATTGTCAGGATCACTCAAGTCCGCAGGATAGACAGTTACATCGATGTGAAATCGATCATTAAGCTCGGCAGCCAGCTGCTTCAGCCTTTCTTCGGATCTTGCGGTCAAAAGCAAGCGATAGCCGCAAGCAGCGGCTTGGGCAGCCAATTCCCGCCCAAGCCCGCTTGAAGCCCCGGTGATCAACATGGTTTTATTGTCTGCTTCCATATGCTGCACCTCTTTCTGTTTACCCATCTATTAGCGCTGGCTAAGCACGGAGCGCATACCGGATGGCTTTTTCCATCAAGTCGGGCAGTTTGCCAAAACTATAGGTCACTTCCAGGCGTTCTGTCCACTGATGCGCATCCTTTCCATATGGTCCCAAATGCAAAACCGGCATCTGCAGCCCTTCCATCAAGTCGGCCGGCAAAGTAAAACCTTTCTGCTGCAGCGGCATATTCTGTATCAGGTCCTGTATTGCCGTCTGGGAAGTCGGCTTGCCGATGAAGCTGGAATCTGACAGACCCGGGAAGAACTGCACTTCTGTCAATTCCGCAGCAATGCTGGACTTTGCTTCAGACTGGATGGCAGCAATCAATCGGCGTACATAAGGGTCGTTTTTGGAAGAGACGGCCGGATAGAACGGCGGGCTGTAAAACAGGACAATGACTGGCGCAAGCTCGTGACACATGCTAACCAGCTCCTTGACTAGCTTGGTGGAGAAATCCCGGTCTCCTTCCTTCCTCGTCGTCACGAGCCGATTCTGTCTCCGCTCCACCTCGGCCCTGCCGAAGCGATTGACGGCATACGCATAAAGCTCTTCATAAGACATCGTCTTTATTTGAAAGGCTGCAGGCTGAAAATTATTCGATCTTGCAGCAGACAGACTGGCTTTATGCTGATAATGACTTTCAATTTTCCGGGCCGCCCGCTCCATTGCTTGTTTCAATTTGAGATTGATTTCCTGGATCGACTGCTCCAGGAATAAGACGTTGTACATGGTCACTGCAGAAACGGGAGTCTGCACAGAATACGTCTCCTTCAGGTCCCGCAGCATGAGGCTCACCGGAGGCGGCGTCACTTCCCCATCCACTTCTTCGATGAAGGATTCCTGCAATTCCAGCTCCTGCGATAAATAACTGATCATCAAGTTGGCATTGAGACCGCCAAAAGGTTCCCCGACATGTGTTTCTTTGCCATAGCAGAAAAAACCGGGCAGTACTTTGCCGATGGATCCGCTGTACAGATAGTTACCGGTATCCCCTGGGTATTTGCTGAACACAGGTTCCCCGTTCAAGCATAATTTAAATACTAGGTCTTCCGCTCTCTGCAGCTGCTGCAGTATTTCGAGGGCACGCAGCATACCAGCTGAATTCACTTCTTCATCCGGTACGGTCAGCAAGAGGATATTGCCGTCGAATGCATCATCCATCGCACGTTCGAGCATGGAAAGATGGATAGCCAAACCAGCTTTCATATCCATCGTCCCCCTGCCGAAAACCCATTCTCCCTGCTGGATTTCGGTTTTGACCGCGGCAGGCAGTTCCACTTCCCCCTTCCGATAAGCAGCAGTCAGCTCCTGCACCTTGGTGGCGAGATGTTTGAACGTACCGAAATCCTCCGTCCCGACAACATCAAAATGACTAAGCAGGATGATGGTATCCTTTTTGTCAGTTTTCTTTACAAGTGCTGTAAGGAGCTGGCGACCGTCCTTCAATGGATGAAGCTGCAGGTGATCCGGATGGCGCTGGAAGTAGGACTTATGTTCGAGGAGTGCATGAATATGTTCCGGAAAGCGGATTTCTTCAGGAGAGCCCGTGATACTCTCGATTTCGACAAGCTCTGTCAGCAATGCGAGCAATTCATCCTTCGTTTGCCATTGTTTCATGCATGCACGCCCTTTCAAATTGACTTTTGAGTGATTTTCTCGCACAATTCAACTATACGTCCAAGTTCGGGGTGAAACCATGTCTACCAAAATTTTTGCACATCGAGGTGCCAGCAAATATGCTCCGGAAAATACGATGGCCGCTTTCCGGCTGGCAGAACTGATGCAGGCTGATGGCATCGAAACCGATGTGCAGCTGACGAAAGACCAAGTACCTGTCATCATTCATGATGAGAGCATCAATCGTACGACCAATAAACGCGGATTGGTGCGGAAGCTTACATACGAAGAATTGCGCCAAGCGGATGCAGGCGCCTGGTTTTCGCGTGACTATGCCGGCGAAAAGATCATGTCATTGGATGATTTTCTCGAATGGTTCAAAAAGACTCCCATGCTTCTCAACCTGGAGCTGAAGACAAATAAGTATCCTTACCCTGGAATAGAGGAAATTGTCTTAAACCGGCTGACGGAGCATGGAATGAAAGAAAGGACGACCATTTCGAGTTTTCATGCCGATACCATCCGCCGTATCGCCAAGCTTGATCCCGAAATGGATACAGGCTTTCTTACATCCAGACGGCCGCGTCAGCTCTTTTCCTTGATGGATGCAATCGGAGCAAAGGCTTTGCATCCGAAATACCGTTTGCTTAACAAAAAGCTGATTCAGGATTGCCTGCAGCATCAGGTTCCGATCCGGGTATATACAGTCAATCAGCCTGTTTATATACTGCGGGCTCTGGAAGCCGATTGTGATGTGATCATTTCGGATGTGCCGGATCGGGCCCTGGAATTGCAAAAGGGTTATAACACTAGTTAATCAAACAATCGGAGGTCCTACAATGGCTACACCTAAATTATTTCAACCTATCACATATAAGAACTGCACCTTGAAAAATCGCATTGTCGTCTCGCCAATGTGCATGTATGCCGTCGAAGAAAAAGACGGTAAAGCCACGCCTTTCCATATCACCCATTACGAGAGCAGGGCAATCGGACAAGCCGGGCTCGTGTTTGTGGAATCTACTGCAGTGACACCGGAAGGACGGATTTCCGATCAGGATCTTGGCATTTGGTCCGATGAACAAGTGGAAGGTCTCCGGACGATCAGCAGCAGGATTCAGGCCCACGGTGCAAAAAGCGGCATCCAGCTCGGTCACGCCGGCAGGAAATCAAAAGCGGCGGATCCAATCGTTGCACCGAGCAATTTGCCGTGGGATGAGGAATCTGCCGCTCCGGAGGCGCTGACCGTAAATAAAATAAACGATTTGGTCGATGCATATCGCAAAGCAGCAGCACGGGCCAAGCAAGCAGGATTCGACGTGATCGAAATCCACGCCGCTCATGGCTATCTGATCAATCAATTCCTCTCCCCGCTGACTAATAAGCGGATCGATTCCTATGGCGGTGCACGTGAAAACCGCTATCGCTTCCTGCGGGAAGTACTTGATGCAGTGAAAGAAGTGTGGGACGGTCCATTATTTGTCCGTATTTCGGCAGAAGAATATGCCGAGGGCGGCAATAGCATCAACGATTTCATTTATTTCAGCATTGAAATGAAGCGGCAAGGGGTCGATTTGATCGACTGCAGTACAGGCGGTGTCGTTCCCCAAGGGCCGTCCGCTGTCTACCCTGGCTACCAGGTGGTCCATGCGGAGAGGATCCGAAAGCATGCCCTTGTCGATACGGCAGCTGTAGGCTTGATTACGAATGGCCAAATGGCTGAGGAAATCCTGCAAAATGAACGTGCCGATCTTGTCTTCATCGCACGCGCCATGCTGCGGAACCCGTATTGGCCGCTCGAAGCAGCCGAACAGCTGAACTATAGATTGGAAGCACCGGTCCCGTACAAGCGAGGCTGGTGACCGCAGGAGGCTTTTATTATGGAATTACATTTTCTTGGGACAGGTGCCGGGCTCCCATCCAAAGACCGGAACGTGACGAGCATCTGCCTGTCGATGCCGCAGGAACGGCAAGCTGTCTGGATGTTCGACTGCGGCGAGGCAACGCAGCATCAGCTGCTCTATTCCCCGCTCAAGCCCGGCAAGATTGAAAAAATCTTCATCACGCATCTGCATGGGGATCATATATATGGGCTGCCGGGTCTGTTGTCCACCCGCTCTTTTCAGCAATCCGATTTGCAGCTGGAAATTTACGGTCCGCATGGAATCAAGGAATTCATCGAGATCTCGCTGCGTGTCAGCGGGAGCCACGTGGCTGATTCCCTTATCATCCACGAAATCGGACCTGGATGCATCTATGAGGATGAGGGCTGGACTGTCGAAGCGGTGCAGCTATCCCATGGCATCCCCTGCTTCGGTTATATCGTGGAAGAAAAAGCTGTTCTTGGTGAACTGAAGGTGGAAAAGCTCAGACAGATGGGCATTCCTCCCGGTCCGATATACCGCCAGATCAAGAATCAGGAAGTGACGGAACTGCCGGATGGACAAAAGATCAGAAGATCGGATGTAGTCGGACCTGACAAGCCCGGCAGGAAAATAGTCATTCTAGGTGACACGACCTATCTGCCAGAGCTTCAGAGCGCTGTAGAGAATGCAGATATTCTCGTGCATGAAGCGACTTTTTCCGCCGATGAACCGGAAATGGCGAAAGCATACGGGCATTCAACGGCGGTACAGGCAGCAAGCTTAGCCAGGGATGCCAAGGTGAAAAAATTGATTTTGACGCATATTTCCGCCCGTTATCATCAGGATGAAGCAAACATACTCACAGAACAAGCCCGCAGGGTATTCCCAGAAACCGAGCTGGCAGCAGATATGTGCGTCTTCCAGATACACAAAAATAGCAGCGATTCCTGAGAATCGCTGCTATTTTTTATAGTCGTCAAGAAAATCCTTCTGAAAGCTCGTCCTTACATGGTCAGATGCTCCTGCATGCAATCTGCGGAAAGGATTTTTACCGAATTTGGTTGTAAGCTGATCGATCGCTTCGTATAAGCCTTCTTTCGATGCCTCTTTTTCATATGTGAACAAGTCAAGCTGTTTACCGACTTCCTTCTTCTCGGCCACATCAAAAACACTGATGCCCAAAAGGCGAATCGGCTCTCCGTTCCAGTGCTTTTGCAGCAAAGACTGCGCATGGTCGAATATATCATCTGCCGACTCGAGAAAATGCTGCAGCTTCATGCTGCGTGTGATCGTTTTGCGATCGTGGTAGCGAATCATCAACTGAATACCCTTTGCAATGGCTTCCTTCCGGTGCATGCGCTTCTCCACACTTTTGGATAAATCCCGGAGCAGTTTATCCAATTCCTTATCATCGGTGGTATCCTGAGGCAGTGTCTGTGAACTCCCAATGCTTTTAAAGCTGTTCACCGCTTCCGGATCGACAGGCCTGTCATCGATTCCATTAGCTCGATTGGCAAGCCTTTCACCGTTCACACCAAAAACGCGTTTCAGCTGGTATATGTCCTTATGGGCCAGGTCCCCGATTGTCTTGATGCCAAGCGACCGCATCTTTTGTGCCGTTTTCTCGCCGACTCCGTACATCTCTTCAATCGGCAGCGGCCAGAGTAATTCCGGGATATCCCGCTTCCGTAACACCGTTATGCCCAGCGGTTTTTTCATATCCGAAGCCATCTTGGCGAGGAACTTGTTCGGGGCGACGCCGATGCTGCAAGGCAAATCCAATTCCTTCAGGATGCGCTGCTGGATCATCTGCGCTATTTCCAAGGAAGAACCTAAGTGGGCACAATCTGTCACATCCATATATCCTTCATCTATCGATACTGGCTGAATGATCGGTGTCACTTCATGCAGGATCTTGAACATCTCACTGGAAGCTTTCCGATATCGATCGAAGTTCGGGCGCAGCACAAGCAATTCGGGACATAAGCGCCGAGCTTCCCACAAAGTCATCGTTGTCCGGACACCCTTCTTCCTCGCTTCATAACTGCTAGTCACGACGATGCCTTTACGCTCGGCAGGATTCCCGCAGATGGCCAATGGTTTCCCGCGCAGTGATGGATCGAAGGCCATCTCGACGGAAGCATAGAAGCTATTCATATCCACATGGAAAATCGCCCTTCCTTTTGACATGCTGTCCCTCCTTCCGATGCGAACTGTCGTTCTTATTATATCATGTCTGTAAAAGAAATAGGAGGCTTGCGCCTCCTTCGATCATCCTTTCGCAACCTCACGGATGATGGCTGCGACCAGTTCCGCTGTTTTGACCAATTCACCGACCGGGATCCGTTCATTGGTCGTATGGATCTCTTCATAACCGACAGACAGGTTGACAGTCGGGATTCCAAAGCCGGCAATCACATTGGCATCACTGCCGCCACCGCTGCTTGTCAGCTTACTGTCGCGCCCGATCGTTTTCGCTGCGGCACGGGCCACCTCGACAACACGGTCGCCCGCTTTTTGTTTGTAGCCTGGATATTCCACTTTGATTTCCACTTCGGCACGCGCACCCATACTTTCAGCAGTCTGTTCGAATGCCTGCTTCATCTTCTGCACCTGCGCTTCCATCTTACTTGCTTCAAGCGATCTCGCTTCTGCCAGGATTTCGACATAATCACAGACAATATTCGTCTGTTTTCCTCCGGCAAAACTGCCGATATTTGCAGTAGTCTCTTCATCGATCCTGCCTAACGGCATTTTTGAAATTGCCTTGGCTGCCACAGTGATTGCCGACACCCCTTTTTCCGGCGCCACGCCTGCATGTGCTGTCTTGCCGTATACTTTTGCAAGTACAGTTGAACGTGTCGGAGCAGATACAACTATATCACCTACAGGGCCGTCACTGTCTATCGCATATCCGAATGCGGCAGTCAGTAAGGATGAATCGAGTGCCCGGCTGCCGACGAGTCCGGATTCCTCACCTGCCGTGATGACGAACTGGACTGTGCCATGCGGCAATTCCTGTTCGTTATAAACTTTGATCGTCTCAAGGATCGCCGCCAGTCCCGCTTTATCGTCCGCACCAAGGATCGTCGTACCATCACTTGTAATGTACCCGTCTTTTATTTGAGGTTTAATTCCTTTACCAGGTACGACTGTATCCATATGGGATGTGAAATAGATCGTTTCAGCGGAATCGACATCCCCCTTCCACGTACAAACAAGATTATTTGCGCCATGACCTGTTTCTTTCATCGAATCATCTTCCCGGACTTCGACACCCAGTTCGGTGAATTTCTTCTTCAGCACTTCGGCTATTTCCTTTTCATCACCTGTTTCCGAGTCTACTTGAACCAATTCCACGAACTGTTCCACTAAACGATCTTCATTGATTTTGATCATGATTATGTACTCCTATTCTATCTATTGGTTTCTCCTTGTCCCCTTACCTGCTTCCCTGTACAATGGACATAAATAGATAAGGGGGCTCCTCAACATTGGCTAAACAAAAGAAAAAAAGATCCAAGCAAAGCGTTGCCATGACTTTCATGGTTTACTTGATGATTTTCACAATGCTTATTTCCACATTGGCAATCAGCCTGAGCTATTTTGTCTTTTAGGAGACAGAATAGCTCCATCTTCTTTCCCAATTTCCTCAAATGACTTCCAGCCTGTCATGATTCGCACCTTTGTCCCTACCGGTACGCGTTCATATAAATCCTCCACATCGCTGTTGCGCATGCGGATGCATCCTGCAGAAACCCGGGTGCCGATCGACTCCGGCCTGTTTGTACCATGGATACCATATGTGCGCCCTTGGGTATCGTTGGCATTGAACCCGATCCATCTGCTGCCGAGCGGGTTATCTTTATCTCCCCCGGCGATGCCTTTCCGTGAATAACCCGGGTATTCTGTTTTGAACAGTGTAAGGAATATCCCTTCAGGTGTCGATTCAGGCTTCTTGCCTGTCGCTACCGGATAAACCTTGACCACCCTCCCTTCATCCACGAATGCGAGCTGATTCGTCGTTTTATTGACGATGATGAGCGGCCGTCCTGGCATTGGATTCTCACCGAATGGCCATAATGGGGATAAAATGGATAGGCAAGTAAATGCAATGAGAAGCGAACGCATAAGAACATCCCTCTTTTACATGATGATGTTCTTATTGTTGCTCCTTCTTCCTATTTCTATGATGCACATCGCTTTCTTTGAACGATTGCTTCAATTCCAGATAATTCTCCATTTCATACAATAGCTGAAACAAATGAGCGCGGGTCTCGAATTCCTCCCTCGTCTTCGGAAGGGGATCTTCATCGAAGGACTGCCGCAAAGCATTCAGCTCTTCCAGGAATAAAACAGCCGTATTCCCTGGATGGACCGAATCGGCAAGACCTGAAAAGAAATGGGCAAGCTGCTCGCACTGTGAATAGGATGTCTCTGGAAGCCTGCTGACAAGCGGCAGGATCCGTTTCAAGATGGCGAATTGCTCCGTGCGCATCTCGAAGTAATCATAATACGGATGCTCCGATCTCAGCACATGATTCTCCACATCCCTGCCCACAAGCTGCTTCGCTTCCTTCAGGATCATTTCGGTCTGTGTGATTTCTTCCCCGGACCATGATTGATCCCCTTCCCGGAGATACAGCGCAATTTCTTTCAGTATCTTGGTGAAGTTCCGTTCCAGTACGATCTGCTTTCGCCGGATTGTCGCTTCCAGGCTGGGCATATATAAGTTCACGATGAGTGCGACCCCTATTCCGACTGAAATAAGGATGATTTCATTAACGATCAAATCCAGCGTAATGTCATGCGAGTTATATAAATGCAAAATGATGACAGCACTCGATACAATTCCTGGCGATACCCCGAGCATCACCGTGATGGGAATGAAGATCAGCAGCAATATTCCGATACTGATCGGGTGAAACCCGATTGTCTCAAATAGCAGGAAGGACAAAATGATTGCCAGCAGGCAGGCAGCCACTCGATGCCATGCGGCCAGAAAGGATTTCTTTCTCGTCACCTGGGTGCAGAGAATCGTCAGGATACCTGCCGACACACTATTATCCAGCTGCAAAAGCTCCGCTATCCATATCGCCAGCGGGGTGCCTGCCGCTGTCTTGATCGTCCGATAACCTATTTTCACAATGGTGCTCCTCGTTTAATTTTGGTCACAATACAGAATAGTCCCTCATCCAAAAGGATGGGGACCTATCCATTCAAACTTCTTTACAATGTTCATCGAATAAAGATTGCAGTCGGTTGACTACTTCCATCGGCTCGTGGCCTTCGATGTCATGACGTTCGATCATCGTAACGATCTCGCCGTCTTTCAAAAAGGCAAATGACGGAGAGCTTGGCGGGAAGCCAGTGAAGTACTCCCTTGCTCTTTCCGTTGCTTCTTTATCCTGTCCGGCAAAAACCGTCACCAGCTGATCCGGGCGTTTGTCATAATGCAGACTATGAGCAGCTGCCGGACGAGCAATTCCGCCGGCACAGCCGCAGACACTGTTGATCATGACAAGCGTCGTGCCGGGTTTTTTGAATGTGGCATCCACTTCCTCCGGTGTTGTCAATTCCGTATAGCCAGCCTCGGTAAGATCCTTCCTAGCAGTCGTTACGATATCGTTCATAAACATTCTGAAATCTGCCATCGGTATTCCTCCTTTTACACTACTCCAAGTGTATCAGCAATTCCAGGCTCTTTCAATTTCTATAACTTCAGTAAATCGGCATTGTCGATTCAGATACGTTCTCGAGAATCTCTTTCACCCTTGCCATGAACTGACCGCAAATCAATCCGTCCAGCACACGGTGATCAAGGCTGAGGCATAGATTGACCATATCACGGGCTGCGAACATATCATTGATGATGACTGGCCGTTTTACGATCGATTCCACCTGCAAAATGGCTGCTTGGGGATAGTTGATGATACCCATGCTCTGAACCGAACCGAATGACCCTGTGTTATTGACGGTGAATGTACCGCCTTGCATATCAGCTGCCGTCAGTTTGCCGGTGCGGGCCTTTTTCGCAAGGTTCGTAATCTGCTTAGCAATGCCTTTGACACTCAGATCATCTGCAGATTGGATGACCGGTACAAATAGCTCCTGCTCTTTTGCAACCGCAATCGAGATATTGACTTCATCATGCTGGATGATCTTATCTCCCGCCCAAGAGCTGTTCAGCTGCGGGAATTCCTTCAGTGCCTGCGCGACGGCTTTGACAAAGAAAGCAAAGAATGTCAGCGGATAGCCTTCTTTTTCCTTGAAGGAATCCTTCACTTTATTGCGATAAGCAACCAAATCGGTGACATCCACCTCCACCATCATCCAAGCATGCGGGATTTCCGTTGCTGCTTTCACCATATTATTGGCTATGGCTTTTCTGACACCAGTAACGGGTATGGCATTGCCAGATGCTTCTGTCTGTGTACGTTCAGCTGCTGCATTTGCCTTCTGCGGTTCAGCAGATTGGACTGCAGCTGCGGTTTGCACAGATTCTGCTTGCTTTTGCGGTCTTTCACCGGATGCGATGATCGCTTCGACATCCTTGCGGGTGATCCGCCCGCCTTTCCCGGTGCCTGTGATCGTTGACAAATCAAGATCATGCTCCTGTGCAAGGCGCATGACTGCAGGGGAGTAACGCGATTTCATCGTTGTTTCGGCAGCCGGACTGCTATTGTCTGATTCTGTTTCCATCGGAGCAGGTGAAGCATCAGCCGCTTCTTGCTTCTCTGGTGATGCTTCTGTTTCGATCGTACAGATCAGTTCCCCTACTTCGACTGTGTCACCTTCTGCTGCAACCAATTCTTTGATCACACCCGTGAAGGAGCTGGGGATTTCGGCATTGACTTTATCTGTCATCACTTCCGCGATGGCATCGTATTTGCTGACTTGATCGCCTGGTTTGACGAGCCATGTGCTGATTGTGCCTTCCGTTACACTCTCGCCGAGTTTCGGCATCGTTATTTTTTCCATCATCATTACACCTCGTTTAGAATTCCGCTAATTCGCGCATGGCAGCTTCCACTTTGGCTGGATTGACCATGAAGTATTTTTCTGTACTAGGCGCATAAGGCATCGCTGGCACATCCGGTGCAGCCAATCGCTGGATAGGCGCATCCAGATCGAAGAGGCAGTTTTCACCGATTATCGCTGCTACTTCTCCGATGATGGAGCCTTCTTTATTGTCTTCTGTGATAAGCAGGACTTTGCCTGTCTTCGAGGCTGCCTCGATGATTGCTTCCTTATCAAGCGGATAAACGGTACGCAAATCGAGGATATGCGCTTCGATTCCTTCAGCGGCAAGCTTCTCTGCTGCCTGCAGGGCAAAATGCACACATAATCCGTAGGTGATCACGGTGATATCAGAACCCTCGCGCTTCACATCCGCTTTACCGATCGGCAGCGTATAGGATTCAGAAGGCACTTCACCTTTGATGAGGCGATAAGCTCTTTTATGCTCGAAGAACAATACAGGATCCGGATCCTGTATGGCTGCTTTCAAAAGGCCTTTTGCATCATAAGGTGTGGACGGCATGACGATTTTAAGGCCTGGCTGGTTCGCGAACACCGCTTCCACAGATTGAGAATGATACAAGGCGCCATGCACACCGCCGCCATAAGGCGCACGGATGGTAACCGGGCAAGTCCAGTCGTTATTGGAACGATAACGGATCTTCGCCGCTTCTGAAATGATTTGGTTCACTGCCGGCATGATGAAATCAGCGAATTGCATTTCAGCAATCGGCTTCAAGCCGTACATGGCAGCACCCACTGCCACTCCCGCAATCGCAGATTCCGCCAGCGGTGTGTCAAGCGTACGTTCCGCTCCGAATGTATCATACAGTCCATCGGTAGCCCGGAATACACCGCCTCTTTTCCCGACGTCTTCCCCTAATACGAATACTTTTTCATCTGCTTCCATTTCTTCACGCATCGCCTGCGTGATTGCCTGGATATAGGACATTACTGGCATCGTTTTTCCTCCTTAATCGGCATACACATGAAGCAGTGCGGATTCCGGTTCCGGATCTTTGGCATGCTCAGCATAGTCTGTTGCTTCATTTACGATTTGTTTGATTTCTTCTTCCATTTTGTTTTCCAATTCCTCCGTCAAGACACCCGTTTCACGCAAATATGCCCCGAATGTCAGCACGCCATCCTTCTTGCGTGCTTCCTCGACTTCTTGTTTTTCACGATAAGTCATATCGTCGTCATCACTGGAATGAGGCGTTAGGCGATATCCGACTGCCTCGATGAGCGTTGGGCCATCGCCGTTCAATGCACGTTGCCTTGCTTCTTTGACCGTCTGATACACTGCCAGCGGATCATTACCGTCAATGGTGAAGCCTGGCATACCGTATCCTTGTGCCCGATCGGATACATTGACGCAGCCCAGCTGTTTTTCCTGCGGCACACTGATGGCGTATTTATTGTTTTGTACCATTGTGATCACCGGCAGTTTATGGACGCCGGCGAAGTTCAATCCTTCATGGAAATCACCTTGGTTGGAGGATCCTTCCCCTAAAGTCACGAAGCTGACAAGCTGTTTCTTTTCCATTTTTGCAGCCAGGGCAAAACCGACAGCATGCGGCACCTGTGTTGTAACCGGTGAGGATCCCGTGACGATGCGGGAGGATTTTTTCCCAAAATGGCCCGGCATCTGCCGCCCGCCTGAGTTCGGATCCTCTGCTTTAGCAAAGGCCGAAAGCATAAGATCCTTCGCGGTCATCCCGAATGGCATGACCAGCCCTAAATCACGGTAGTAAGGCAAAAGATAATCGACATCCTTATCCAATGCCATCGCAGCACCAACTTGTGCTGCCTCCTGTCCTTGGCAGGAGACGACGAACGGAATCTTGCCGGCTCTGTTCAAGAGCCACATCCGTTCATCCACTCTCCGTGCCAGGAGCATCCATCTATACATTTCCAATACTTTTTCGTCCGATAATCCAAGAGAAGCATGTCTTGTTTCTGACATCGCCGCTCCCCCTTTCTTCAATATCTCAGCCATGAATTTGATTTCCATCGACGGCAAGTGCCGCTTCCCCGATGATTTCCGATAATGTCGGATGCGGGTGGATACTCTGGCCGATTTCCCATGGCGTTGCATCCAGCAGCTTGGCAAGCGCGGCTTCGGAGATCATATCCGTCACATGCGGACCGATCATATGAACCCCAAGCAAATCGTTTGTCTTCCCATCGGCGATGATCTTCACGAATCCTTCTGTCTCACCGTATACCAAGGCTTTCCCGATCGCCTGGAAGCTCATTTTCCCAGTCTTGACTGTATAGCCCTCCGCCTTCGCTTGTGCCTCTGTCAACCCGACACTTGCTGTTTCGGGATAGCTATAGACACAAGCAGGAACCATGCTGTAATCCAAAGCCTCCGTCTTTTCACCCGCAATATGCTCCACCGCAATGATGCCTTCCCTGGAAGCAACATGGGCCAGCTGCATACCACCGATACAATCGCCGATCGCATAAATGTGAGATTCATTCGTCTGATAAAAATCATTCGTCTGGATAAAGCCTTGCTCTGTCAGTTGGATATCTGTATTTTTCAATCCGATATCCCCGACATTCGCCGAACGGCCCACAGAGACAAGGATTTTGTCAGAGATGAATTCCTGCTCCTCCCCATTCATGCGCGCTTTGACCGTCACTTGGCTGGCATCAGCTGCCGCACCCTCCACTTGCACATTCGTATGGATGGAAATGCCGCGCTTTTTGAGCTGCTTGACCATTTCTTTGCTGATTTGTTCGTCCTCCGTCGGCAGGATGCGCTCCTGGTATTCCAGCACGGTCACCTTGGTGCCGAGATCATGAAGCATGGATGCCCACTCGATACCGATGACACCCCCGCCAATGATCGTCATGCTTTCGGGAAGCTCTTCCATTGCCAATGCCCCTTCAGAGCTGAGGATCCTGGACTCGTCAAAATCGATGCCCGGTAACGATCGCGGCGAGGAACCTGTTGCTATGACCACATTCTTGGGAAGCAATATTTCATTTTCACTTCCATCGGCAAATTCAACGGAAATGGTGCCTGCCGTTGGAGAGAAAATGGATGGACCGAGGATTCTGCCGTATCCTTGGAAAACATCGATTTTCCCTTTTTTCATCAAATGCTGCACCCCTCTATGCAGCTGATCGATGATTGCTTGTTTCCGTTGCTGTACGCCTGCAAAATCCAGGCTTACATCGGATGTATGTATGCCAAAAGCTGCTGCTTCCTTCGTTTGCCGGTAAACTTCAGCTGACCGCAGCAATGCCTTGGATGGTATGCATCCACGATGCAAGCATGTCCCGCCGAGCTCTGCTTTTTCCACGATCGCCGTCTTCAAGCCCAGCTGGGAAGCACGGATGGCGGCAACGTATCCACCCGTACCGCCCCCTAAGATGACAATGTCATATTCTCTTACCATTGTTACTGCCTCCTATACGGCATATACCTTTGCCGCTTCTTCTTTCCGCATGACACGAAGCGCACCCTCTGTCAAAGCGCGGAGCTCATTCTCACCTGGATATACCAGCACATCCGCGATCCAGCTGACCCTGTCCTTCAGCAGCGAAATGAATAGATCATCATACGCAAGTCCGCCAGTCACTGCAATCGCATCGACATCGCCTGAAAGGACAACGCCCATGGCGCCGACTTCCTTTGCGGTCTGATAAACCATGCCTTCGAAGATGTGCCTAGCTTCCTGGTCACCTTTCTTGATCCGGTCGGCAATGAGCCGGCCATCGTTTGTGCCAAGATAACCCATGAATCCGCCTTTGGTCGTGAGCATCTTCATCAATTCATCTTTTGTATATTCTCCGCTTAAAGCCAGCTCGATCAAATCACCTGCCGGAACTGTGCCGGCGCGTTCAGGAGTGTATGGCCCTTCTCCGCTCAAGCCATTGTTCACATCGATGACGCGGCCATGATGATGTGCACCGACAGTAATGCCCCCGCCAAGATGCACGACGACTATATTTGCTTCCTCGTAGCTCTTATCCTTCACCGCTGCAGCTTTGCGTGCGATTGCTTTATGATTTAAAGCGTGGAAGATGCTTTTTCGTTCCACACCAGGCAATCCGGAAAGCCGTGCGAGCGGATCAAGTTCATCGACTACGACAGGATCGGTGATGAAGGCTGGGATATGAAGGCTGCTTGCGATTTCATACGCAATGAGTCCTCCAAGGTTGGAAGCATGCTCGCCATTATAGCCTGCCTTGAGATCGGCCAGCATCGCTTCGTTCACGCGGTATGTACCGCCTTCAAGCGGCCGGAGCAGTCCGCCGCGTGCACAGACGGCAGTCAGCTTGGACACATTGATACCTTCGAAGTCCAATGCATCCAAAATGATTTGTTTCCGAAATTGATACTGATCCATTACTTTCTCATAGCCGCCGATATCTTCCAAATCATGGCGGATCACTCGTTCAAAAATGTTATGCTCATCATCAAACACACCAATTTTCGTGGAAGTAGAACCTGGATTGATCGCTAGGATACGGTTTTCTGCTGTCCGCACGCGGTTTCCCCCTCGTCATTATCTTCTGCTTAATGTATGATGGCCGTTACGCAGGAATTGGCTTCTGGATCTGCGCATCGTTTCGATTCTTTCCTCAGCCATTCTGTCAGCTGCCAGGCTGGTCGGGATGTTATCACGCTTTGCGATTTCGAATACACGCTGAAGGCTGTCATAGATGGTTTCCACCTTGCGGAGTGCACGCTCTCTGTTATAGCCATGTAATTCATCCTCGACATTGATGACACCGCCGGAATTGATCACATAGTCAGGTGCGTACACGATGCCGCGCTCGAACAGGATCTGTCCGTGCTGTTCGTCTTTCAGCTGATTGTTTGCTGCTCCGGCAACCACTTTCGCTTTCAACACTTTCAATGTATCATCATTGATTACTGCACCAAGTGCACAAGGTGCAAAGATATCACATTCCACGCCGTAAATGTCATCCGGATCCGCTGCAGTCGCCCCGAATGCTTCGACAGCTTTCTGGACAGCTTCCTTGTTGATGTCCGTTACAATCAGCTTGGCACCTTCTGCATGCAGATGCTCACACAAAGCATATGCCACATTCCCGATACCTTGGACAGCAATTGTTTTTCCTTCCAAGCTATCATCACCAAAGGCTTCTTTGGCAGATGCTTTGATTCCTTTGTAAACGCCATAAGCTGTCACCGGAGACGGGTTGCCTGATGATCCGGATTCAGCGGAGATTCCAGTTACGAAATCCGTTTCCGTATGGATCAGCTCCATATCCTCCACTGTCGTACCGACATCCTCTGCTGTGATGTAGCGCCCATTCAAGGATTGTACATAACGGCCGAATGCACGGAACATCGCTTCATTTTTATCTTTTTTCGGGTCACCGATAATGACTGTTTTTCCGCCGCCAAGATTCAGGCCTGCGGCAGCATTTTTATACGTCATGCCTTTTGCCAGTCTCAGTGCATCGACGATTGCATCTTCTTCCGTTGCGTATGTCCACATCCGCGTACCGCCAAGAGCCGGACCGAGTGTTGTATCGTGGATTGCGATGATTGCTTTCAAACCGGATTCTTTGTCCTGACAAAGGACTAGCTGTTCATAATCATATTGTTCCAATGTTTCAAAGATTTTCATCTAAAGTTCCTCCTAGGCAAGGGATGCTGCCGCTAGCGCGAAGCATATTGCATAATATTTACTGGTGCTGTCGTCCGCACGGGAAGTAAGGATGACAGGTGTTTTTGTTCCGACGAGCAAGGAGGCACTCACTGCCCCTGCTGCGTAGGTGAATGATTTATACAGCATATTTCCGCTCTCGATTTCCGGGACCAATAGAATATCGGCATCTCCGGCAACCAATGAATCGATTTTCTTGGTAGCTGCAGCCTGGGCAGATAAGGCAACGTCCAGTGCGAGCGGACCATCTATTTGGCAATTTTGAAGCTGGCCGCGCTGCTGCATGCCACAAAGCAGCGCGGCATCCGTCGTCGCCGGCATAGCCGGGTTCACCTTCTCGGTGGCGGCAAGCGCAGCGACTTTCGGTTCTGATTGGTGCATCTTCATGAAAATAGTCACGGCGTTGTTCAATATCTTTTGCTTCACCTCTAAGGATGGCGCGATATTGATTCCCGCATCAGTCAGGAAAAGCAGCTTATGATAAGACGGAATATCGAAGATGGCCAGCTGGGACAGGATGCTTCCGGACTTGAACATTGATTTGTCCTTCAATATTTTGCCGGCCAGCACGTCCGTACTGACAATGCCTTTCATCAGCAAATCGGCCTTGCCCGATTTCCATGCTTCGATCGCCATATCCGCGGCCCTGTCAGCAGTAGAAGCATGTACGCAGGTGATTTTATCCTCTGCCAGTGCTTCTTCCTGCATGAAGCGTTTTAATCGATCTATATCCCCATATAGCAAAAATGATGCCAATTGCTGATCGGCCGCCTTCTTCACTGCCTTAAGAATGGATGGGTCATCGGCAGCCGCAATCGCTATCGTACTTCCTCGCTTTACAGCTGCCATTTTTTCAAGAGCGGTAAATTTATGCATTGCATTCTTCCTTCCCCGTTATGAAAAATCTTGCATGCCACTTCTATCAAAATTATATTTATCCATCTTATAGTAAAGATTCCGTATCGACACTCCAAGCTGATCGGCAGTCGCTTTCTTATTGTAATCGTTCGCTCGCAAGGCAGATTCGATCAGCTGTTTCTCCAGAATCTCCACTTGCTCCTGCAGCGTTCCTTCCCCTGATTGCGGATCGCATGAAGGAATCTGCAGATGTTTTGGCTGCATGATATGCTCCGTCTTCTCCATGAACGTCATCGCGCGAACGATCACCGCCTCCAATTCTTTAACATTATGGGTCCATTTCTTTTCTTTCAATACATCGATTGAAGATGCAGAAACGGATTGAACCGAGGACTGAAGCAAGTGGTTTTGCTTGTGGACAATTGTGGATAACAATCCGTCAAAGTCCTCCATCCGCTCTGCCAGGCTTGGAATGTAAATCGTGATCCGCTTCAGTTTCTCGAAGAATGGCTCATGGAATCTTTTCTCGAAGACTGCCCTTTCCAATGGATGACGGGCGCTGACAATGATCCTTACGTCCACCTGTTTCGATTTACCGGAAGGAAGCTCCAGCTTTCCTGTATCCATGAAGTCGGAGACCTTTTGCTGGATACGGAGCGGCATCCTATCGACATCGTCAAGGAAAAGCGTCCCGCCATCGCTTTTTTCGATCATCCCGATCGCGTGACTGCCGCGCAGGGAGCCAAACAGCTGTTTTTCCAAAGCCTCTTCTTCGCTGATTGTACAATCGATTCGGATGAACGGCCGATGGCGTCTTTTGCTCTCATTATGTATGATGGCAGCAAACATGCCTTTCCCCACACCGGCATCTCCGCGCAACAGACAAGGCGCGTCCGCGCTGACAGCGAATTTGACCTGCTCGAGTGTCACCTGCATGCTATCCGAATCGGCAACCACATCTTTAAGCGTGTATTTGTTTTCCAGGCTGCGGATGATTTTGCGGGCGCGCTGCACTTCATCCTGCAGTTCATGCAGCTCCGAAATATCATGCAGGACGCCGACACTGCCGCGCAGTTTCCCGTCCACAATGATCGGTGCTGCATTGACCATCATTTCCTTGCCGTGCTTCCCCACCCGCATCCTGGCCCCTGCAGCCGGTCTGCGTGTCCGGAGAACCTGCATATGCAAGCTCTCCCCTTCCATGATGTCCGTCACCGCGGGTTTTCCGACAATCTGCTCAGGTGTATAGCCGGTGAGCCGCGTGTATGCAGGGTTGACGATCAAACCGATGCCATTTTCATCGACGACGCTGATTGCCTCCTGCGAGGAATCGATGATGGCTTCCAGCATCGATTTCACTTCCCGGACATCGGTGAGTTTTTCCGCCAATGCAACGATGTCGATTGTTTTCTTCATTACGATGAAAGCTCCTGTCACTGCCCCCTGATCATTTTCAAGCGGGGCACAGGTATAGACAATCTGTATCCCGGAAGGAAGCATGAGCTGTTCATCCACAAAACGCTCCCTTGTCCGGATGGTTTCAGGAAGCCTCGAACCGGGTAGTAGATTTTCTATGGGTTTCCCTATCAGCTGGGGTTTCTTGCTGCCAAGCAGTTTTTCAGCTGCTTCGTTCACATACATAATCTCGTCCTGGCGATCGATGCACAGGACCCCCTCATGCAAGTACTCCAGCGTCTTGGTGCGAAATTGCTGGTTATTATATGTAGAAGTTTTCTCTGTATCTTCTTTAGATGCGAATGCAAGCATCAGTTGTGCACTTTGACCAGATATGATCTCTGCCTTGCAGTTTGTCGGATCAAGATAATCTGACAATCTTTCTGAGGTTTCCAGCACAAAGTCGACCTGCTCGAGCGATTCTGCCGTCAGGTCTTTCCAAAGTGGGATATTCAGTCGTTCCGCTTGATATTTTATAATCGGGGTCGGGCTTTTAACGGCCATACCGGCTATCCGGAAAGACTCTGACCGCTGGAACAGTTTGATTAATTGAACTGTTTCCTCTCCGGCACCAATAATGAGTATTTGTTTCATCTATGATCACATCCTGCAAAGTTTTGCACATATATAGCTTATAACACCCTGCAGAAATTAGCAATAATAAGATTTTTGACATGCAAGGAGTGACTTATTCTTGAAAGAATTAGCTCAATTATACGCCAATACCCTGCCCTTCTCCCTTTTGGATGATCAAGAAAGAATCCGTCTATTTGATCAGGCAGAAATAAAGGAATTCCAAATAAATGAATACATCATCAGCGCGGATGAAGATACCGCCCATACCAACGTGCACTATTTTGTAGCAGGAGTTGCAAAAAATTTCATTTATCAGGCCAACGGGAAGCAAGTAGCCGTCCGCTATGATTATCCAGGTGACTTCGCAGGTCTTTTGACATTATTGACCGAGGGCGAGATGCAAATCGCCGTTCAGGCATCCGAAAAAACAAAATCGATTGTCTTTCCCAAGGCCAGCTTCCAGCAGACGATGCAGCAGGACTCTCGCTTTTCCCAAGCAATCCTGGAGAGAATCAGTCAATTGATGAAAAGCTTATATGAGGAAGTGAAATACAAGACAAGCGATTTGACTGATCGAACGGAACCTGCCCTTTATAAGAAAAGGGTATCCAGCTTCATGGAGCGTCCTGTTTTCATCCACCCGGAAGAAACAGTCTACGCAGCAGCGGAACTCCTGAAAAATGCCGAAACAGAAGGAATTGCCGTAAGCCGCGACAAGCAGGAAATCGAAGGGATGATCGGCTACCGTCAAATATTCGATGCTTTGAAAAATGGCAGATTGGATGCGCCGGTGGAGCAAATCATGAACAAGGACTATTTTTTCGTCCAGGAACATGACTTCATTTATGATGCCCTATCGTATCTGAAACATCACCCTGCCGCCGCCATACCTGTCCTGCACCGGAACCGGGTCGTCGGCTTTATCAGGCAATCCTCTTTATTGAGCGTCTCGAACAGTGTTTATTTCGAGCTCACTTACAGGGTTGCCAATGCGGATTCAATTGAAACATTGGCCAGCCTGAGCCCAGTGAACAATAAACAATTCCAATCATTCATTCGGCAGCTTGTGGACGAGCGGATGTATGGCTATGATATCGCCGAACTGATTTCCAGCTATAACGATCGCCTGCATCGTCAGATTATCCAGCTGGCAGAAAGGGAAATGGTCATGGAAGGCTATGGCCGTCCAAAAATCAACTATTGCTTCATTGTCATGGGGAGCGAGGGCAGGAAGGAACAAGGTTTCAGCACAGACCAAGACAACGGGATCATTCTTGATGATTACAAGGAATTGAAGCATAAAGAAGAAATAGAAGTCTATTTCGAAAGATTGACAGAAAAAATCAACCATATGCTGGATGCCTGCGGTTTCCCTCTTTGCAGCGGAGGGATCATGGCCAAGGAACAGAAATGGCGGCATTCCCTCTCCCAATGGTTTGAAACGATCGATGATTGGCTGCGAAATCTGGATGCCCAGGAGGTACGTGATTTCACTATATTCATCGATTTCCGTCCTGTTTACGGGGACTTCGATCTAGCTTTCAAACTGCGCAGGAAATTGACCCTTGCCATGCAGCATGCATCCAGATTACAGCCGATGCTGATTCGTGATACGCTCCAAATTCGCGTCCCTTTGCAAGCTTTCGGCCGTATTTCCACCAGCACGAGGAATCGGCATCTGAATCTGAAACAATCCGCCATGATGCAGATCGTGAACGCTGTAAGGATATACGCAGTAGGCTATGGAGTCGAAGATGTGCACACGATACGCCGGCTTCATGCCCTGACTTCCAATCATCATATGTCCAAAAATGACAGCGCCACTGCCGCTCAGGCACTGCATGAACTGCTTCTTTTCCGATTGAAGCTGAACCTGCAGCAGCTCGAGGCCGGCGAGCCGCTTTCCACGCGCATTTCCGTGAAGGATTTGGATAAGTCAGAGAAACAAACGCTGAAAAATGCTTTAGCTGCTGCCAAAGGAATGCAGCAGGGGCTCGAGCTGAGACTTAATAGAAATAGGGTGAACGGATGATGATCGACTTACAGCTTTTCCGTTATATACTCTATGGAAAAGTTACCATGCACGTAAAAAGAAAAGCGCATATCAATACCCGCATCCACCAGCGGCTGTATGAAAAGCTCACTGATTATCGTCCGGCTCCTTCTCTTCGGAATGTACCTTTCGAAGAACAGGATTTTACCGTCTTTGACCTGGAAACGACTGGACTGTTCCCTGATCTGGGACATGAAATCCTCTCGATCGGAGCAGTTCGCATGAAGGGAAATGTCATTCAATCAGAGGATGAATTCTATCAAATGACAAAGCCGCTGCTGAAGACACCAAAGAAAATCATCAAGCTGACCAAGCTGGATCCCGACAAGATAGAAGAAGCACCATCATTCCCCGAGGCAATGGAGCGTTTCCTGGATTACAGCAAGGATACCATCCTTGTTGCCCATCCAGCTTCTTTCGATATCCGGTTCATCCAGACGATGCTGAAGCTGTATAAGCTTCCGCCATTGTCCTGTTACACACTTGATTCGCAGATGCTGGCGCGGATGTTTTTCAAAAAAAGGCAAAGCCGTCTGGACAGCTTGATCAGCCGCTTCCAAGTCCAGCAGCTGGAGCGCCATCACGCACTGGCAGATGCGAAGATGACCGCTGAGATTTTCGCGCACTTATTGAAGCTCGTATCCGAAAAAGGCATCAAGGATTATGCCGGGCTTCAGCTCCCGCTGGGAAAAATAAAAAGGAAAATCCGGACAACGCCATTTTAGGCGCTGTCCGGATTCTTTAATCCTGGAAAAATGCTTTGTACAATGATTGTACAGCCTCATTGATCTGATGGGCTTTGACACCGAACATCAAAGATACTTCAGAGGAACCTTGGTTGATCATTTCGATATTCACATTCGCATCGGTAAAAGCCTTTGTGGCTGTACTGGAAACACCGATTGTTTCGATCATCCCTTCCCCGACGATCATGATCATCGCAAGATCGCGGTCGATGGACACCTGATCGGCTTTCAGTTCCTCTTTGAGACGGCGGACGACCACTGCTTCTTTATCCGGCGGCAGCTGGCTTTCCCTGAGGATGACACTCATATCATCGATACCGGATGGAGCATGCTCAAAGGAAATGTTTTCTTCCTCGAGAATCTGCAATAGCTTCCGGCCGAAACCAAGCTCCCGGTTCATCAAGTATTTGCTGATATAGATGCTCAAGAAGCCTGTATCACTCGCAATGCCTATGACGGGATTTCCCGATACTTCCCTTTCCGCAACTATCATCGTTCCGGGTGCGGAAGGATTGTTCGTATTTTTCACACATACCGGTATTTTAGCTTGGAATGCCGGAATCAGTGCTTCGTCATGGAAGACAGAGAAGCCTGCATAAGATAACTCCCGCATTTCGCGATACGTCAATGTGTGGATTTCTTTAGGATTCTCCACGATATTCGGATTCACACTATAAACACTATCCACGTCTGTAAAGTTTTCATACAAGGAAGCCTTCACGCCTGCACTCACGATGGAGCCGGTGATATCCGAACCGCCTCTAGGGAAAGTGGCAAGTTTCCCCTCCTTCGTATAGCCAAAGAAACCAGGGATGACAAGCACCCCTTCCCGATCACGAAGTTTATATAAAAGCTCGAAGCTCTCATCAAGTATCCTTGCTCCTCCCAATTCCTCCCTCACAAGCAAACCTGCTTCTTGAGGGTTCACATAGGCAGCTTCGACACCTAATTTCTGAAGATATGCACTGAATACTTTTGCAAGGGAATCTTCCCCCGCCGCCTTCAATGCATCCATCTTGTTCACGGCAGGGATTGCATCGGACAGGATTCCATCCAGATGATCGGCTATCTGTCCGATAAGGTTATCATCAAGCTCCAATTCCTCGACGATGGATCGGAAACGCGATAGTACTTTTTCCACCTGTGTACTGACGTCTTCCCCTTTGTTGTGCGCCTCGCCTATTGCAATCAGCAAGTCCGTCACCTTCGTATCTGCTTTATCCCGTTTACCCGGTGCAGAAACGACGATGAACTTCCGCTCTTGATCGGCTTTCACGATTTGTGCTACTTTGCGGAGCTGCTCCGCACTTGCTACTGAACTACCACCAAATTTTGCTACCTTCATCTGTCTCTCTCCATTACGCTTTTTCTTTACATAAGTAAAATAGTATCACAGAGTTTCTTCTGCTGGCTATATGAAAGACATAATTTTGAGAAAAAATCGACAAAGATGGTTTACATAATAAAATTATGGTTAATAAAAGGCGTTTTCGGCTGTCCGATAAATGCCGTACCTGCAAACCAGAAATCCGATCGGATGACAACTGATTGCACCCAGATCCACTCATTCCATCCATTCCCGTCACCATTCCAGCCTTCTTTTCAATCCGAAATTCCTTGCATAAAAAACCGCACAGCCTTGCTGCTGTGCGGTCCACTTTTTCAGCTGTTCTTCTTCGGGTATCCGATAAGGATAGCGATGATTCCGCAGACACCGATGAGGATAGGATAGAAGGAGTATTGCAAAATGCTGACTGGTGATATACCAGCCACACCGGCAACCGCCAGTAATTGGCCGCCATATGGCAAAAGACCTTGAATCGCACAGGAGAAAATATCCAATATACTTGCGGTCTTTCGCCGATCGATCCCGTATTGATCCGCAATGTTTTTAGCGAGCGGACCTACGATCAATATAGAAATTGTATTATTGGCCGTAGATAAATCAGTAACTCCAACCAGACCGGCAATGCTGAATTCAGCACCTTTTTTCGATTTAATCCTCCGTGTTGAAAGGTGAAGCAGGTAATCGATTCCGCCGTTATATTTAATGACCTCTACCATTCCTGCTATCAGTATTGCAAGGAAAGCAATCTCATACATATCTGCCATTCCTCCGCCCATCGTCTGCACAAGATCCATTACATGATAGCTGCCATCAACCAAGCCAACTGCTCCAGCTAAAACAACACCAGACGCCAGAACAAGGAAAACATTCATTCCAGATAATGCAAAGACAATAACCAGAATGTAAGGAAGTATTTTTACCCAGCTATAGCTTCCATGATCCACTTGAGCCGTCTCACCCATTGTCATAATGCCTAAGATGATGCTCGTTACAATAGCTGCCGGCAGGACAATCCAAAAGTTCACCTTGAATTTATCCTTCATTTGAACACCTTGTGATCGTACGGCAGTAATGGTTGTATCCGAGATAAAGGATAAATTATCACCAAACATGGAACCGCCAATGATCGCAGCCATTACCAGCGCCATCGAAAGATCGGTATGTTCGCTTATCCCCACTCCGATTGGAGCCAGCGCAACAATCGTACCCACCGAGGTACCCATTGCCAGGGAGATAAAGCAGGCTATGATGAATAAGCCCACGACAAGCAGGTTTTGCGGTACAAATGCTAACGCAAAGTTTACAGTGGAGTCTACTGCACCCATGCCCTCTGCCACCCCTGAAAAGGCACCAGCCAAAAGAAAGATAATGACCATCAGCATGACATTGGAGTTCCCTGCTCCTTGACAAAAGATGTCAACCTTCCGCGAAAATGATTCTTTCCGATTCATAGCAAGAGCGACAGCACCTGCAATGACAATCGCCACTAAGACAGGAAACGCATAAAAGTCACCTGTAATGACCCCTGAACCAATGAATAAAATCAAAAAAACAACAAATGGGATCAGCGCCCATGGATTTCCTTTCTTCATCATTCCACCTCCAAAAATAAAAGCGACAAGTCTTGTCCGTTTTTCCTCTCAAAAAAGGCCCCATCTTGACAAGCAAGAAGAGGCATCCTGGCACTTTTCTTATCTATCAAGCCTCGGCTTGCTGGAGTTGGCACAGCAACTTCATCATAAAGTTCCGCTGCCGAGATTTCATCGGGCCAGTCCCTCCATCTCTCTTAATAAGAAGAAAAAATCGATTTTTTTGTCACAATAAATAAGAGAATACAGGATTCGTATTGCTTTATCAACAAAAATCCCATGGTTATATTATACTTTCGAAGGGATATCGATAGGCAGTGGATAAGATAGGGATTTGTTTGCAAACCAAAAAGGCTGTCCATTAAGGACAACCTTTCAAGATGGACGTCGAAAGCAGAGAATCCATAAGCGGAGGCTTCTTATCCTCCGAGGGTCGCTGATGCAATAACCGCTTTCAGATCCGGTTAGGATTTCAGCAATTCAAGCGCTTACAAAAATCAACGAGTTCAGAGGGATAAATGCTATTTTATTCCTCATACCATGCTTAGCGACCCCGCAAGCTTAATCCTGCGGGGTCGGTGATTAGTTCACGGCTTGGAACTCGATGTTCTGTTTTTCAAAATGGTTGCTTGTGATGGAATCTATCCCTGTATCTGTGTAGACCTTCGAAATCCTATCCAGACCGGTGATTGTGGCGAAAGCACGCTTGCCGAATTTACTGGAATCGGCCAGGAGGATTGTTTGTTCCGCTATCTCGATCATTTGCTTCTTCACGATCGCCTGCTGTTCATTCGAGTCACTCAAACCATGCTCGAGATGGACACTCTTGCACGAAAGGAAAGTTTTATCTACATAATAGGTCGTCAATGATCTCTCCGTCAGCGGTCCGACATAGGATAATGATTTTGACAGCAGCTGTCCGCCGAGCGAAATGACACGGATCTGATCCTTTGTACTGCAGGCAAGTGCCACTTTGATACTGTTGGTTATGATCGTCAGCGGCATATTCGGCAATTCTTTTGCCATATACCATGCTGTCGTGCTGGCATCGAGAATGATTCGTTCCCCGGTGTGGATATCGGAGACTGCCGCTTTGGCAATCGCTTGCTTTTCCTGCATATGCATTACTTCGCGTGCTTCATGCGCAATCTCCGTTGCCCCTTCTTCGATCCGCACAGCTCCGCCATGACTGCGATGGAGCAGCTGCTCCTTTTCCAGCTTCTCGAGGTCGCGCCGTATCGTCTCCTCGGTCACATGGAAGAGGGAGCTAAGCTCGGTGACCCGGACGCTTGCCCGTTCGTTGACCAGCTCGACGATCTTCCTTTGTCTTTCTGCAACTAACATACCTTTTCCTGCCTTTACCACGTTTTGATTATAGTGTAGCATAATCTGGCGTGTTACCGGCGTGCCATTTCATTTCTTTCATACTCTTTGACATGCTGCCACCAGGCAGTTCCGTGGGGTACTTGCATTTCCTGACAGAAGTAATCCCAAATTGCGCCGAATGGGTAGCTTTTCAGTTCTTCCATCAGCATGAGCCTTTCCGTGAATTGCCCTTTCTCCTGATAGTCCTTCAGCTCTTCATGAGGCGTGAGAAGTGCATACAGCAGTGCCTTTTGCATATTGCGTGTCCCGATCACCCAAGCAGCAACGCGATTGATGCTGGCATCAAAGAAATCAAGCCCGATGCGGATATTATCAAGTACTCGGTTCCGGACTAGCTCAAGTGCAATTTCCTTCAGCTCATCATCGAACGTCACCACATGGTCACTGTCCCAGCGGACCGGCCGGGAAACATGCAAGGCAATTTTATCGGTAAATGGCAGCATGCCACTGATCTTGTTGGAAACCATTTCTGTCGGATGATAATGCCCGGTGTCCATCAGCAGATGCTTGCCTCGAGTCAGCGCATAACCCATATAAAATTCATGGGATCCGACGACATAGGACTCGGAGCCAATGCCGAATAATTTGCTTTCCACAGCATCGATATTATATTTTTCATCGATTTCGACAGCAAATATTTGATCGAGTGAGCGTTTCAGACGTTCCCTTGGCGTCAGGCGGTCACTCGGCACATCCTTATATCCATCAGGGACCCAGATATTTGTAAGACTTGCCGTACCTAGTTCTTTGCCGAAATATTCCCCGATCCTGCGTGAAGCGATACAATGCTCGATCCAGAATTGTCGGATTTCTTCATTTGGGTGGGCAAGTGTCAGACCGTCGGCAGCTTTTTCATGCGAGAAGACAGTTGGATTGAAATCCAGCCCCAGCTCATGCTGCTTCGCCCACTCTACCCAATTGCGGAAATGCTCGGGCTTTATTTCATTACGCTCGACATGCTGGCCATCTGTCTCTGCATAGATGGCGTGCAGGTTAATGCGATGCTTACCCGGAATGAGGCGAAGCGCCATTTCAAGATCGGAGCGCAGCTCTTCGGGTGTCGTCGCTTTCCCTGGATAATTTCCAGTTACATCGATACCGCCTGACAGTTCATTCTGCTGCACTTCAAAACCGCCGATATCGTCACCCTGCCAGCAGTGAATGCTTATTGGTATCGTTTTCAATTTTGCCAATGCTGCTTCGACATCGACACCTGCTGATTCGTATACTGATTTTGCCATTTCAAACGCTTTGATCACTGTCATCTGTCTTCCCCCTTAATCTAAATGGAATACCTCTTTCATCGTCTCGCTGACCGGACTATCATCGGGATTTGTCTGCATGATATCCTGCATGTATGCCCACCATCGGCGACAGGCTTCCGTCTCTGCAATTTTCGCATGCATTTCCTCGGATTCCGCTTCCAGATAGGCAAACAGCATCGCAGTCGGTTCGTGCAGAAAAATGCTGTAGTTGCTGACGCCATGCCCCTTCAGCACTTGCTCCATCTCCGGCCATAGCTTATCATGGCGTTTTTTATACTCATCGAATTTATCCCGATACACATACATCACACTAGCTTTTCGAATCATGGACCTTCCTCCTTTTCTTATCCGGCAGATAGGTTTCCACAGGGAAGGAGGCACGGATAAGCCGCCTGCCTGCTTCCAAGGAATCCAGCTCCCCTGCGGCTATCATTTGGACGATCAGATTACCGAGCGCTGTCGCTTCTGTAGGACCGGCGATTACCTGCAAGCCGCTGTAATCGGCTGTCAGCTGATTGAGCACCTGATTCCGGGAACCGCCTCCGACTATGTGCAATGTGTGTATGCTTGTTCCTGTCAGCAGCTCCAGCTCCTCCAAAGCTTCCCTGTAAAGCATGGCCAGGTTATGATAAACCGTAAAACTCAGCTCTCCGATGGTGCTTGGCACATATTGATTCGTTTCACGGCAGTAGTCCTGCAGTTCCTCGATCATATTATCCGGCTTCAAGAACCTTTTGTCATTCAGATCTACGGAAGGCACCTGCTCCAAGTCCGTCCGGCTCGCTTCCTCGACCATCTCACCAAAATTATAATCCACCGGATATAGCCTTCTTATCTCCTGAACCATCCACATGCCGATGATATTTTTTAAATATCTGTAAGTTTTGTTTATTCCCCACTCATTCGTGAAATTCTTATCCAAGCTGCTGTCGCCTAAGATAGGCTCGCTTCTCTCTGTCCCGATCAAGGACCAGGTGCCGCTGCTAAGATAGGCCCAGTCCTGTCCGGCTGCAGGCACACCAGCAATGGCAGATGCCGTATCATGGGTTGCGACAGCGATGACAGTGCATGCGGGCAGGTCATATTGCGTTCGCAGGGTCTCCTTGATTTCCCCGATGACGGTACCAGCTTCAATCAGCGGTGCAAACTGATCTGGTTGAAAACCGGTCAAAGCAAGCAAATCTTCATCGAAATCACGTGTAAGCGGATTCAATAATTGCATCGTGGAAGCATTGGTCGCTTCCATCACCTTTTCGCCGGTCAGCCGGTAATGGAGATAATCCGGCACAAGCAGCACAGTTTCGGTCTTCCCGATCAGCTCCTCGCTTTCCGTAAACAGCTGATAGAT
Organism: Terribacillus sp. FSL K6-0262; assembly: GCF_037977385.1. Classification (NCBI taxonomy): domain Bacteria; kingdom Bacillati; phylum Bacillota; class Bacilli; order Caryophanales; family Bacillaceae; genus Terribacillus; species Terribacillus sp. FSL K6-0262. The sequence continues at coordinate 3,172,008 of NZ_CP150277.1, read as the reverse complement.
TGTATTGAAGGGCTGGAATTGGATGCCAGTTTTGCGGTAGACATCTCGCTTTGGCACCCTTTTCCACACTTGTTCCATCACTTCATCCGTCCGGGAATCCCGGTAAGCGATCATCTCACGCAATCGCTCACCATCCTTCCCAAGCAGCACGTAGTCCACTGCCCATGTATCGATCCCTAGCGTGCAGGAATGGATGCCATTCTGTTTGGCAATTTGTAAACCACGCAAAATCTGTTCCTCGAGATGATCAATATCCCAGCATTGATAAGCTCCTTGTTTCTGATAGCCATTCGCAAACCGGTGAATCTCTTGTATGACGAGCTTCCCCTCTGTCAGTTCGCCAGTGACCAGCCGGCCGCTTGATGCTCCAATATCGACTGCAATATGCATCTGATAGCCCCCTATCTAGTAAAGGCAGCCGGCACGCCGCCATCGACCGTAATCATGCAGCCAGTCGTCTTCGATGCTGCATCCGAGGCAAAGAAAGCAATTGATTCCGCAATATCCTTTGGATAAATATTGACACCCAATGTCGTCCGTTTACGATAATGCTCCTCCAGATCATCTGGAGAAATATTATAAGCAGCGGCTCGCTCTTCACGCCATTTGGATCCCCAAATCGCCGAGCCTTGCAGCACGGCATCAGGCAGGACACCGTTTACCCGAATGCCATAGCTGCCGCCTTCTGCAGCAATACATCTGGCCAAATGCATTTCCATCGCCTTCACCGCACTGTAAGCCGCAGCATTCTTCCCTGCATAGACGGAGTTTTTCGACCCTACGAACACCATGCTGCCGCCGATTCCTTGCTGCTTCATCAAGCGGAAGGCTTCACGGGCAACCAGGAAATACCCTGTACCCAATACATCCATATTTAGCTGCCATTCTTTTAATGTCGTTTCATCGAAAGGACTGCTCGTTGCAAGCCCTGCATTATTGACGATATGGTCGATTCCTCCATACTGAAGTACAGCCGTCTTGAATGCTTCTGCGATCGCTGCTTCATCGGTCACATCCATTTTGACGGCAATCGCACGTCCTGCACCGTAGGTATCGTTAAGCTCCCGGGCAACCTTTTCTGCTCCTTCGATATTGATATCCGTCACAACAGCATGGGCGCCGCCTTCGAGGAAAACACGCAATGTTGCACTGCCGATGCCGCCTGCTCCGCCAGTGACAAGAACGACAGAGCGGCTGAATCTTGCCTCCGGCGGAGCCAGGGACAGCTTATACAGCTCCAATGGCCAATATTCCACCTGGAACGATTCCGATTCGGACAGTGACACGAAGTCACCCAGTGCAGCAGCTCCCTTCATTACGGCAATGGCGCGATGATACAAGGCTGCACTTATATCAGCGGCCTTTTTGTCCTTGCCTGTCGTGACCATTCCGACGCCAGGAATCAGGACGACTCTTGGCACAGGCTCGAACATGACATCCCCCTCTGATGCATGGCGCTTGAAATACTCTTGATAATCATCGGCAAAGCCCCGGATGCCTGTTTCCACTTTCTGCAGCAGGTCATCCGCATTGTCCGCAGTTGGATCGAATTCAATATACAAAGGCGTCCGCTTTGTATGCACAAGGTGATCCGGGCAAGCAGCACCTACCTGGCTCAGCTGCTGTGCCTGTTCACTGTTCACGAATTCCAGCACATCATCACTGTCATCGAAGCTGAGGATCATTTTCTTTTCTCCGCTCACGGCTCCTCTGATAGCTGGCATCACCTTCGTGATCAGCTTATGCCGTTCTTCCTTATTCAAAGCGGAAACCTTTTCCCCGCCGAAGGCTTTGGCCCCGGATTGTTTCTGACTGATATGGCTTTCCGCTTCATTGATGACAGCAATCGTGCGATCATAGCTCTCCTTTGCTGTATCTCCCCAGACAACCAATCCATGCTTTTCCATCAATACAAGCTCAGCCTCCGGATTCGCAGCCACTGCTTCAGCTATCATCTTGGAAAGTGTGAACCCAGGACGGATATAGGGCACCCATACGAACCTGCTTCCGAAAATCTCCTTGGCGATTTCCTGTCCATTGTCCGCACAGCACAGACTGATGATGCTGTCGGGATGTGTGTGGTCGACATGCTTAAACGGTAGGAACGCATGCAGTAATGTTTCAATCGAAGCACGCGGATGGCTTGCATCGATCATGCATTGGCTTAAGTAGGCAACCATCTCTTCATCAGTCATCGATTCCCTCTCGATAAGCGGCCGGATATCATCCATTCGCAAGCCCGTGAAATTATGCTCTCCCATGGTGGCAAGGTCTGATCCGCTGCCTTTGACATACATCACTTCGACCGGACGCCCGCGAAAATCCTCAACAGTCGTTTTCATCGATGTATTCCCGCCGCCCCAGTTGCAAACGGAACGGTCGCTTCCGATCAAATTGGAACGGTACACCAGCTCCCCCAATCCTTCAAATTTCCTTGCATCTGATTCATTCCACTTATTTTGTACCAATTCTAACACTCCTTCCGCATTTGATGAAGCGCTTTCAATATTTAAACTCATTATACAATAAACGAAAACCTTTTTGTGTATTTATCTTTATTTTTATTTGTTTATTTTTGTTTTGTTAATTCCTTGCTTGGCGAGCAGCTTCCGGCTTTCCCCCATAACGCTCTTCCTGGATCTCTTCCAATGACTTGCCTCGAGTTTCCGGTGCCATTGTCAGACCCACGACAGCAGCGATGAGCAGAAATCCTATCATGATCAAACCCGCTGTCCGGAACCCCAGTGAACTGATCATCACCGGAACAACAAGGGAAATCAGCCCTACAGCTATCCGCGCCAAAGCAAATATGAATCCTTGCGCCTTGGCCCGATAACGGGTATGGAACAATTCCCCCGCCCACAAACCATAGAAAGCCTGCGCACCAAAGCCAGCAGCAATCCCCCAAAGAACCACAAATGTAAACAATTCAAACATCCCCATACCGCCAAACGTAAGAACAAGCCAAGCAGCGATACCCATGGCGGCCCCTATTCCATAAAGCAGCTTGCGATTCACCCTGTCACCGAGTTTGATAAAGACGAAATAGGTTCCCGCCACCGTCAAAGTCCAAAGGAAACCTTGCAGCAAATTCGCCTGCGAAGCCGATAGACCGCCTACTGTTTCATAAATATATGGCATGAAATAGCCCATTACACCCGCAACCAGATTCCAGAATACATAGATTCCAACCAGCAGCACGATTGCCTTTAGATTGGCTTTCACCGTAAAGAGCTGCTTCCATGACACATCTTGTGATCCTGCAGCTTGGCGGCTTTTCTCTTCTGTCCAAATCGCCGATTCATTGATTTGCTGCTGGAGAACCCACGTAATGAGTGCGACGACGAAGAGCTGGGCAAAAATGATACGGCTGCCAAGCAAACCCAAAGGAGCCAGCAATACGGATAGGAACAGCGTGATTGCCGGTCCGATCGACCAAGCGAACTGGCCCCAGCCTACGCGGGCAGCCCTCTCTCGCTTCGGAGCCTCTTCCGCTATGTATGTCCAGGCAGCGGGTATTGCCGCACCGACTGCAATTCCCGTTACAACATAACCGATCAACAGCATCGGGAAATGGAATGCAAATGTAATGAGCAGAATACCCAGCATATATACAAGCAGGTCATATTTATAGATGAACTTCCTGCCGAACCTATCCACCAGGATACCGCCAAGAAATGCACCTATCGCCGAGCCGAAACCATTGGCACTCAACGCCCCCAGCAGCCCGAGCTTTGCATCATTGAGATTCAAATACTCCATCCATAATGTAAGACCGCCAGCACCGGCAACAATCGAACCCGCCTCCAGGTAATTGGACATTGCCACCGTGATGGTCGCCTTCAAACTTCCTTGCTTTGCTGCCAATTTTCTTCCCCCTCCTGTATTTTCATTTTTAAAGCGCTTACATATAGCTTTATGATGGATTATACAATATTTTGTTTTGTTTGTGTCAATTTATTTTTGTTTATTTTTATTTCGAGTCTATTCACTCAAATATTTTAGTTTACATAATTTTATTATAGTAAACAAAAAACCTGTACTATCCATTCACTGATAGTACAGGCAGTCCATAACAGAATACTCCTATCACCAAGCGTATCAGAGTCAATACATGATAAGCCCTTATGTATCAAAACATTCTTATCAAAATCACTCCTGCCAAAATCATGATCAAACCGATAATCTGGATCCAGTCAACCTGCGTTTTTTGGGAACCCATCCATCCAAAACGCTGTATGAGCAAACTTCCCGCAATTTGTCCGAATAAAACCAATACAACAGTTTGACCCGTCCCGACTTGCCCTACTAAATAAATGTTGATCAGAACATATGCAGCTCCCAAAAATCCTCCCAGCCAGACCCACCAAGGTGCTTTTTGTTTTATTGGATTGCTGACTTTGACAAAGGAGCGTTCTTTTACGCCTACGACAATGATCAATGTGAGCGCTCCGACCACAAAGGAGACAAAAGCTGCTTGTATGGAGGAATCCAGCACAACACCAAGCTGCCCATTGATTGCTACTTGCATCGACATCAGCATTCCAGATACGACCCCGATGATACGCCAGATCCATAAATATAAGTCATTCCCCTTATTTTTTTCCTGCCGATGCCTTACTTCCTGTATGGCAATAGCAAAAAATACCCCCACCAAAACTAAACATATTCCGATTAAACGATAACTATCGAAAGCTTTCCGCATGGAATGGAACCATCCAAAATTATCAATCAGCATCCCCATGATGATTTGACCCAGGATTGGCATGATGGCCGTCTGCACACTTCCAAGCTTAGGGAATAACAAAATATTGACCGTGAGGAAAATGACCCCCAGAACTCCCCCAAGCCAAATCCAAGCTGGCTCATTTCCGATAAGCTTCCATGATATTCCCAGCGGTGAACCAATCACCAAGGATATGACAGTCAAAAAGAGTGCACCAATCACGAATGAGATCATGGATGCCAAGTATGGGGAGATGACAAACTTCCTCAGCTGCGAATTAACAGCTGTTTGAATGGACAGCCCCGTACCAATTAAAATACCTATCAATGCAGTAATCATAAACATAACTCCCTAAAGATAATTTCATCTATAACTTCATCGTTATGATACATTAAGTGTATGACAATGAATCATAGTGATCCTTCCTCGTTTATCTCTTCCTCTCTTAGATGATGAACTTATTTTATACCTCTTATGTAGCTGTAAGTCAACTAAGTCAATCTAATCAGCTCCATGATGAAACGCTCCTTTTATCGGCAACGGATAAAAGGAGCGCAACACATGTAAAAAGGAGAAAACCCTTATTCATTTAAACATTTGCAGAAGAATAGCCACCAGTATCTTTAGTGGTCATTAGGCAGCGTTTGCCGAAGAATGAAGCCTGTGTCGATTTTTATTGTCCGCTTGAACAAGCCTTTAGCCTTATCATCATTTATATTGATACCCATTTGAACTACAGCAACCAAATTCCGATGATGGTAGAAAGTAAAAGTCCGGTAACGACCGGTATAAAACATTGCCGCACTACTTCCATCACCGGCACCCGTGCGAATCCAGCGATCGCTACGATGGAGGACCAGGCAATCAGCGTGCCGCCGCCAACCCAAATCGCGCCCATTTGCCCGATTGCAGCAAGGGTAGAAGCATCCATGCCGACTGCCGGTGCCAGGGCGCCAGAAAGGGCCCCGACAAGAGGAAGACCGGAAAAGCCTGAACCGTCCAAGCCGGTTACCATGCCGACTACCAGCAAACCGAATCCGGCGAAAATTGGATTCTCGGGAATATGATGCTGTCCAGCCTCTACTAAATCAAAAAGAAACGAAGGAGCCTGCGCAGCATCTTCCAGTCCGAATATCCTGGCAGATATCTCTCCGCTCCCTAAAAAGAAGAAACCTGCAATCGGAATGACCGGTCCCATTGCCCGAAAAGCAAATGTAAAGCCATCTACCAAGTGTTCACTTACGTTATGCAAAGATTGTTTCCAATTGCAAGCAATCGCTGCGGCAATCATGAGCAGGATAGCAGCACCTCCGATCAAAGCAGCGCCAGCTCCGCCCTCAAGGGAAGCCGTATTGCTGAAGGCAGCATAGGCCATGTAGATAACGACGACAAGAAAGGCTGCGGGCACCAGAATTGCAAACAAGATACTCAACCTTGATTTTTCAGCTGGATGAGCTGCACTGGGCGCATCGTTCCCGTTCCATCTTTCCAGGTGCACAATGGAAGGGGAAGAGATTTTTTTCCGGGTACGGAAGTATGCCAGCAGCAAGGCTGTGATACCTGTGATAAGAGATAAAATAAGCGCTTTGTCTGCCACCGCAGCAGTATCTGTGCCAGCTGCGGAAGCACTCAGCATCGGAGCAATTTTAATGATATAGTCGGCAGAAAGCGCCATGCCCTGACCGGAAATCGCCATCGCCACACCAGTTGCCAATGGCGGCAGACCGGCTCTGATAGCGACAGGGAGCAGGATTGCACCCACGAGCGGCACGGCAGGTGTAGGCCAAAAGAACAGGGAAATACAATACGTAATGAATGCCAATACCCAAAAGGAAGTATGGCCGTTCGTCATAATATAACCAAAAGGGCGAATCATCCGTTCATCTGCCCGCAATGCTTTTAAAGACTGCAGCAGTGCAGTCATGACGGTAATGATCAAGAAAATATTGAATAATTCCGAGGCAGCTGTGAGACTTGCACTGAAGGTTGCCTGCAATCCTTCTACAAGCGTCCCTGTGTACATCCACCCTACCAAGAAGGTCATCAATAATGATGGAACCAACACATTCTGCCGAATAAGCATCGTTAAAATAATCAAAAGTGTTCCTGCCAGATACATCCAATGGGCCATCGTCAATTCGGTCAAGCGGGTTCCTCCTTCATCTCATCATGTGCCATAGCCTATGTAAGACAGAAGGTCCTGGTGACTATCGTTTAATTCGATGAAGCAAAGTATCGTATGTCACGTGCGCTGATTTTTTCAGTCTAATCAAAAAATGTCCACACAGCAAAAAACGCCCTCCTTTACCGGACAGACCCGATAAATTAGGACGCTCATACATTTTCGAATATTTATTTATACATTGCCGATAGGAGTTTATCGGTATATTTCCGCAGAGTTTAATGTAAGAATCACATAAGAAGAACGGCTTAGGAGGCACGGTGCTCCAGCCGCAAACGGTCCGCCACCATCGCAATGAACTCGGAATTGGTCGGCTTTGCTTTGGAGATGCTTACCGTGTACCCGAACAAGGAAGAGATGGAATCCATATTGCCGCGGTTCCAAGCTACTTCGATGGCATGGCGGATTGCCCTTTCCACACGGGAAGCAGTGGTATTATATGTTTTGGCGATATCCGGATAAAGCACTTTGGTTATGGAGCCAAGCAAGTCGATATCATTGTAGACCATCGTGATGGCCTCACGCAGGTACATATAGCCTTTGATATGTGCAGGCACACCGATTTCATGGATGATGTTCGTGATGCTTGCTTCCAGATTCGGTTTCTTATCCCGTTTCTTCTCTTTTGTCACTCGGATCGGACTTGCTTCGTAGCTTCCGCCATGCCCGCTCACTTGACGGATCTGAGCTGCCAGGTTCTCCAAATCGAAAGGTTTAAGGATAAAATAAGCAGCGCCTAGATCGACAGCCTTCTTTGTCACTTCTTCCTGGCCAAAGGCTGTCAGCATGATCACATGCGGCATCGGTGCGGATGTTCTCTCCCGCAGTGTGCGGAGAACCGCCAGACCATCGACATGCGGCATGATGATGTCAAGGACGACGACATCCGGCTGGAGATCTTCCAGCATATCTAAACAATCTTTTCCATTATAAGCAGTGCCAATTACCTCTATATCGGATTGGTCTTCGAAATATTCCTCCATAAGCTGCACAAGCTCTCGATTGTCATCGACCAAAACTGCTTTAATCTTTTCCATTCCCAGCTTCCTCCCTTAATATCCCTTATGATTCCACGTTATAGTTTCGACACATCAAGGTCAATTCCTGCCAAATTGAAAAAAACCTCGCTTTTATTTCCAGCGGATGAAATTCTGCCCATCATTCGACAGCATCCGACGCAGTGTGTTCCGAACAGATGTTTCTTGTCTTTACAGTATAACGTATGACTTGAAAAAGAAAAAGACAATCCCATTCGTGAACGAACAGGAATTGCCTTTTTCAGCTAGCTTTTTTATCGCTTTTATAAATGTCGATACCTGCTTCCTGCAGCATCCATTCGATATGCACACCGTAGCCGGATGTCGGATCATTAACGAATACATGTGTCACGGCACCGATCAATTTACCATCCTGGATGATCGGGCTTCCGCTCATTCCTTGGACGATTCCGCCGGTCTTGGCAAGCAGACGCTTGTCTGTCACCTTGATGATCATTCCCTTTGTTGCCGGGTGATCCTGTGGTACACTGTTGACGATTTCCACATCGAATTCTTCAATCTTTTCTCCATCCACCACTGTCCGGATGACTGCCGGTCCTTTCTTCACTTCCTCACTCAATGCAATGGGCAGTGCTTTTGCTTCTTCCTTTTGACGCATATCACTTTCCAATTTGCCAAAAATACCAAAAGGGCTATTTTTCGTGATGGTTCCGATATAATTGCGGTTCATGCTGAATTCAGCGAGTTTTTCCCCTGGTTTGCCATTGTTTCCTTTTTGGATGCTCGTCACATTTGATCTGACGATTGTCCCGTCATGAATTTCAATTGGCTTTTGTGTATCCATATCCGAAATGACATGGCCCAAAGCACCATAGTTTTTCGATTCTGGATCATAGAAAGTCATGGTCCCGATACCTGCGGCTGAATCCCTGATATAGAGACCCATCCGGTATTGCTTGTCTTTTTCATCGAGTGCCGGATTCAATTCGGTTGTCAATGTCTGATTGCCGCGTTTCACTTTAATGCTGACTGGTTTCCCTGCCTTGCCAGCTTTTTCGATCAGCGGAGCCACTTCTTCCATTTTGCGGATTTCCTGACCGTCTATTTCCAAAAGGATATCCCCGGTATAAATGGCAGCATCCTCGCCAGGCGAAACAGTTTCCACCGCAGTCCGCACTTGATGATGGCCGACAACAAGAACACCCAGTGTATGGAGCTTCACCCCGACGGAATGACCGCCCGGGACGATCCGTATATCGGGAATGACGTTTACAGCAACCTTTTTGACAGGTATGCTGCCCAATGTATAGACAAGGTCTTGCTTACCAGTCGATTGACCGCGGAAAGCCTCCTGATCAAGTGCTTCTACAGCTTTTCCGTCACCAAAAACCGGAAGAGCTTCGGAAAGATCATTATTTGAAAACAAGGTCAATGTTTTGGGTATGCTCAGAAAGGACTGTACAGGTTGGGTCAATGGCGCCGCTACCAGCAAAGCAAGCAGGCAAAGACCAATGGCGAAGCGCAGTGCGTCTATCCTTTTCTTCATTTTCTCATCTCCTAGAAGTCCTATCCCTCAGCAGTTCAAGCTTGTTTATGTACTTCTAGTTTGACTTTCACGAGAGCATTTTAAACCCAGAAAACATCAGAAAAAGCGCCTATCTTTTCCTATGTATAAAACAAAGATCCTGCCGATATCAGGCAGGATCATGTTTGTTTGTATTGGCCGGCAAGCGTTATAAGTTCCTTTGCATGCTCTTTTGTCTTTTCCGTCAGCACCGTTCCGGTCATCATTCTGCTGATTTCCTCCACAGCAGCTTCCTGTCCGAGCTCGGTGACGGAAGTATGCGTGCTATCATTTTCCACATGTTTTTCGATCAGCAGATGCGTATCAGCCATTGATGCCACCTGCGGCAGATGTGTGATGCATAATACTTGAGATCCGACAGAGATACCGTAAATCTTCTCTCCTATCGCTTGTGCAACACGGCCGCTGACACCAGTATCCACTTCATCAAAAATGACACTCGTCACCCCTTGATGTCGCGAGAAAATACGCTTCAGTGCCAGCATGATACGGGATAATTCCCCTCCTGAAGCAACTTTGTGCAGCTCTTTCAGCGGTTCTCCCGGGTTTGTGGAGATATGGAATGTAATCGCATCAAAACCGTCTGCCGTTAATTGGACAGGCATCCCGTCGATTTCGGGATCGCCAGGCTTCCCGGCTTTGTACTGCACATCGACATGGAAACGGGCTTTCTCCAAGTACAGATCCTTCAGTTCCTCATGGATCGCATCCGTAAGCTGGCTAGCAGCTTGTACACGCAAATCATGCAGCTGCCTTGCCTCCAGCAAAGTATCTTCGCTGAGTTCCGCAATTTGCTGCTCCAGCTGGTGGATATGGGAATCACGGTTCTGAATACGATCGATTTCATCCTCTATACTGGCTGCATATTCCAGGATTTCTTCGACTGATTGCCCGTATTTCTTTTTCAATCGGTTTATTTCATTCAATCGCATTTCAATTTCGTTCAATCGTTCCGGATCATACGAGAGTGCGTCCAGCTGGCTGCTCAGCTGGAAAGTGAGATCCTCCAGCAAGTAGTATTGCTCGCTGATCATTTGATGATGCTTCTGGATATCGTCATCATAGGAACTCGCCGATTCAAGGCTGGCTAAAGCATGCCCTACCCAGTCCAAGCCTTTTTGTTCCCCGTAAAGTGCATGATAGGCATCATGGAGCGATTGATATATCCGTTCAAAGTTCATCAGCTTCGTCCGCTCTTCTGTAAGCTGCTCATCCTCACCCGGCTGAAGTGCAGCTTCTTTCAATTCATTATATTGAAATTGAAGCAAGTCAAGACGCTGCGCCATTTCCTGTTCATTTGTATTCCATTCCTTATATCGTTTTTTCAATTTCTGAAGCTCTTTGAATTGAAGCGTATAAGCCTCTTTTGCTTTGCTGATTGCATCGGCATCGTATAAATCAAGCAACTCGATATGCTTATCCGCATCCATCAAGGATTGCGTTTCATGCTGGGTATGGATATCAATCAATGATTTCCCGAATTCACGCAAAATCGCCAAAGTCACCAGCTTGCCATTGACACGGCAAATGCTTTTTCCGCTGGTTGTCATCGTCCTCTCCAGCACGATCATCCCATCATCGATATCGACACCGAATTGTTCTCCGATGGCATATATCGGATGATCAGGCGAATCAATGATGAATAACCCTTCCAGCTCGGCTTTCTTCTGACCATGGCGGATAAATTCCACGGAACCCCTTCCGCCGCTTAACAGCTGGACTGCATCAATGACAATGGACTTACCTGCACCAGTCTCTCCGGTCAGCACAGTAAGCCCTTCTTTGAAATGGATCCTTATATGGTCGATGATCGCAAAATCCTTGATCGAAAGCTCTGTAAGCATAATATCCCCTCATTTCACTTCCGTTTACAGCATGGACAGCAGTTTATCTTTGATAAGTTCCGTATCTGCCTCAGTACGGCAAATGATCAGAATCGTGTCATCCCCGCTGATTGTACCTAGGATCTCTTCCCAATCCAAGTTATCCAAAAGGACGGCCAGTGCATTCCCATTACCCGGCAGCGTCTTAAGCACAATGAAATGGCTCGTCGTATCAATGCTGACAAAAGCATCCATGATAAGCCGTTTCAGTTTTTCAAGCGGATTGAATCGATTATCCGCCGGCAAGCTGTACTTGTAAGACCCCTCCAATGTCGGAACCTTGACAAGATGCAATTCCTTGATATCACGGGAAACGGTCGCCTGGGTCACATTGAACCCGAGATCTTTCAAATGTTCGACCAATTCATCCTGCGTCTCGATATCATTATGTGTAATCAATTCGCGAATTTTGATATGCCGTTGAATTTTACTCATTGTCTTCCTCCATCGCTTCCCTTGATACGCCTTTTTTCGCAGATAGCTGCTGATGCGCATCCTCGACGACTGATTTGATTGCCTCTGTATCAGGGAAGTCACCTGCATTATCTTTATCCCAAGCCAAGTGTGCCAGGAATTCGATATTTCCGTCCCCGCCGGTTATTGGCGAAAAAGTCAGTCCTTCAAACTGAAAACCAAGAGATTGACCGAATTTCAGGGTATCTTCCAATACTTCCATGTGTACGCTGCGATCACGAACGATCCCTTTTTTACCGACCTGTTCACGTCCTGCTTCGAATTGCGGTTTGATGAGCGCCACCACATCACTCCCTGAAGCAAGGATGTCCTTCAATGCAGGTAAAATCAAACGAAGGGATATGAAAGATACATCGATCGATGCGAAATCCGGCAATCCTTCCGTCAGCATATCCGGTGTGACATAACGAAAATTGGTCCTTTCCATTACCACTACACGCGGATCGTTGCGCAGTTTCCAATCAAGCTGATTGTAGCCGACATCGATGGCATAGCTGCGTGCAGCACCACGCTGCAAGGCGCAATCGGTGAATCCCCCCGTCGAGGAACCGATATCAACCATCGTCCTTCCCGTAACATCGATGCCGAAATAGTCCAAAGCCTTTTCCAGTTTGAGACCGCCCCGCCCAACATAAGGGATGACCTTGCCTTTTACAGTCAAGTCAGCGGTATCATCAACTTTCATGCCTGGTTTATCCAGACGGTCCTGGCCGGAATATACGAGTCCTGCCATGATTGTCCGTTTTGCTTTTTCCCTTGTTTCAATTAGTCCCCTCTCGACGAGAAGAACATCCAATCTCACTTTAGCCATTCACTCAAGCCCTTTGCTGTTCATTCATTCGTACTATTTTCCGGAGTTTGTCAGCTGCATTTTCCTTCGTCAATCCAACTTCCTCCATCTGTTCCGGTACGCTTCCGTGCTCAACGAAGTAGTCAGGCACACCCATTCTCCTGACAGTAGATGCATCATAGTCATTCTCTTCGGCGAATTCCATCACGCCGCTGCCGAAGCCGCCTTTGAGAACGGCTTCCTCAATAGTCAAAATCGGCAGTCCTGAGGCAAAAATCCCATGCAGCATTGCTTCGTCCATTGGTTTGATGAACCGGGCATTCACGACACGGACAGAAATACCATCAGCTGCAAGTGACTCGCTCGCATCCAAGGCCAGCGGAATCGTTGTCCCGAATGTCAATATGACAGCATCCGTTCCTTCTCTCAGCACTTCCCAGCTGCCGATCGGCAATGCATGCGTGGTATCATCCACTGGAATACCAAGCGCATTACCGCGCGGATAACGCAATGCGATCGGTCCTTCTTCATGCGCCAATGCTGTATGCACCATATGCTGCGCTTCATTTTCATCCTTCGGCATCATGATCGTGAAATTCGGCAGCGCACGCAGGAATGAAATGTCGAATACACCCTGATGCGTCTCTCCGTCTGCGCCGACAAAGCCTGCCCGATCGATACCGACAAAAACATTGAGATTTTGTCTGGCAATGTCATGAAGCAGCTGATCATAAGCTCGCTGCAGGAAAGTGGAGTAAATGGCCAGGAAGGGTTTCACACCTTGAGTCGCCATGCCGGCAGCCATGGTTGTGGCATGCTGCTCAGCGATTCCGACGTCGAAAAGCCGATCCGGCATTTCTTTTTTGAAATTATCCAGCTTCGATCCGAGGATCATTGCGGGTGTGATGACTGCAATCCGTTTATCCATACGTGCCTTTTCCAGTACTGCTTCACTGATCACCTTGCTCCAGGCTGGTGCAGTGGCAGAGCTTTTGATCTTTTCACCGGATTCGATCTTATAGGGGCCGACACCGTGCCAATTATCTGTCGTATCTGTTTCGGCAGGTTGATAGCCTTTCCCTTTCTGGGTGACAACATGAATGATTTTTGGTCCTTTTGTCTTTTTGGCATAGCTTATCGCCTCTTCCAGGTCCCGGAAGTCATGCCCGTCAACAGGCCCGAAATAAGTAAAGCCCAGCTCTTCAAAGAACATGCCGGGAACCATGAAATATTTCATGCTATCCTTCATACGCTCTGCGGCAGTAGCCAGCTTGCCGCCGACAGCAGGGATTTTTTTGAGCAGCGTTTCCATTTCATCCTTTGCACGCCTGTACTTACCGGCACTGCGCATTCTGCCAAGCACATGATGCAGGGCACCGACATTATTCGCTATCGACATCTCATTGTCATTCAGTATGACGGTGATATTCTTTTTTTCATCCCCGATATTGTTCAGTGCTTCCAAGGCCATACCGCCTGTCAGCGCACCATCCCCAATGATAGGCACTACCTCATAATCCTCGTCCATCATATCCCTTGCCGCTGCCATTCCCATTGCAGCAGAAAGCGATGTGGAACTATGTCCTGTTTCCCACACATCATGTTCGCTCTCGATTCGCTTCGGGAAGCCGCACAACCCTTTGTATTGCCGCAATGTATCGAAGTCAGCTGTTCTGCCGGTCAATATCTTATGGATATATGCCTGATGCCCCACATCCCAAATGAATTTATCCTGCGGACTGTTGTATGCTTTATGCAAAGCGAGTGTAAGTTCCACAACACCCAGATTCGCTCCCAGGTGCCCTCCTGTGATGGACAGCTTTTCGATCAGGAATGTCCGGATGGAAGCTGCAAGCTCACGAAGCTCCTCATTGGACATTTCCTTCAAGAATGCCGGATTCTTAATTGCTGTTAAATCCATATTACCTTCCCCTTTTGTCATCAGCCTGATCAGCCAGACAGCATAGTATAAATAGGTACATTTCTGCGCCGGACGAAGAATTTATTCCTGTAGGCCTTTACCCTGTTTTTTCCTGCCTACATCATATCCAGACAATTTCTGCACTTTCGGCCGTGCAGGAGCCTATTTAAAAATAGCCGCTAGCACATATGTGATAACGGCGTTTTCTATGTTCGTACGTATCAGTTCTGTCCTATATTCCTAGTAGCAATATATCACAGTTGGCCTCAAGCTTACAATCAATAACAGTCAGCTCGTCCTCCTGCTCAAATAGACAGTCAGCTCATGCAGTCTGGATGACTTGATAATCGCTTGCTCCAGGCATTGATGGGCAAGGTCGACATACTTCTCCATTTGTTCTTTTGCTCCTTCAAGACCAAGCAGTTTTGGATACGTACTTTTTTTGTTCGCTTCATCACTGCCGACCGGCTTTCCGATCACGGATTCATCACCGGTCACATCCAGGATATCATCTTGTATTTGGAAGATCAGGCCGATATACATACCGAACTGCTTCATCAGCTCCAGTGTTTCCTGCTTGGCTCCAGCCAAAAAGGCACCGGCAACGATCGCATATGTTAATAACTTGCCCGTTTTCAGAATATGTATTTGCTCTAATTCATGCAGCAGGCTCTCTTTTCCTTCTGCTTCCATATCAAGAGCTTGGCCGGCAATCATGCCCGTCGCACCGGCTGCTTCCGACAGATAGGACATAAGAAATACCTTCTCATCGGGCCTCAAATCGTCCGCTTGCCCGATGACGGAAAAACTTCTTGTCAATAGTGCATCGCCTGCCAAAATGGCTGTAGCCTCCCCGAACTTCTTGTGATTCGTCAGCTGTCCGCGGCGATAATCATCATCGTCCATTGCCGGCAGATCATCATGGATCAAGGAGTAAGTATGCACCATTTCAAGTGCGGCAGCTGCCGGCAGAACCCTATCGCCTTGACCGCCGAAGGATTCGAATGCTGCCTGCATCAAAATCGGGCGGAGGCGTTTTCCCCCAGCCCGCATGCTGTAAAGGACGGATTCCGATAGAGCAGCCGGAAGCATCTTATCCTTTTCGAGCAAACCGATCATATACATATTGATGCGATGCTGCTCCGTCTTCAAATAATCCTGCAACGATTCACTCACTCAGTCTTCCTCCTGTACAGTGAATGGCTCGGTTTCACCGGCATTATTCACGATTTCCACCATTTGCTTCTCGACTTGCTCCAGTTTATCGCCGCAAATCTTGGAGAGCTTCATACCTTCCTGGTAATAGCCGATTGCCTGCTCAAGCGGTACATCACCTTGCTCGAGCTTGCTCACAATCTCCTCCAGCTGCTGCATCGCTTCCTCGAAGCTTTGTTTTTTCTCCTCAGCCATTTGTATCCTCCTTTACTTCCTTGACGATACAATCTATCGTGCCATCTGCAAGATGGATTTGCACATCATCGCCTTCGGTAACCTGATCCACGCTCTTCAAAAGGGTTTCCTCTTTATAGGAGATGCTATATCCCCGTTTCATCGTCTCCAATGGGTTCAATAAGGATAGCTTATTGATTTGATGAAGGAACTTCTGCCGCTCTCCTTCATGTCTCTTTTGCATAGCCTGCTGCAGCCTGTTTTGCAATACTGCCAGCTGCTGTCCATGATGCTGCGCCTGCTTGCCCGGATGTACAAGGGCAAGGCGATTCATCAGTGCCGTAAAGTGCTGCCTCCTTGCTGAAACAGCAGACGCCCCTGCCCTGCCCAGCCGATCGGAAAGCTTATCCAGTTCTATTTCCTTCTGCCTTAACAGCTGTTCAGGATAGCGGAAGGCATATGATCCCCGAAGCTTGGCTAGCCTGTTTGCTTCCTGCCGATAAGATTGACTTACAACGTACTGCATCCTATTGGTGAGCTGCGCTATGCGGTGCTGCAGCTCCTCCCGTGCCGGAACAGCCAATTCAGCGGCTCCGGTCGGGGTAGCGGCCCGGACATCGGCTACGAAATCACTGATCGTGAAATCCGTCTCGTGCCCGACAGCCGAGATGATCGGTATGCTTACACGGTGGATGGCACGGGCGACCATCTCTTCGTTGAAGCTCCAAAGCTCTTCGATCGAGCCGCCGCCACGTCCGATGATCAGGACATCGAAATCATGCTCTTCTGCATAAGACAGCGCATGGACAAGCGACGGAGCGGAACGATCACCTTGCACGGAAACAGGAAGCACCGTCACTCTGACAATCGGATAGCGCCGTTTGATCGTTGTCAGGATATCCCTGACAGCTGCTCCGGTCGGGGATGTAATGACGCCGATATGCTCGGGATAAGCAGGAAGGGCTTTTTTATGATCAGCAGAAAACAGCCCTTCCTTTTCCAGCTTCTCTTTCAGCTGTTCATAGGCCTGGTAAAGTGCCCCAACTCCATCCGGCTCCATATGCTGGATATAAAGCTGATATTGACCCTGGGGCTCATATAAGCCAATCTCACCGCGGATAAGGACGGTCATGCCGTTCTCCGGGACGAATTTCAGGCCTTTATTTTGTCCGGCAAACATGACGGACTGGATCCTGGCTCCGTCATCTTTCAATGTCATATACATATGGCCGCGGCTGTGATGCTTGAAGTTGGATATCTCCGCCCTGAGCCAGATATCCTTCAAATGCTTGTCCGTTTCCAGCTTCCGCTTCATGTAACGGGTCAGGGCGGTCACGGTCAAATAACGATCATCACTCATGCTGGATTTGCTCCTTATACGACTGCCGCTGCCTGGCGTCTGGCTGCTTTTATCGTATTGTGCATCAGCATGGTGATGGTCATCGGTCCTACACCGCCTGGTACCGGTGTGATGATCGAAGCCACTTCTTTCGCGTGTTCGAAATCGACATCACCTGTCAGCTTACCGGCTGCATTTCGATTGACACCGACGTCGATCACGATGGCACCTTCCTTGATATCCTCCGCCTTGATCATATGTTCACGGCCGACTGCTACGACAAGGATATCTGCTTGCTTCGTAAAGCTTCTGAGGTCCGGCGTGCGTGAATGGGTATGGATGACAGTCGCATGCTCATTGAGCAAAAGCTGTCCGACTGGCTTGCCGACAATATTGCTGCGTCCGACGATGACAGCAGTCTTGCCTGCAATATCAACATTTTTCGATTTGAGCATCTGAATGATGCCATAAGGTGTGCATGGATAATATGTATCTTCCCCGAGCATCATTTTCCCTACATTGGCAGGATGGAACCCATCTACATCCTTCTCCGGATCGATGCTGTCGATGACAGCTTGTTCATCGATATGGGCTGGAAGAGGTAATTGGACCAGGATTCCATTCACGTCCTTATCCGAGTTCAGACGCTGTATGAGATCCAGTAATTCCGTCTGTGTCGTCGAGCTTGGCAGCTCGATCAGCTCTGAGCTGATCCCGATTTCTGCGGATGCCTTCTCTTTTCCTTTCACATAAGATCTGGAGGCAGGATCGTCTCCGACTAGAACAACGGTCAGATGAGGCAGAATATCTTGTTTTTTCAATGCTGCTGCTTCTTGTTTCAGTTCTTCCCGAATAGTTGCTGCGAGTTCTTTACCATAGATCAATTCTGCTGTCATGCTCATCCGCTCCCTTAGTTTTTAATGATTCTGGATAGTACTCCATTAACGAATTTACCGGATTTTTCATCCCCGAACAAGTTGGATATCTCAATGGCTTCGTTGATGACTACGCCTTGCGGTACATCTGTGTGATGAAGCAGCTCATATACGGCTATACGCAATGCCGTCTTCTCCACACTGGCAAGCCGATCGAATGACCAATTCTCCAAATGCTCGGCAATTTTCGCATCGATTGCAGCTTTATGCTCCAATACACCGTTGATGAGGCTTGCCAAAAAAGCATTCTCAAGCGGCTCTCCTAATACATTTTCCACAGCCTCTTCCGGCTGAATATCGTTCATGTCCAATTGAAAGAGGACCTGGAAGGCAGTTTCCCGTGCCGTACGTCGTTTCATATTCTATCTCCTTTTAACTTATCTCATCAAATCATAACATGATATATAGGGTTAAATCTATCTTTGAACAAAAGAAAAGACCTCGGGGCGGAACCAGCCAAGGTCTTTTCCAGCGAATACGGTCTATTCGACAGTGTCCGCTTTTTGTTCGAGTTGTATACCTACAATATGGACATTGATCTCTTTCGTCGCAAGTGCCGTCATCGTCTGTAAAGCCTGGCGGATGTTCTGCTGGACGTTTTTTGCAACTTCAGGCATCCTGCAGTCGGCACTGACGGTGACAAAGACGTCGATGGCGACTCCTTGCTCCGTCAGTTCTACTTTGATGCCTTTCCCATGCGCCTTCTTGCCCAGCTTTTCTGCGACTCCCGTAGCAAACCCGCCGCGCATCGATATGACACCTTTCACTTCACTTGCTGCAATTCCTGCTATCACCTCGATGACGGCAGGCGATACCATGACATTGCCAAGCTCGCCTTTATGACCGATCGATACGAAAGATTGCTCTTGCAAAGATCTCACATCCTTTAGGTTTTTTACTCCATGATTGTATAATTCTCAAGGAAATTCGTATTGAAATCCCCTTCAACGAATACCGGATGCTCCATCATGCGGGCATGGAACGGGATTGTCGTATGGACACCTTCAATGACGAATTCACCCAATGCCCGTTTCATCCGAGCCACGGCTTCATCGCGTGTTTTACCAAATGCAATCAGCTTCGCAACCATACTGTCATAGAACGGCGGGATTGCATACCCCGGATAGGCCGCACCGTCCACACGGACACCATAGCCGCCAGGAGCAAGGTAAAGATCGATTTTACCTGGTGAAGGCATGAAGTTTTTGAACGGATTCTCTGCATTGATCCGGCACTCGATGGCCCAGCCCTCAAAAGTGATGTCCTCTTGTGTATAACGCAAGGTTTCGTTGTTGGCGATATGAATTTGTTCCTTGATCAAGTCGACACCAGTAACAAGCTCCGTCACTGGATGTTCCACCTGGATACGTGTGTTCATCTCCATGAAGTAGAATGTTTGATCTCTGCGATCGAAGATGAATTCAATCGTACCAGCACCGGAATAATCAACAGCGAGCGCCGCTTTGACAGCTGCTTCCCCCATTTTCTCACGGATTTCCGGGGTAAGGGCAGGTGAAGGAGATTCTTCGATCAGCTTCTGCATACGACGCTGTATTGTACAATCACGTTCACCTAAATGGATGGCATTCCCGTGATTATCAGCAAGCACCTGGATCTCCACATGACGGAAATCTTCTATGTATTTCTCTAAGTAGACACCAGGGTTTCCGAAAGCTGTAGCTGCTTCCTGCTGGGTGACACTGATACCTTTTACAAGCTCTTCCTCGGTGCGGGCGATTCGGATACCCTTGCCGCCTCCGCCGGCTGTTGCTTTGATGATGACCGGATAACCGATTTCCCGGGCAACCTGCTTGCCTTCTTCAGCGTCTGCAACGATACCGTTGGATCCTGGTACGACTGGGACACCAGCTTCGCGCATCGTTTCACGCGCAACGTCCTTGGTCCCCATTTTATTGATGGCATAAGCGCTTGGACCGACGAACGTGATGTTGCATTCGGCACACAGCTCTGCAAAATCAGGATTCTCCGCCAGGAAACCATAACCTGGATGGATGGCATCGACACCAGTCAATGTCGCTACACTGATGATATTCGAGAAATTCAAGTAACTGTCCTTACTTGCTGCCGGACCCACGCAATATGCTTCGTCCGCCAGCTGTACATGCAATGCTTCTTTATCTGCTTCCGAGTAGATGGCCACTGTCTCGATGCCCAGTTCCTTACAGGCACGGATAATCCGGACAGCAATCTCTCCTCGGTTGGCAATCAATAATTTCTTAATCACAACGAGTCAACCCCTTAGTTAGCTTTCACTCTGAACAGAGGTTGTCCATATTCAACAAGCTCTCCGTTTTCCACAAGCACTTCGACGATTTCACCAGATACATCTGCAGTGATTTCATTGAATAATTTCATCGCTTCCACGATGCATACGACTGTGTCTTTTTCCACTCGATCGCCTACTTTGACGAAGACATCGGAATCTGGGTTCGGTTTGCTGTAGAACGTTCCGACCATGAGTGAAGTGATTTCGTGATCATAATTTTTCGCAGCGGCTTCTGGAGCTTGCACTGCCGGTTCCGGCTGTGCTGCAGCTGCAGGAGCTTGCGGAGCGCTTGCCGCCGGCTGGATTGGTGCTGGCGCAGCTGCGACTTGTACAACCTCATTTTTTTTGCGAAGGGAGACTTTTTCCCCTTCGGTTTCATAATCGAATTCATCTATCGAAGATTGGTCAATCAAGGTGATAAGTTCTTTCAGTTCTTCTAATTTAAGCATATTGGCACTCCTTTACAATGGTCCTGCATAATGATTCAGACATGATTATCACTAACATATTTTACGCAAAGGTAAAAAAAATCGCAACATCTAACGATTCACGACGGTCTCAGCTGGTGGAAGCATGCTGCTTTTTCTCGTTCTGCAGCGCTGCATAAAAACCTTTTTGCTTCATGAGCTCCTGATGGTTTCCCTGCTCGATCAACTCACCATCCTGCAGCACAAAAATAGTATCAGCCTGTTCGATTGTATTGAGCCGGTGCGCCACCACAATACTTGTACGACCTTCCATCAAAACCTGCATCGCTTGCTGAATCCTATGCTCCGTTATTGTATCGATACTGGAGGTCGCCTCATCCAGCAAGAGGATATCCGGATCCCGCAGCAATGCTTTGGCAATGGAGAGAAGCTGGCGCTGACCGTGACTGAGTCCGCCGCCGTCCTGACCGATTAAAGTATTATAACCATCGGGAAGCCGGGTGATGAACCGATGTGCATTGGCCGCTTTGGCTGCCTCGATCACTTGGTCATCCGTGGCATCCAATCTGCCATAGCGAATATTATCCATGATGGTTCCCTTGAATAGGAAATCCTGCTGTAAGACCACCCCTATCCGATTTCGGTAGCTGCCCAAGTCCAGCTTGGACAGCGGCATGCCATCCATCGTGATCTGACCGCTGTCAGGCTGGTAGAATCCTGCGATCAAATTCATGATCGTCGTCTTGCCCGAACCCGTCGGTCCGACAAAAGCGGCTGTCTGCCCCGATCGGACAGAAAAGCTGATATCTTTCAGCGCCGGCTCCCCTTCATAAGCGAAGGTCACATTCTCGAACCGAATATTTCCTTTAAGCCGCGGTACTGTTTGTTTCGCCGTTTCCTCATGTTCTTCCTGCTCATCCAAAATTCCAAAAACCCGTTCAGCACCGGCAAGTGCCGAGAACAACGAATTGAATTGGTTTGCCAAGTCGTTCAGCGGACGTGTGAACTGCCTTGAATATTCCAGGAAGATAACGATCGTTCCGATTGTTATACCGGCCCATCCATTTCCAATCAAAAGGGCGCCGACACCGGCAATGACCGCAAAGCTGATGTTATTC
Organism: Terribacillus sp. FSL K6-0262; assembly: GCF_037977385.1. Lineage (NCBI taxonomy): Bacteria > Bacillati > Bacillota > Bacilli > Caryophanales > Bacillaceae > Terribacillus > Terribacillus sp. FSL K6-0262. Next base: position 3,149,953 of record NZ_CP150277.1, on the reverse strand, counting down.
AGCATATTCATCCACTTGGGGATGAAACCTGAGAATGTTTGGGCCCAGAAACCGGCTTGCTGCAGCTGCTTTGTCCTATCACGGAAAGCACCGATCACTCTGGATTCCTGGGCATAGGCTTTGATGACGGCTTGACCGGAAATGCTTTCCTCTGCAAAACCGTTCACGCTGCTGACAGCCTGCTGCTGTATCCGGAAGGCATGACGAGTGCGGTTGGTGATCCATTTGATTCCGATGAACATGATCGGCACAACCAGCAGGGTAATGATCGTGAGAATCGGGCTCAAGCTCAACATGACTCCCAGTATGCCGATAAAGGTGATGATGCTGGAAACGACCTGGACCATCGACGTATTCAGCGTCGTCGAGATATTATCCACATCATTGGTCATGCGGCTCATCAGCTCTCCATGCTGCCGTTTATCAAAGAAGGAAAGCTTCAGCTTCTGCAGATGCATAAACAAATCCTTCCTGATTGTGTATACAGCTGTCTGGGAGATGGTGATCATCCAATACCCCTGCAAAAATGTCATCACAGCAACAGCTGTATAAACGAGCAGCAGCCAGCCCAGCTGCCTCAGCAAATATCCTGCCGTATAATCCCCGCTGACAAAATGGTCGACGACATGACCAAGGATGACAGGTCCGATCAGTGCTAAGACAGAGCTGACAACTATCATGCCAAGTGTACTGAAAAGCAGCCGCTTTTCCAGGAGCATATAACGCCAGATCCTTAGGAGTGTCTCTTTTGGATTGTCTACCTTCGCTTTTTGTTTACGGGAACCGGCCGAATATACCGGCCGTTTGTACCGAAACGCTGCTGATAGCTTTTTCATGACGTCGCCTCCCTCTGCTTCTGCGAAGCCTGGATTGCGCGGAATAACGCTGATTGATCGAGAAGTTCCTCCGCAGTGCCATACGCTGTTCGTTTTCCGTCTTCCACAATGAGGATCCGATCGCATTGCATGGCTGTGCTGAGTTTTTGTGTCACCAGCACTGTCGTACACTCATATCGTTTGAGCGCATCCAATAATTTGCGTTCCGTCTGCAAATCCAGTGCACTGGTACTATCGTCAAGCAGCAATAGAGATGGATCCAACAGCAAAGCCCTGGCAATCGTCAGCCGCTGCTTCTGTCCGCCGGAAAGATTGATGCCATTTTGCCCGAGTTCCGTATCAAGCTTATCAGGCAGCTTGGCAATCGTATCGTAAATCTGGGCATCCTTTGCAGCGCGGGTGATGGCTTCATCGCTGGCATCTGGAATGCCCCAAGCGATATTCTCCCGGATCGTGCCGGAAAACAGCTGTACATCCTGAGAGACAAAACCTACCTGCTTCCTGAAAGACTTGATATCCAAATCGGCTAACGGTATGCCATCGGCCAGCACTTGTCCGTGATCGGGTTCGAATAAACCAATCATCAGCTGCAGCAAGGTCGATTTTCCAGAGCCTGTTTCACCTAGTATGGCGACCCTTTCTCCAGGTTTGATTTGCATCGAGAAATCTTCGATGACGGCAATTTTGCCATTTGGATATCGATATGTCACGTGCTGCATGTCTATGCCGCCGCGAAAATCCTCAGAGGTCATCATGCCTTTGCCTGTCATAATATCCAATTCAAGAACATCGCCGATCCGTTCACCGGACGCTTTTGCCCTGGCATAGAAGGTGATCAGCATACCGACGACACTCAATGCCCCCGTGATCCTTGTTGCATAGTTCACGATTGCTACAATATCCCCGACATTCGTTCGCTGCTGGATCCCGCCAATATAAAGAATCCCCAAAATAGCGATATTCATCACCAAAGTGAGCAGCGGTACCGACAGCTCCGTATATCGAAAGGCCCGAAGCATGTTTTGCCGCAGTTCATTGCTCGTATTTTCAAAACGCTTCTGTTCCTGCTCCTCCCTGACGAAAATCCTGATCAGACGAAGACCGACAAGATTTTCCCGCATCACATGGTTCACCTTGTCCACGCTCCGCTGCACAACACCGAAATAACGGATGCCGCGCTTCATGATGAATCGGAGCACCATCAAGAGAATCGGGATGACGATCAATAAAATGAGTGCTATCTTCGCGTTGACGACAAAAGCCATGACCGTCCCCCCGATGATCAGGAAAGGAGCCCTGATCATGAATCGGAAGAACATGACAAGTGTCAATTGGATCTGGTTGACGTCATTTGTAAGCCGCGTGAGGAGTGTACTCGTGCCAAAGCGCTGGATATCCTGCAATCCAGCCTGCTGCAGGCGCTCATACATGTGATCGCGCAGCTCTTTTCCCACACTCTGACCAAGGTGATCGGCAAAGAATATATTGATGATGCCTGCCCCGAAGCCTATTATCGCAATGGCCGCCATCCCCAGCCCCAGCTCGATCACCAGTCCATCATCACCAGCGGCAATCCCGTCATCGATCAGCTTTTGCAATAGGAATGGCTGCACCAGTTCCACGGAAAGCTCCATCAGGATAAAAATCAACGAAGTGATGATGATGAGCCAATAAGGTTTAAGATAACTGAATAATGTCTTCACTGCTTACGCCTTCCCCCTGCATATGTATAGCCTGCTGCTAATCATACCCTAGCATACCACCACTTGAAACAAAACCGTATAGAACGACTTCCAATGGAAAAAGGAGCATTCGCTGAATGCTCCCCACCTTTATTTCTGCGGTATATATTTGACATCCACATTTGCACCGGCGAATTCATCTGCCGCCATCTGCATGATGCTGTTAGCTTCTTGAGCAGTCATTTCATCTGCTTTCACCGTTATTTGCACATGTCCTTCTTCTGCCCTGACAAGCACTTCCTCATAGCCTTTTTCAGCAATGATCGATTCTTCCAGGATGGATTCCTTCGATGCGTATTGCTCCATCAGTTCAATCTGATTGACTGCTTCATTCTTTTCTTCTGTGCTTGTCGAAGAGCTGGCAACGATTTCTTCAAGTCTGGTTTTGGCCTCGCTTCGCTGATCCATCGTCTGCATCCGGATGCTGGCAAAAAGTTCATCGACATTGGCTGGTTCAGTCGTCACATCCTTTTCGCCTTCTTGCCCTTCCTCACCTGACTCGGAATCCCCTGATCCTCCTGAGTCACCTGAGTCCCCAGCAGTCGTGCTTGTCCCATTTTCTTCTGTATTATCATTGATGAAAGCCAGTTCATCCCCGTTAGGAGAAGTCATATAATAGACACTCAACACGATCAGCAAGCTCAGCATCGTCAATAGCCACACTGTTTGTTTCTTCAACATCCCAATTCCCCCTCAATTTTTCGGCATGACCGAAATACGATGTGTCGGTACATCCAGCACTCTTGATACTGCTTCCACAACCCATTCCTGTACAGTTGCTTGTTCGGCCCCTTTCGCAACGACAAGCACACCTCTTACTTCCGGCTTTCTCGTTTCCACCAGCAGCGGCACCTCTTGGTCACCCTGTCTGACGAGCACGACCTGCTGCTCCTCGTTTTCATCTTCCACGACTCGTTCACCGCCGTTTTGATCTGTCTCTTCAGAGGTCTGCCGGCCGATGATCAAGTTTTTTTCGTAGATTTTTTGGTGCGTGCTGTTCAGATTGACCATGACTTCCACTTCCGAAACACCTTTGATCTTTTCCAGCAGCCCGACTAGATCTTGTTCATATGCTGCTTCCAAATCAGCTGAAGAAGAGGAAGTGTCATTTTCTTTTTTGGCAAAAGTCTCTTCTGTATCCTCCTGTGCTGTATGCTGATCCTGCTGCGGTGTTTGTCCATCCGGCTCCTTCTGTTCTGTGAATAGGCCGCTTACGAGCAAAAGCAAAGCGCCAAGCAGCCCGATGATGACCAAATAACCAAGCTTTGTCGGTTTCCTGTTCTGGGAATCCTTCAGCTTCCATTGTTCCGAAAGCTTATCTAATAACTTTTTCATCCTGTCCCCCCTTTTTGGGTGACCTCAAGCGGCAGATCCTCGAGCTCCCAAATGTCAGCAAGATGGGATTTCACTCTCTCCAGTTCCTCCGTCTGCTCATTTGCTTCAATCGGATGGGAACTGTCGATGACTACGTCGCGGATTTCTCCTTCCGGTAAGTCCTGCTCGGTATCCTGCACCGTTACATGGATGGAATCGATTGCTTCGGCCGTTTCCTCATCCTCTCCCTCCTTAAAGGCGACTGCGATGTCCGTGATTTGCATATGAAATTTCTCTTGCAGCGTTGGATTTGCTTGGTCCTTTAATTGGACAGCCATCTGTTCCTCAATATATGCACGCTGTACGGAATCTATTTCACTTTTCTTTTGTTCGATCGAATTTTCCATGGATGGGGCATCTGTCAAAGCAGCAAAGCCGGCCATCGCTTCCTGTACCGCCCTGGTGGAATCGACTTGGAACAAGGCAAAGACAGGTTTAAGGAATAACAGCAGCAGCATCAGCCCCATCACCAATTTGACGTATTTGCGGATGTCTGTATCCGGCAGCACCATATCCAAAACAAAAGCAAGGAGGATGAACAGAATGATCTGCATCACCCAGGATTGCAATGTTTCCAAGTGATCAGCTCCTATCTCAGCATTAATGTGACATTGCTCGAAGCGACAATGATGACGATGGCAATAAAGAACATGAATGCGACAACGAGCAAGCAAGCGAAGATATACAGGATGTACTTACTCATCACCTGCATGGATTTGATTATCGGACCGTCACCCAGCGGCTGCAGCAGAGCGGCGGCTATCTTGTAAATCAGGGCGATGGCAAGAATCTTGATTGCCGGGAACAGGGCGATAGCCAAGACGATCAGTACCCCGACGATTCCGATGGCATTCTTCAAGAGGAGCGAAGCACTCAGCACCGTATCCGTTGCATCGGTGAACATACGGCCGATCACCGGGATGAAGTTGCCGGTGATGAATTTGGCTGTCTTCATCGCCACCCCATCCTGAACGGCCGTGACGGCACCCTGTACGGAAATGACACCAAGAAAGACGGAAAAGAAAATACCCAAAAGCCACAATCCGACATTTTTCAGTAAGTCAGCAAGCTGTGTGACAGGATATTCTTTGTTGATCGTACTGACCAGATGTAAAAGTGCACTCATGAGGAATAACGGAATGATGACTTTGGAGATCAGTAACCCACTGGCATGGATGAGGAACACGATGATCGGATGAAAGAAAGCGACAGCCGAAAGACTTCCGAATGATGCCATCAGCCCAAGGAGGAGCGGTATCAAGGCGAGCATGAAATCACTCATGCCATCGATGGCTTCCATCGTATAGCTAACCGATAAACGGAAGCTATTCAAAAGAAGTGTCAGCAGTACCATACAGACGATCAAATAGGCTACTTTACTGATGGAGCCTTTATTAAAGGCAGTCTGGATCGTCTGCAGGATGCTGCTGAAAAGCGTCAGGAGGATTAATATCCCGAGCAGCTTGCCATTGAGTAGCAGTTCATACAGCAAATATTCAAAAAGCCCCTTCAGCCATGATTCGATGGAAATATCCCCTTGCTGCTGGATGAATTCCAGTAAGGAGCCTTTCTCCAATTCCGGGATATATTGTCCATATTTATCGGATAAAAGCTCCCAGTACCCGTTGATTTCCTCTGTCGGCAGGCCTTCAAAGGCTGTTACTGCCGCTTCCACTTCTTCTGACTGATTCGTCTCCCCGAAAGCTGCTGACGGATATACAAGTAAAGCGCTTAAAGCGAAAAGAATGACCAAGCAGCGTTTCAACATATCCAGCTCCTTATCCGCCCGGCATGAAACTGATTATTGTTTCGATGACTGCTGTCAGAATCGGGATGGCCACCGTGATGATGATGATTTTTCCGGCAAGCTCTATCTTTGCGGCAATGGCTGACAAGCCGGCATCCCGGGTCAAATGCGCCCCGAATTCCGTGATGTAGGCAATGCCGATGATTTTCAAAATCGTTTTGATATAAAGCCCCTCCACATTCGCCCTTTCACCCAGCTGCTCGATCAGGAGCAGGATGCCAGCGATTTTTTGCAGGATGAACAGGAAAATGATGATACCCGTCACCACGACAACAAAGAATGCAATGGAGGAATTCTGTTCCTTTACAATCAAGGCAAGCAAGCTTGCCACAATACCAATGGATACGATTATGATGATATCCATTTCGATCGCCTCATCCCTGGAATAAGAACACCGACTTGATCTGCTGGAATAACTCTGACAACTTGCCCAGGACGATGAGCAGCACAAGGATGAATCCCATCAGTGTCGTAAATTGTGCAATCTCTTCCTTCCCCATTTGCTTCAGCACTGTATGGATGATGGCAACGATCATCCCGATACCTGCAATTTGAAATAGAATCATTGCTTCTGAGAGCATAACGGACTCCTTTCCTAACTCGTTCAAATAAGCAGCAGCACGATAAGCAGTCCCGTCAGGAAGCCAAGGTTGCGAAACATTTTCCCATATCGCTGGTTTGCTTCTTCCGATTCCTCCAGCTCGCGTTCCAAATGGGTTCTGGCCAACTGGATATGTTTTTGCTGCTGCTCAAAATCATGCTGCCCGAGCGTACGGCCGAATTGCAGCCAGATATCCTTCTCAGCAGGTTTCAAGGCAGTGGTTCCTATCCAATTTTCTGTTGTCTCCTCCCAGCAGTCATACAATCCAGCCGGGTGCAGCTGCAGCTTATCCGAAAGAGAGCGGAAAAAAGAAGCTGCAGGCTGCGGAATTTGCTTAGCCAAATTATCACTGGTTTCGATGATGCTTGTCTGACTGTATAAGATTTCTGCCTCCATGACTTGCAGGCTGCTGATGAGCTGACGGATTTGCTTCGGTCGCTGCTGCAGTTTGCGGGATAGTTCAAACCCCGCCCAGGTTGCTGCTATGAGCACAAGGATCGCCCCTATCAGCTTCATCCGTTTACACCTGCCGGACTTGCTGTGTCGAGCAAAGCTTGTACCACTCCAGGTGAGGTGCCTTTCTTCAATATCACGATGCGTTCAAAGACCTTATGTTCAAACAGCGGTCGCAGGGATGGCCTGTGACGGATGGATTCCAAGCTGTCCCCATGGACACTGCAAACAATCGTCACACCTGCATGCAATGCCTCCATCAATGCTTGCACATCCCGTTCGCTTCCGATCTCATCTGCCACAATCACATCCGGGGACATCGACCGTATAAGCATCATCAATCCATCAGCCTTTGGGCACGCATCCATGATATCGGTTCTCCTTCCCAGGTCATGCTGCGGAACGCCGTTGATACTCCCCCCGATTTCGGACCGTTCATCGACGACTGCTGTTTTCAACGCCGGGTATTGCTGCCAGCCGGTGGATAGGGTACGGACAATATCGCGCAGAATGGTCGTTTTCCCGGACTTGGGCGGGCCTATGACAAGCGTGTGACGGCAGGAGCCATTGAAATGGTATAAGGATGGCATGATTTTATTCGCTGCACCCGGTTTTGCCTTCGCGATTCTTATATTGAAAGAAGATATATGCTTTAGCGCTTTGACCATTCCGCCTTCTGTGTTCACTTGACCGCTCAGTCCGATACGATGTCCGCCTGCAATGGTGATATATCCCTCCCGTAATTCATTTTCAAGTGCATATAAAGAGAAATCACTTAGTTGATTCAGCATGAAACGAGCATCATCCGCATTCATGAACGATGTTTCTATCCACTCGGTCGTGTCATCGAAGCATAACTCAAGCTGTTGATTCGTCCGGCATCGTATTTCCTGCAGCTTATTCCATCGATCCCCGATTTTTTCTGTTAACAGCGCTTGTAAAGGCGGTCGAAACAAGTTTTGGATTTCCTTCATAAGTTGTTCACCTCTGGCTTCGATTGGACATGTTGTCCATACTGTAATGTATGTGCCTCTTATTTGTTTATGCACAAAAAAGAGCCCCTCCCCAAGGTTGGGAAGAGACTCTTTCACGTTTGCTTATGCACGTGATACGTATTTACCATCGGATGTGCTGATGATCAGTACATCCCCTTCATTGATGAAGAAAGGAACTTGGACGCTCAAACCTGTTTCCAGGACAGCTGGCTTCGTACCGCCGCTCGCTGTATCCCCTTTGATGCCAGGTTCAGTTTCCACAACTTTCAATTCCACGTTGTTCGGCAGATCCACACCAAGTGTTTCGCCGCCATATGTCATCACGCTGATTTCCATGTTTTCTTTCAGGAATTTAAGTTCGTATTCGATCTGCGCTGTTTGAAGCTCCAGCTGCTCGAAAGACTCATTATCCATGAAAGTATGCGTATCACCAGCAGAATAAAGGTACTGCATTTTTTTGTGTTCGATATGCGCCCGGGAAACTTTTTCTCCGGCACGGAATGTTTTCTCCTGGATGTTGCCATTGCGCAGGTTGCGCAGCTTGGAACGGACGAAAGCCGCACCTTTACCAGGTTTTACGTGCTGGAAATCAAGTACCTGCCACAGGCCATTGTCTACTTCGATTGTAAGGCCCGTACGAAAATCGTTAACTGAAATCATTGTTTTCCTCCTTCGAAAACGGCTGTTACAAAGTAATTAAATCTTTGGTGGAGAACGTCAGGCGTTCGCTGCCATCCGCTGTCAGCACAAGATCATCTTCGATACGGCATCCGCCTACTTCAGGTATGTAGATCCCCGGTTCCACCGTCACGACCATACCCGGCTTCAGCACCGTGTCTGAGCGGAAGGATAAAGCTGGCGATTCGTGCACATCCATACCGAGTCCATGTCCGGTTGAATGCCCGAAGTATTGGCCATAGCCTTTTTCGCTGATGTAATCCCGTGTCAGTGCATCGGCTTCCTTACCAGTAATGCCTGGTTTCACCCCTGCTACTCCTCGAAGATTCGCCTCTAGTACTATATCATAAATCTCTCGTAATTTGTCACTTATCTCGCCTACTGCGAAAGTTCTGGTAATATCCGAGCAATATCCATTGTAAAGAGCCCCATAATCGAGTGTGACCAATTCACCCTTTTGAATCTCTTTTTCAGAAGCCACACCATGTGGCAAAGCGGAACGATAGCCTGACGCGACAATCGTATCGAAGCTGGATTGAGTCGCGCCCTGTTTGCGCATGAAGAACTCCAGCTCATTGGAAACCTCGATCTCCTTCATACCCGGTTTAACGAAAGTCAGGATATGTGTATAGGCAGCATCCGCAATCTCCGCAGCGGTTTTCATGATCTGCAGCTCTGCTTCTGATTTGATCAGACGCAATTCCTCGATCAACCCCGAAGCCGGGATGAGATCTGCTTTGACTGCATCCCGGAACTGCTGATACAGTGCGAAAGTGACATCTTCGTGCTCAAACCCGACCTGCTGCGCACCTTCTTTCAGCAGCTGGGCGGCAGTTTCGAGGACGATGGACTGTTTATGCTCGATGATTTCAAAATCAGGCGCTTGCTCGGCTGCCTGCTCGATATAGCGAAAATCGGTGATGAACAGCTGTTTGGCTTTGGTTATGACAAGAAGTCCCGCACTTCCGGTAAAGCCTGATATGTATCGGCGGTTCTGCCCACTCGTCACGATCAGTGCATCCAAATCCTTTTTTTCCATCAAAGCACGTAATTTCTCGAGTTTCTGCATTTGTTTCTTCCTCTCCCCTTCTTATTTCTCCAGCAGTGCCATAGCTGCATATCGATAGCCCTTGATACCCAGGCCGACGATCTGCGCTTTACACACGGATGCCAGCATCGAATGATGCCTGAACTCCTCCCGGGTATGGATATTGGAAATATGGACTTCTATCACCGGAATCGGGATACTGGCAATCGCATCCCTGATGGCAATGCTCGTATGTGTATAAGCAGCTGCATTGAGGATGATTCCGCTGCACGTGCGTCCCGCTTCCTGTATCTTATCCACCATCGCCCCTTCGTGGTTCGACTGAAAGTCTTCCAGCTCGTAATCAAAACTGTCCGTTACCTTCTTGACCTCCGCCACCACGTCCGACAATGTATGACTTCCATAAATACCAGGTTCCCTCGTGCCGAGTAAGTTCAAATTGGGTCCATTGATTAGCATTAAGCGATTCACTTTCTTCATCCTTTGGTTACATTATTTTAACTTTCACATAGTGTAACATAAGACGAAGATTTTGTGATTGAAAATTCGAAATGCTCATCCCTTCTCCTGATATGCCTCACTTTGCTGGTATTCAAAGCTGATACTGTATCCGATGAATACAGCATAAAGCAAATACAGGCACATTGTCGTTATATTTGTATCGCGATCGGCTTGAAGGGCACTATCCACTCCATGGATGATCGGCGCCAGCACAAGCTGGACAAGGACCCATAGTACCACGCCGAAGATCAAGCTAGGCATGATTCCTTTCTGCTGCTTCAAAAATAGGAAATACAGAAAAGCAATGAGAACCGAAAGGAAACCGACCAGGATTATGCTGATCAGTTCTCCGACCCATGTCTCGGCCCACGGCATCCATACCCATGAGCGCAGGACGAAATCCGCCACCGATAAATCGGTAAAATGAAAAAAGTAAGCTACCCAGGCAACCGCTGACCAGAGCACACCCCCGACGAATCCGGTCACGACCGCACTTCGGTTGAAACGGGATGCGGTTTTCCGATTTTGCTGCATATTCCTCACCTCATTACGTAGCATGCCTTGAATATACAATTTTAATCATGGCTGCCATCTAGTGTTCTCTGTATTTTTTTAGTAAAATAGAAGGAAATCGAAACGAGGCTGGTGAAATTATGTCAGATAAACAAACCAATACCTATGGCGGGCAAGCCGTCGTTGAAGGTGTCATGTTTGCGGGAAAAAACAGCTTCGTTACTGCCGTTCGCAGAAATGACGACAGCATTGATTACTTAACCGTCGAACGGAAAGATAACCCGAAACTATCCAAATTGAAAAAAATACCTATATTGCGGGGACTTGCAGCCATCGTACAGGCCAGCGCCAATGGAACGAAGCATTTGAATTTTTCTTCGGAGCGTTATGGTGTCAATCCCGAAGATGATGCAGATATCGTGCCTGAGGAGAAGAAATCCAGACTGGCAATGATCATCGGGATCGGTGCGGTGGGTGTGCTATCCTTCATTTTCGGAAAACTGATTTTCACACTCACCCCTGCATTAGTCGCGGATTTCTTCGAGAAATGGCTCCCTTCCCGCTTTGAACAAGTTGCACTGGAAGGATTCCTGAAGCTGATTCTGCTTCTTGCATACGTTTATCTTGTGTCATTGACACCAATAATTAAACGTGTATTCCAATATCATGGCGCCGAACATAAAGTGATCAATTGTTATGAAAACGGACTGCCGCTCACTGTCGAAAATGTACAGAAGCAATCCCGCCTGCATTATCGGTGCGGATCCAGTTTCATGCTGTTCACCGTCATAGTTGGTGTGATTGTATATATGTTCGTTGCAACGGATCCGCTATGGTGGCGCATGGTAAACAGGATCCTGCTCCTGCCGGTTGTCATCGGACTATCCTTCGAAGTGCTGCAGCTCACGAATAAGGTCAGGAATGTCCCTGTCCTTCGCTTCCTTGGATATCCCGGTTTATGGCTCCAGCTGCTTACGACAAAAGAGCCAAAGGATGACCAAGTGGAGGTTGCGCTCGCTTCTTTCAAAAAAGTGCTGGAAAATGATTCTGTACCGGTGAATAGTGGTATAAAGATAGTAAGATAACGAAACCATGTCTCCACCAAGGCATGGAAAGGAGGAAAATGGGTTGCGTAGATCTGGGTCTTCCATCATCGTTTTTGTTTTGATTGGGCTTGCTGCCATCGGCGTCGTCATGCAGCTCGTGACGAATCCAGGAGCATTCTTCCAGAATGTGCTCGTTTGGATTGGAGGTGCCGTCCTTTTCGGTGCAGTGCTTTATTTCATTCTTACACGCATGCGCGGCCGCGGCCCAGCTGGCGGCAGCAGCAGCGATATGCAGAAATATAAAAAGGCAGTGAAGCAGTCAAAACAAAAATACAAGCAGCCGAAAGCCCGTCCTGTCAATAAGCCAGCAAAATCTGCTGCCAGCATTAAAAAAGCATCTGCCTCAAAAAGAAAACGATCCATCAAAGATCGGTCCCGCGGTCCGCAGCTCCGTGTCATTGAAGGCAACAAACAGAAACGGAAAAAGTCGAGCATCTGATGCCCGACTTTTTTTATGGCCAGCGTTTCAGAAACTGCTCCGCCTTGTCCCTGCCGACTGCTATCAGCTTTTCCTTTTCAGCGGCAGAGATATGGAAATCGGCCATTCCGATGCCCTCCACCGGAATGAAAATGATATCTTTTGCGGTGTCCTGATTGATATGCCGCATATCATGCGCAACCTTCATCGTCTTGAAAAGCGCGTAAAATAAATCAAAGGATTGGTGGACCTTCTGCACTGGGATTTTCTGTACAGATTCACTCAGCTTCATCCCCAGGATCGGCCGTCTCAAGAGCCGGTCATCGCCCTCCAAGGTCCAAAGCGGAAAATTGCTCAGCAGCCCGCCATCCAGCAGCAGGCTTTTTTTCCGATTCCTATATATCAGTCTTGCCGGCATGAAAATGTACGGAATACCAGCACTCATCCGAATTGCCCGCGCCACCGGAAAACTGCCCCCGTCGATTCCATATGTCCCCGCCAGATCATCCGGGAACACGATCAATCGCCCGAGCGTGACATCGGCTGCAATCACTTTCAGTGTCTTTTGCTTCAAATCCTGGAATGTGTATACCTGCTTTTTGGCCAGGGCTTCGTATAGCCATCTTTCCAAGGCATTGCCCTTGTACAACCCCATCTTGAAATACAGTGTCAGCCAGTTGGCGAACGGGATGAACTTCGTCAGCTTGATGGGATCTGTGAATTTGCTGATATCCGTTTCCTGCAGCAAGGCCTCCAATTCTTCCCCGTCATAACCAGCTGCCAGCAAACCAGCAACAATCGCACCGGCAGAAGTGCCTGCAACATTCTCGAACTCGTATTTCTCCTTCTCCACCGCCTGAATGGCACCAATGAATGCGAACGCCTTCACACCGCCACCCGAAAAAACGCCGTCTATTTTCATTGAGCACGCTCCATGATGACTTTTTACTATACCTAATCAAGGAGCCGGTCATTTAGAACAAAAAAAACCATCCGAATTGGATGGCTGTTAAGACTTTTGGTCTTGCTGAACTTTGATTAATGCTTCTTGACGTCCTTTATCTTCCTGGAAGAATTGAACAAGATTGCCGATCCGTTCGATGGAATTCCAACTCAAGTGATGCTCGATCCCTTCTACATCATGGTAGATATTTTCTTCCTCGACACCAATGATCCGAAGAAAATCCTCCAAGAGTTCATGCCGGTAAACCAGGCGCTTGCCGACCCTCTCCCCTTTATCTGTAAGTATCAATCCCCGATATTTTTCATATTTCAGATATTCATCTTTATCCAGCTTCTGCACCATTTTCGTGACAGAAGAAGGATGGACCTGCAGATTCTCGGCTATATCCGAGACACGAGCGTATCCTTTTTGCTCCATCAATATGTAAATTTGTTCAATATAGTCCTCCATGCTGGGTGTAGGCATAAAACTCCTCCATTCAAACCACTGCGGCTTTTACATCTTTACATGATACACCTTTTCCATCAGACAAACAAGCCAACAAAGTTGAATCAGGACAAAAGTGTTACACTTACTTAAACGGCTGTAAAAATTCTTTGAAAATAAGTACATGATTGCTATAATATAAGCTGGAGTATCAGCAGATGGGGGAAATGACATGGAAGCAGTACTGGTTATCGGCATTGCACTCGTTGTATTCATTCTTTATAGTGTAATCCGTTATTTCATTCAGAAGAGACATTTAAAGACTCTTACAGAGGAAGAATTCAAAGCTGGCTACCGTAAAGCACAGCTGATTGATGTCCGTGAACCAAAAGAGTTCGATGGCGGACATATCCTGGGTGCCCGTAATATCCCGCTGACACAGCTTCGCTACCGTATGGCTGAGATCCGTAAGGACAAGCCAGTTTACTTATATGATCAAAACGGTACACGCACTGTCCGAGCTGCAGCAATGCTGCATAAAAAAGGATGTCAGGATCTTAATCAGCTTAAAGGCGGTTTCAAAGCCTGGAGCGGTAAAATCAAACGTAAAGGCGATTGAAAAGAGCTTTGCACATTGTGTGCAAAGCTCTCAGATTGTAGAGAAATCCCAGTTTCTCTACAATCTTTTTTTATTCGATACTCTTCTGCTTTCTTTAAAGGGCTGTTTTATAAAAAAGATAGCCAGCCACCTACCTATCCTAGCTTTGCTAGGTGGTTGGCTATCTTTTTTATGTTCTGACAGGTCGCTGTCATCAGCGCCTGTTCCTGCACTTTTTCTCTTCCTCGTAACCTACAATAGCGAAGCCCGTGGAGTTGTTTCGCATCCGCAAAGCTTCGCTCTATCGTTTCTTTTCGCAATTTATATAATAACTTTCCTGAGTGGCTCAGGCGATTTTCCCGCACCCAATCTTTACTACCTTCCCAAACATGCCTTGTGATAACTTTTCGATGATTTCTTGATTTCGTACATGTGGCCAACAGTGGGCAAGCAGTACATTGTTTAGGGTCAGATGCGTATTCTTTATACCCTTCTCGATTTGTTGTTCGCAGAGGTAATGTTTGTCCGTTTGGACAAACATAATGATCTTTCTCTGGGACATACTTGAACTTCCATTTAGGCATTAATCCTTTAGTAGGATGAAAACGTCGGTGACCGATGACAGCGAAAATATTCTGTTCATTCAAGGCGTGACAGATTGGCGTAGTGAGATAACCGGAGTCCAGAGCGACAGCTTCCACATCAAAATTAAAGCGTTCCTTCTGTCGTTCAAGGCGCTCCAAATAAGGCCGTGAATCGTGCACATTTCCGGCCGTGACATGGACATCGGTAATAATATTATATTTCATATCCGTAGTTCTATGATCTAAGTAGAAAAAGCCTTCAGGCTTTCCTTCTCGATACATATAGCCACTCTCTGGATCAGTCGTGCTTTCTTTCACTACTTTCGTTTCTGTCACCTCCTCTCGTGACTTTAAAGCTTTTTTCCTTGTTTTGTACGTTCTTCTTGGATTGCTTTATCCAATTCTTCCTGATATGAACGAGTAGCTTCCTGTACTTCCTTCTTGATGAACTTTCTTTTATTCGCATTGGCTTTTAAGTGGGTGGAATCAGTGAATAAGACGCGTCCTCCAACCATACGATGCTTCATTGCCTGTTCTACAATTTCATCAAAGATTTGTTGGAAGATATCTGTGCCCTTGAATCGATTACAACGATTCCAGCTTATTGTAGAGTGGTGAGGGACTGGGTCCGTGAGTTTAAGTCCTAAAAACCAACGGTAAGCAATGTTTGTCTGGATTTCTTTCTCTAATTGCCTTTCGGAACGGATACCGAAAAGGTAGCCGATAAAGATCATTTTAAAGAGGACAAGAGGATCTAGGGAAGGACGGCCATTGTCCGCCGAATAATAAGGACGAACTTTTTCACGGATGAAGGAGAAATCTATGTGGGTTTCTATCTTACGCAATAGGTGGTTTTCAGGGACAAGTTCTTCTATAGTTACGATTTCAAGAGCTGTTTGGTCATTCTCTCTGGAATTTAACATCTTGGCACCGCCTTTTAGTCGTTTCTTCTATTATAAAAAAGTAAGAAAAAGAAGTGAACTCAAAATAAAAAGGCTGTCGAGACTTTCTCGACAGCCTGAGAGCTTTGCACATTGTGTGCAAAGCTCTTTTTTCATTCTGGGATATAGCGCAGGATAGGCTTTCTCGCAGCAGTCGTTTCATCCATTCTGCTCACGACTGTCGTATGCGGCGCCTCCTGGACGATTTCAGGATCATGCTCTGCATCTGCAGCAATTTCCAGCATCGTATCAATGAAACCATCCAATGTTTCCTTTGCTTCCGTCTCGGTCGGCTCGATCATCAGTGCTTCTTCGACGTTGAGCGGGAAGTAGATGGTCGGAGGATGGTACCCAAAATCAAGCAGTCGTTTCGCAATATCGAGTGTGCGGACACCCAGTTTTTTCTGTCTGCGTCCGGAAAGCACGAATTCATGCTTGCAATGCTGCGTATATGGCAAATCAAATGCTTCACTCAAGCGGCGCATCATATAATTTGCATTCAGCACAGCGTATTCACTCACCCGCTTCAACCCTTCCGGTCCCATTGTCCGGATATACGTATACGCACGGACATTGATACCGAAGTTGCCGTAATAAGGCTTCACGCGTCCGATGGAATCCGGGCGATTTTCGTCAAGGATGATTTCTTCCCCTTGCCTGCGAACGACCGGCTTTGGCAAAAAGGCCGCAAGCTCTTCAGAAACCCCGACTGGTCCGGAACCTGGACCGCCGCCGCCATGGGGACCGGTGAACGTTTTATGCAGATTCAAATGCACGACATCGAAGCCCATATCACCCGGGCGTGTATAGCCCATGATGGCATTCAGGTTGGCACCATCATAATACAGTTTACCGCCTGCTTCATGGACGATCTTGGCCATTTCCAGGATATCCTTTTCGAATAAACCCAGTGTATTCGGGTTTGTGAGCATCAGTGCCGCTGTATCTTCTCCGACGACACGACGCAAATCTTCCAAATCGACCAGTCCCTGTTCATTGGATTTGACCGTGACGGATTCAAATCCTGCCACTGTTGCCGAAGCGGGATTCGTACCATGGGCGGAATCCGGTACGATGACCTTGGTCCTCTGCGTCTCTCCGTTTTTCTCATGCAGCGCCCTAATCATCATCAGCCCAGTCCATTCCCCATGTGCTCCTGCAGCTGGCTGCAGGGAGACCTCATGCATGCCGGTGATTTCTTTCAGCTGCTCCTGAAGGTCAAACATGAGCTCCAGTGCACCTTGTGCCGTTTTGGGATCCTGATATGGATGTACGTGGCTGAAGCCTTCCATCCGGATGACATCTTCATTGATCTTCGGATTGTACTTCATCGTGCAGGAACCAAGCGGATAGAATCCGGAATCAACACCATAATTCCTCCGGGACAATGCTGTATAGTGCCGGATGATCTGAAGCTCGCTCAGCTCGGGCAGTGCAGCCGGGTCGGTACGGATGTAAGCCGGATCAAAGACTTCATTGATATCGGTTTCCGGCACATCAAGCGGCGGCAGGCTGTATCCTGTCCTTCCTGTCTTCGATAGCTCGAACAGCAATGGGAAATCAGTATTATTTTGCATGGAATGCCGCCACCTCTCTAACGAATGTATCAATCTGTTCCTTCGTACGCTGCTCCGTCACAGCAATAAGCATATGGTCCTTCCATCGATCATCCATCCGTCCCAAGTGATACCCCCCCATAAACCCTTGTGCAATCAGATGATCCTGCAATGCATCAAAATCCGTTTCCACCTTGATGACCAATTCATTGAAGAACGCGCCTTTAAACACAACTTCGAGACCATATGCTTCCAGCTGCTGCTTCATGTACAAAGCTTTCTGTACATTCAAGTGTGCCATCTCCGCAACGCCTTTTTTCCCCAAGGCGCTCATTGCCACAGATGAAGCCAGCGCATTCAGCGCCTGATTGGAACAAATATTCGATGTCGCCTTGTCCCGGCGGATATGCTGCTCCCGGGCTTGGAGTGTCAGGACGAAACCCCTTCTGCCTTCCTCATCCTTTGTCTGTCCGACAAGTCTTCCGGGCAATTTGCGCATCAGCTTGGCAGAGCTCGCAAAATATCCGCAATGCGGGCCGCCATATTGTGCCGGGATACCGAACACTTGCGTATCACCAACGACGATATCGGCCCCGAAGCTTCCCGGCGGTGTCAGGAAACCTAAAGCTAATGGATTGCTGGAAACGACCATCATCGCTTTTGGCTGTGCATCGATGATTTTTCGAATGTCAGCAAGCGGTTCGACCTGGCCGAAGAAATTCGGATATTGGATGATGACACTAGCTGTATCTTCATCCACCGCTTCTTCCAGCGCTTGCAAATCAGTCAATCCGTCCTTGAGCGGAATGGTGACAATCTCCAAGTGCTGCCCTCTTCCATAGGAATCGATCACTTGCCGTGATTCGGGGTGGACTGCTTCGGATACAATGATTTTTCTCTTTCTCGTATGACCCGCGCTTAATGTCGCTGCCTCCGCAAGTGCTGTTCCGCCATCGTACATGGAACTATTGGCTACATCCATCCCTGTCAGCTCGGCAATCATGGTCTGAAATTCAAAAATGGCTTGCAGCTCCCCTTGGGAAATTTCAGGCTGATATGGCGTGTAAGCTGTATAAAACTCAGATCTCGAAATGACATGATCGACGATGGAAGGAATGTAATGATCGTACACACCTGCTCCAAGGAAGGAAGCATGTGTTTTCATCGTGACATTTCGATTGGCCAAAGCGGCAAGCTCCTCTTTCAATTCCCCTTCACTCTTCGGTTCCTTTATCCGAAGAGGCTCTTTGAGCCGGACCTCCTCCGGAATATCGGAGAAAAGCTCCTCCGTATCCTGCACACCTATCACTTGCAGCATTTCTTCTTTATCTTGGTCTGTCATTGGTAAGTACCTGAAATCCATGGCGTATCCCCCTATTTCCGCTTATAGAATGGTATTGCGACAACCTTGGCCTGCAATCTTTTTTTTCGGATTTGCACCTCCACAATATTTCCTTCTTCACAAGCATCCGCTTGCAGGAGGGCAAGACCGATTGATTTATCCAGCGTAGGTGATTTGGTGCCTGTTGTTACTTCACCAATCTGTACATCGCCTTTAAAAATCGGATATCCATGACGAGGGATTCCTTTATCCAGCATCTCGATACCGGCCAACTTTCGCTCCGTTCCGTTCTCTTTTTGCTTTTTCAAGACTTCTTTGCCGATGAAGTCGGCGGACTTATTCGTTTTCACCGCAAAGCCGATGCCTGCTTCGACCGGTGTGATTTCTTTTGTCAATTCATTGCCGTATAAAGGCAAATTCGCTTCGAAACGCAATGTGTCCCTCGCACCCAGACCGATTGGCTGAAGATCATATTGCCCGCCTTTTTTTAACAGCAGTTCCCAGACAGCCTGGCCGCTTGCAGACGGTCCATAGATTTCAAAACCATCTTCGCCCGTATAGCCAGTGCGCGAAATCAGGAAATCCCCGTCTATCCCCTCCAGATTCACAGGATAAGCAAACCGGAAAAACGAAATTTCAGACAATTCCGTTCCTGTCAGCTGCTGAAGGATTTGCTCTGCCTTGGGTCCTTGGAGGGCAATCTGCATATAAGCCCCTGACTGATTTTCGATCTCCACGCCATCACGCTTATGGGTAAGCAGCCATTCGAAATCCTTTTCGATATTGGCAGCATTGACAACCAAAAGATAACGATCATTGTCCAGCATATAAACAATCAGATCGTCCACCGTTCCGCCATCCTCATAACACATGACGCTGTATTGCGCTTTGTTTGGAACAAGCAGTTCCAAGTCATTCGTCAGGACATACTGCAGGAAATCCTTACTCGCCGGCCCATGAACCAGGATCTCTCCCATATGGGAAACATCGAATAAGCCGGCAGCCTGCCGCACGGCATGATGCTCTTCCTGGATGCTGGTGAAATGGACCGGAAGCTCCCATCCGCCGAAATCGATCGTCTTGCTGTTTGCCTGATAAGCAGGATAAATCGGTGTTCTTTTCAACTCGCTCATCATCCTTCTCCTCTCTTATGTACCTCGCAACGAAAAACAGAGCCACCTCGAAAAAACTTTGAGGGGCTCTGTCCATTTACCAGAAAGTTTCTTATCGTCCTTGGACCATAATTGCTTCTTGGGTGGCTCCCATTACGGAAGCACTCTCCAGAGTTGCGTCGTGCTGGAGTTCTTTTGCCTGAGAGATTCACTCAATATTTGCTCCTTCGGCGCCGCTTGCTGCGGTCTCTCCTCCAACATTCACTCGCGGTTTATGAAATTGTAAATCGCGGGCATACTAACAGACAATCAACCTATAAAAAAGCAAAATCCAAACATTCTAACAAAAAATATTGATAATGTTTGGTTTCAGCCCAATTATAACATAACAATTTTTGATTGTGTCTATCTTTTTTATGCTTTTTTCATGAAACTCCGAAGAATAAGGAGATGAGTTCACCATGCAAGCGGAAATACACGACGATGAACACTTCATCAATATGATGGATGAGGTACTGCAGAAAGAAGGAGAAACAGCATCCTGGGAGCATTTCCAAATGGCCTATACAGCTGCCAAAGAAACGAATATCGATACATTCACCGGCTTGGTCGCGCCCGGCTATCTGCCTCACATGACCTTCCACCCGCACCAGCTGGAAGCAAGCCGGCGGGTAGTCGAAGAGATGAATGGGCGCGCCATCCTTGCAGATGAAGTGGGGCTTGGTAAGACGATCGAAGCGGGTCTGGTATTGAAGGAATTGATGATACGCGGGTTGGTGAAAAAAGTGCTGCTGCTTGTGCCAGCATCCCTGGTCAATCAGTGGGTGAACGAATTGAATTCCAAGTTCCATATACCTGCCGCATCCCAGCGAAAGCAATATGTGTGGGAGCATTATGATGTGATCGTGTCCTCTATCGACTTGGCAAAACGCTCACCCCACCGTGAGATCATCTTGGAGCAAGACTATGATTTCGTACTTGTCGATGAAGCACACAAACTGAAGAACAGCCGAACAAAGAATTATGCCTTCATCCAGTCGTTAAAAAAGAAATATTGCCTGCTGCTGACAGCAACGCCTGTCCAAAATAGACTGAGCGATATTTATAATCTCGTATCCTTGCTGAAGCCTGGCTACCTTGGCAGCTACAAGCAATTCAAAGATACATATGGAGATGATCGCAAAGATGCAGAAGAGCATCATTATCTGAAAGAACTCATCCGTAAAGTGATGGTCCGCAACCGCCGGGAGGAAACGGGACTGCAATGGACGAAGCGGAAAGTCGAGACCATTTGGATCGATTTCACCGAGGCAGAGCGCCGGGTGTATGAGAATATGCAGGATTCCACCAGCGCCGCAGCGACTTTCGCAAAAATCACCCTGCTCCGGGAGCTATGCAGCTCCAGGGAAGCTGCATATTTGTCCATGAAGAAAATGGTCGAGGAAAATCCGGAATCCGGCACTGCCTATCTGCCGCTCATGAAAGAAATCGAACAGCTGCCTCAGCATAGCAAGGCGTTAAAGGTTGTCGAGCTGATCAAGGCCGCCCCGCCCGGGGAGAAATTCATCATCTTTACCGAATATCGGGCAACGCAATTTTATTTGCAATGGACACTGAAGCAGCACGACATATCCTCCGTGCCCTTCCGGGGAGGCTTCAAAGCCGGCAAAAAGGACTGGATGCGTGAGCTGTTCGAAAAGCACGCCCAGGTCCTGATTGCGACCGAAGCTGGCGGCGAAGGAATCAACCTTCAATTTTGCAGCAATATGATCAATTATGACCTGCCTTGGAATCCGATGCGGCTGGAACAGCGAATCGGCAGGATCCATCGTTTCGGTCAGCAAAAAGATGTGCAAATTTATAATTTTGCAGTACGTGACACATTGGAAGCACACATACTTGAATTGCTTTATAAGAAAATCAATTTATTCGAACGCGTGATCGGCAATCTCGACCATATCCTTGCCGAACTCCAGCTATCCGATATGGAAAAGGAAATCAAAAGGATCTTCGCTGATTCCCATTCGGATGGTGAAGTCAAAGTCAAGCTCGACAATCTGACTGCGGTCATCACCGAAACGGGACACCAGCTGGAAAGGGAGAAATTACATGGATAGACAAACACTTCATCGATTCCTGCGAAAATTTTTTGTATCGAATGGCTGTCAGCTGCTGGAGGAGAAGGACGGACTGCTTCGTTTCCTGCTTACCCCGGAGTTGGATGAAGAATTGATGAATCGGCCATTCTATTGGCGTTACAAGAAACGGCTCGGCCAGGAAGGCGAACCGATGGAGCTGACACTTCTGACCGATCCGAATCAATCAGCCGAGAAAGCCGAGCATATCCATTTCGGCAGCCCGCGCCTGCATAAGATTTTCCGGCTGATCCGGGAATCTGCCCAAGTGGCACGTCTGTACGAAAAAGTTGATTCAGCTTCCCGGACACCATTGTACCCGTGGCTCATCCGGAACATAAGCGTTCATTTTTCCGGTAAGCGCAAACGAACCGAAACGCACTCGGTAGGCTTGCAGCTCTTGAATGGGCAGCTTGTCACGAATTGGATGGAGAACTTCTCCCAGGTGGAATTCAAGCAGCAGATCAGCGATCAATGCTATTGCCTCTCCCCCATCATCCGATACCAAAGCGGCTACCAGCGGATCAGCAGCTATATGCATACGTATTTGGATGCACTTGATGATGGATGGATAAAGGAAACCGCAGACACACTCAAACAGGAAGAAGCTTTGCTTCAGCATTTCTTTGACCAAAGCAATCAAGGAGAAATGGAAGAGGAAATGCAGGAAGAAAGAGCAGCCTTGTACCAAAACGAGCTGGACGCCCTGCACAAACGACTCATCCCCTCCATCCGAATGGAAACGATCAATGCCGGCATTTTTTATCTTTCGGAAGAGACGACCCAAAAACTTCTACAAAAAAAAGAGGCCTGAACCTTGTCCGGGCCTCTTATCGTTTACGACGGAACAATAGCTTGAAAGCGAAAGGCAGGACGCCGAACCACTTTCCATGCAGCTGATGCTTTTCCTTATCCTTCGGTTTCTTTTCCTGCTTCGGTGCATCCATCTTTTTCACCAGCTCCTGCGTGACGAATCGGAAATAATCATTTGATGACAAATCCCATCCCTCCTTACTTTTTACTTGTAGCGTGACCAATTTCAATTCTTTCCATACAGCATGAAAAAAGATGCTTGAATTTTTCAAGGATATATCTTTTTTAAGCTTGCTCACATGGAGGATTACTGCATTTTCACGATATGACGGCTCTTTTGACCTTGTAGTAATGTATCAGCCAAGGAGGTGACATACGTGCAGGATAGTCCTTCGCATTATGCAGAAAATCTGATGGAGGAAGCGATACAGCAGCAAGCCTCCGACATCCACTTTACGCCGGAGGCGAATGAAACTAGCGTTTATATACGCATCCATGGAAAACGCATCCTTCACAGCCGTCTATCGACCATGCATTTTCGCAAATTGATTGCATACTACAAATTTGTCAGCGGCATGGATATCGGAGAAATGCAAAAACCTCAGGACGGCGCGATGCCATTTTCCTATAAAGGCCAACAGCAATATTCCCTCCGGCTATCCACCTTGCCGCTTAAGAAAACAGAAAGCCTGGCCATAAGGATCCTCCCCCAAAGTGAAGCCCCTCTGCTCGACCAGCTGTTGTTATTCCCTTTTCAAATCCATAAGCTGCGGCAGCTGTTGATGGAAAATACCGGAATACTATTGTTCACCGGACCCACCGGCAGCGGCAAGACGACGACAATGTATGCCCTGCTTCAGGATTTATTGCAAATGAAAGCATATCAGGCTATCACTTTGGAGGACCCGATTGAAAAAAGAATGGAGAATATGCTGCAAGTGCAAGTGAATGAAAAGGCAGGCCTTACCTACCAGGCAGGGTTGAAAGCGGCTCTGCGTCATGATCCTGATGTGCTGATGATCGGGGAAATCAGGGATGAATCCACCGCAAGTTTTGCATTTGAAACAGCAAGGACAGGGCACTTGGTCATCAGCACCCTGCATGCAAAAGATGCGGCGGGCGCCATTCATCGTTTAAGAGAAATGGGCCTACCAGAAGCGGATTTACACCATACCTTGATCGGTGTAGCTTCACTGGAGCTTCTCCCCATCACTGTGCCCCACCCTTCCCGTGCTGCCATCATGGAGCTGGCAGACTCTGCTCAAATCGGCTGCTTGCTGAAATCGTACAATACCTCTTTCCTGACATTTGCTGAACTTAGGAGGAAAGCCTATGCATATGGCTTTATCACGAAAGAAACTTATCAGATTCAGGAAGGGAGACAGACTGCTGTCCCTTGAACAGCAGACGCACTTCCTTCAACAGCTTCATCGAATGCGATTGAAAGGCTATGATATGGCCCATTCACTTGATTTCCTGCACTGGCAGCCGCAATGGCAATCAGTGACTCAAAAATTACGTGAAGGTTTACAGCAAGGTCTGCGGCTGGATGAAGCCTTCTCCCATGCTCGCTTTTCACCTTTCATCGTCATCCATATTTACGTGGCCCATCACGATGGGAACCTGGAAAATGCATTGGAAAGAAGCTACACCACTTTACAGAAACAGATGCAGCAGCTGGCGAAGTTCAAAAAAGTCACTCGTTATCCAGTTTTTCTCCTAATCAGTATCCTATTGCTTCTGTTATTCGTGAAGCTTTACGTCTATCCATCTTTTCTCTCCCTCTTCGCTTATTCAACCGAGTCTGCGAACCTTCTTGGCTTCTTTTCCAGTTTGGTGAATGTATTCTTGTATGGAAGCCTAGCCTTAGGAGCGATCGGGATCTGTCTATTCCTCTCCCAAGATCACCTCCGAAAACGATTACCATCAGAAAAGAAACGTTATTATCTGGAAAACGTGCCTGGTATGCATCGCATTGCCCGTACACGGATAAGCTTTCAGTTTGCCATCCAGCTTGGCAACCTCCTTACAGCAGGACTTTCACTATATGAAAGTCTCCAGCTGCTGTCTAAGCAGCAATATCATGACATGCTGCGGCTGTATAGCAGCACTTTGCTGGCCCACCTGTCTTCCGGCCGGACGATGGACGAGTGTCTGCCTAGCTTCACGCTGCTTGATCGGCAGCTTCAGGGCATCCTTTTAAATCAAGCCGATGTATCTTCTCAAGCGAAGGATCTTTTGATGTATGCGGAAATCATGACTTCCAAAATGGAGGAACGAACGAAGACTTTTCTTCATCTCCTGCAGCCCATTCTGCTTGGTATCATGGCAATATGCATCATCATCGTTTATTTATCTTTGCTGCTTCCCATGTTCCAGATGGTCCATACATTATAGGAAGAGGTGATCTAATGCGAAACGAAAAGGGATTCACATTGGTCGAAATGCTTATTGTCTTACTCGTCATTTCCGTTTTGATGATCCTTATCGTGCCGAATCTGGCCGATAAGAACGACCGTGTCCAATCACAGGGCTGCGAAGCACTGGTAAAATTAGCCGAGAGCCAGGTTCAGACGTATAAAATCGATCATGGCACAGTTCCCACTCTCTCACAGCTTCAAAACGGTTATTTGACAGAGACGACATGCCAGGGCGGGAAACGCATATTGGTCATCAGTCCTGATGGCGGAGTTTCATTGACAGATGCATCCGGATCATAAGGAAGGGGGCTTTAGTTTACTTGAATTGATGATCGTACTTGGTTTGTCTTCCTTTTTGATTGCAATCGGAACAGGTTTTTATCATCATCTTCTTACCAAAGCGGAAGTGAACCAATTCAAACAGCGGCTGGAACAAGACCTTCTTTATCTCCAGCAATACACTCAATTCGACAGGACAGCAAAGCTTTACCTGGAAAATGATAAATATGAGATATACTCCGCCAAGTTGCAAGAAGATGTATTAGTCCGGCAAATTCCTGAAGGTTATGCAATCAAAATTCATCCTGATTCCAGGTCATTTGCCTTCAGCCAATCAGGAACAGCCCTGCAACCAGGCAGTATGACCATACACACCCCTATGGGAACCGACAGACTAGTGTTTCCGCTCGGCAAAGGAAGAGGATACTATGAGTAAACCTACTAGACAAGAAGGGTTTCTTATATTGGATGCCTTATTCAGCTTCGGTATGTTCTTACTTTTATGTACCCTTCTGCTGCCCTTGTGGATTGATTTGAGAAAGGAACTGCTCCTTCAGGAAACAAAGGCGGAGTACTATAGTCTGCTGCAAAATGAACTGGCGAAGCCCGATCCCCAAAACCAAAAGCTGCAAGAAGGGAAGCTTGCTGCAGAGTTGAAATTCAGCACCGAAGATGGTTTGAAAAAAGGATGCCTGGAATTAAACGAGAGCGGAAGAGAGGAGAGGAACTGCCTGTATGGATACCTCGAGTGATAAGGGCTTCACGCTTCTGGAAGCATTGATTGCACTGGGTATATTGGTCCTGATCCTCTCATCCATTCCTCCCCTCCTCGCACCCTTGGTACAAAATACAGAACCAGAGTCATTGTCAGTCAGACAAGCCCTGCATTTCATTTCAATGGAAGTACACAAAGGAAATTTTGTAAGGATAGAGGATGATAGACTTTTCATTGAAGACCAGCAAGGAAGAATAGCTGTCTTTGAACAATATAAGGACATGATTCGGAGACGAGTTAATGGCAAAGGTCATGAAATTTATCTTCATCATATCGAGAAACTGGAATTCCATTTGGATGGGAGCACAATCATTGCAATAATTAAAGGAAAAGAGGGGGAATCGTTTGAGAAGCATATTGCGTTGGAATGAAAAAGGCTTTGTCCATCCTTTCCTCCTTTTCCTTACAGCTTTTTTCCTGCTTTTGATCACATCCGGCAGCTTGCTTCTCACTATCCGTGTACAATCAACCGACCTGCTGTTCGAGCAGTACAAATTGGAACAAGCTGCGTCTATTGCGACCAACGTCATTGAAAACCATTATCTTCCCAATCTGGATGCTGAAGAAGAAACATATAAAATCCGGAATGAAGCTGTGGAAGCTGATGTCACGGTCAGCATCGATGATGATCAGATTCTAGCACATTATGTAATCAAAACCGATTATACGGATAAACCGATAATTTTTTATAAAAAATATCATTCCAAATGAATAAAATCATCGTAATCACACAGACTAAGCTTTGTACGATGGGCTATAGCCAAGCGGTAAGGCAGCGGGTTTTGGTCCCGTTATCGTTGGTTCGAATCCAGCTAGCCCAGTAAAAAGATCCCACCATATAGGCGGGATCTTCTTTTATATGAGGAATGGATTCTTCGCTTGCTCTTCCCCTATCGTCGTCTTAGGCCCATGTCCAGGATATACCTCATAGTCATCCGGCAAAGACAATAATTGATTCGTTATGCTGTGCATCAAAGTCGGCAAATCTCCCCGGTATAAATCTGTCCGGCCGATACCGCGCTGGAATAATGCATCTCCAACGATTGCGCTTTTCGCTTCATGGAAGACCAAGGTGATACTTCCAGGGGAGTGACCAGGCGTATGACGGATTTCAAAAACAAACTGCCCGATCTTCATTTCACCAGGCTTCAGGCTCTCATCAGCATCCCTTGCCGTTATTTGCTTGACCGGGAACATTTTTGACCCATTCTTACCCGGGTCGCCAAGCCAATCGGCTTCTTCCTCATGCAGATATACCGGTATATGATATATATCCCTGGCGTCATCGACTGCCCCGATATGATCAAAATGTGCATGTGTCAGCAGGATTGCCTGCGGCCGAAGTTCCTTCTGCTTGATCCATTCGATCAATTTGACGCTATCTCCGCCCGGGTCGACAATCAGGCAGTCATTCTTTGATTCAAGTATGTAACAATTTGTTCCCATCGGTCCTAGACCTAATGTATGTATTTTCATTTCGCTCATCTGCTCCTTTCCAAATAATGTTCAAAAGCTCGACAAGTATATATGTGTGCACTACTTTATGGAAGGTATTTGCCAAGCTTCATTTAACACAAGTATAGCAGGAAACCAACAAATTTGCTCATAGGAGGGTAAGCAAGTGATCTTAATCCATCCTCACATTCTTGCTTGCATTTATTAATGTGACTGCATTCATCGTCGCTGTTTCCATAACAGACTTTTATAGGCCTATTGCAAAAGGATCGCTGCATAACAGCGATCCTTTTGTCAACTTGCTTTTTCTTTTCCTTCTTCAAAGTCATAAAATCGAAGTAAGTCGCCATAGATGATCCGGTCGGAGTAATTCAGTTCCTTTGTTACTTGTTCCCTTATCGGTTCACATACACTTTCAATCTGTTCACCGGTTTCTCCGGATATCTCGGCTTCTTCACCTTCTTGATCATCTGCTGGTTCACCTGTCAGCCTGTCATAGCACATATCATTGGTGAACACATAATCGTCACTGATGAAATCGCCATTTCGCAAGGCGATGTATTCCTTACGGTCTTTGGCAAACACATCATTACCGAATTGGATGTCGTGCTCGGACTCAATTCCCAACAGACTCAGGATAGTCGGCTTCACATCGATCTGCCCGGCTACCTTTTCCATCACCTGTCCATTCCCGTCACCGGGAATATGGATGAAGAACGGTACGCGCTGATTCTGTATTTGCTGATATGGCGTTATATCCTTGCCCAGGTACTGGCTCATCGCCTTATTGTGATATTCACTGATGCCATAATGATCGCCCATCATGACGATGATGGAATCCTCATACTCACCGGATTCTTTCAGCTGCTCGAAGAATTGCTGCACAGCCTCGTCTGTATAGCGCGCTGTTTGGAAATACTTATTTAATGTCTGGGAATTGGAGTCAAATTGATCAATCGTTGCTTCCTCTTCCGGCAAATCGAATGGATGGTGATTCGTCAAGGTGATGAACTTCGTATAATATGGATCTTCCAATTCCTGCAAATAAGGAGTCGACTGTTCAAAGAATGGCTTATCCATCAAGCCCCATCCGACTGTATTTCGATCCTCTCCTTCTGTGATGACGTCGTAGCTATTTTCATCATAGAATGTATCGTAGCCAAGGCTGTCATACATGACGTCACGGTTCCAGAAGCTGGAGTTGTTTGAATGGAAGACTGCAGTCGTGTAATCATGCTGTCCGAGAATTTCCGGTGTTCCGTTGTATTCATTCTGCCCATGTGTGAAAAACACGGCACCGCGCGGCAGCGGATACAGGGAGTTTTCAACCAGGAATTCGGAATCAGAGGTCTTCCCCTGTTCTGTCTGATGATAGAAATTCTCGAAATAATACGTATCTTTATCCTTTGTCAGGCTATTCAGGAATGGAGTGACTTCTTCCCCATTCAATTCATTATTGATCAGGAAGCTTTGCATGGACTCCAGGGAAATGAAGATGACATTCTTCCCTTTTGCCTGGCCGAATTTTTCCGACTTCCCGGTCTCCACTTCTTCATTTACATAAGAAGTGATTTCCGGAAGTTCATTCCCGTCGGCAAATACACGCTGTGCTTCTGTCTTCGATTGCATGACAGCATCGTAAATGTGGAAATTGAATAAACCGATGTTTTTGACCAAATATTCCCGGTCGAAGCCGCGGGTGAACAGCTGCGGACGTTCCGCTTCAGCCAAGCCTACGTTCAATACGACGAAAGCAGCAATGGCCGCCATGGTTGAAACTTTCTTTCTGCGAAGGTAATCGACCGTCATGGTCTCTTTATAACGGTAGCTGAGGAACCAGATGATGGCCAAATCCAAGAACAGCAGGATGTCCTGCGGATAGATAAGGCTGAGAATACTGCCGCCAAGATCTGCGGCATTGCTTCCTTGCATGAGGACCGGCACTGTGAGGAAATCACTGAAGTGACGGTAAAAAATCAAGTTGATGTACAAGATGATAGAACCCACGAGGCTGATGAACCGGATATACCGTATCTGCCATTTACGTGAGAATAATACGCTGAGGCCAAAAGCCAGAAAGGCACTTACAAACGGATTCAGCAGCAGGATGAACTCCTGCATGGCATTATCCAAACTGATATTGAATAGGAAACGATAAATGATATACGTTTTCAGTCCAAACAAAACTGTCGCCAAAATATATAATGGTGCAGTGAATGTTCGTTTCAAGTAAAAATCCTCCTCATTATAGAACAGAGCGTAAAACAGATGGCAGCAACTTGTGCTGCTGCCATGCACGCATTTTTTCTTTAATTATTTTGCAGCCTCCTCCAAGTGCTGTTTCACCAGGTAAGCAGCACCGTAGACACCTGCGTCATTGCCGAGCTGTGCCGGCACGATTTCGCAATCATATGTTGTGCGCGGCAGCGCTGCTTTTTTGAAGGCTTCCTTGATCGGACCGATCAAGGCCTCCCCTGCTTTTGAAACGCCGCCCCCGATGATGATTCGGGAGGGATTGGTAAGGATAGCCGCATTGGATAAGACATGCGCCAGGACAGTGGTTGCTTTTTCCACGATCCTGTTCGCTTGTTCATCCCCTTTGGCAGCCAGCTCGAAGACATCTTTGGAAGAAACGGCGCCGTTGTCTGCAAGGCGCTTGCCCAAACCGCTATCGGGATCCTCAGCTGCTGCTTCGGTTGCCAGGCGGCTGATACCGGTAGCAGATGAGATTGTTTCCAAACAGCCCTTGCGCCCGCAATTGCATGGGGCACCATTTTCTTCGACCGTGACATGGCCGATTTCCCCTGCTGTACCATTGATGCCATTGATGATATGTCCATTCGCAATCAAGCCTGCTCCTACGCCAGTTCCCAGAGTGATGGCGATGATATTATCCTGCTGGGCTCCAGCACCTTTCCATACTTCGCCCAATGCTGCCAGGTTGGCATCATTATCGATGAATACAGGAAGCCCGGATAATACACCCAGCTCAGCCGAGAGAGGGAAATCGCGCCAGCCGACATTGACTGCTTCTGCAATGACACCATTACGCGGGACAACGAAACCCGGGGCTCCGACTCCAATGCCTTGGATCCTTTCCTTCGCGATGCCGAGTTCCTCAAGCTTCGCCTGGATCGTTTCCCAGATCTGCTTCGGAATGTGCAGACCCTGCTCGTATTTATCCGTCTTGATTTCCCATTTTTCAATGATTTCGCTCGTTTCATCGATGATGGCGAGCTTGATTGTCGTGCCCCCGATATCGACACCGATCAATAATCCATCCTTACTCATTGTTTCCCGCTCCTTCTCGACTATCCGACAAAGCACTTATCTCTTTTCTTAAAATCAAATTTGCTTGTCCATATTCCTGTAAAGACAATAGTTTATTTTCATACAGCTCCCGCAGCTCTTCCTGCATCATGCTCAAATCGAGCTTGCGGTCTCCAATGTATACAAAAATTCCATACGTCTTCAATAACTGCATTACATCATAAACCGTTTTCATACATATCACCTAACATATTATAACAACCTTCACCTAAAATTGAAAATGATTTAAGAATACGTTCACACCTTCTTAACAATATGCCTTATTGTAAAAAAAATAACCTGAAATCAATTGACTTCAGG
This sequence comes from Terribacillus sp. FSL K6-0262, assembly GCF_037977385.1. Classification (NCBI taxonomy): domain Bacteria; kingdom Bacillati; phylum Bacillota; class Bacilli; order Caryophanales; family Bacillaceae; genus Terribacillus; species Terribacillus sp. FSL K6-0262. The sequence continues at coordinate 3,118,851 of NZ_CP150277.1, read as the reverse complement.
TCATATCTTTACAATTATGACATGTGACTTTGAAGATAAGCTTCCAGCAAGGAATAGGTTGCTGCCAGGGCCTTTTCATGAGTCCGCTCGAAGGCATGGGATGCAGCTATGCCAGGTCCGATCAGACCATGCCGGATATCATATCCTGCTCGTATTGCTGCGGAAGCGTCTGATGAGTAATAAGGATAAATATCCAGCTTATACGGCAACTCGTTTGATTGCGCGAGCTCAGCCAGCTGCTCCCTTAACCCATGATGATAAGGACCGCTTGAATCTTTCACACAGATCGATACATCAAATTCGGTCGTTGCTTGACCGTCCCCGATCGCTCCCATATCGACCGCGATATATTCCACCACTTCTGCAGGTATGTTCGAATTGCCCCCATAACCAATTTCTTCATTATTAGAGATGAACACATGCGTGGTATACGGCAGCTGCCGCCCTTCTTCCTTCAAATCCCGAAGCAGCTCAAGCAGGATGGCGACACTGGCTTTATCATCCAAATGCCTGGATTTGATGAATCCGGAATTTGTACGTTCAAAGCGCGGATCGAATGAGACGAAATCCCCGACGCGGATTCCCAGTGCCTCTGTTTCTTCGCGGGATGCCGTCAGCTCATCGATCCGTACTTCGATGTTTTTCTCATCCCTTTTCGCCTCCCCTGCGTTACGGTAAACATGCACGGAGGTCTGATGCATCAGGATAGTCCCGCTGAAGGCTTTTTCCTTGCTATGTATCGTACAGTATTCTCCTTCGACACTGTTCCAGCGAAAACCGCCAACCATTGCCAATGACAAAGTTCCATCCGCTTTTATTTCTTTTACCATCGCTCCCAAGGTATCAACATGTGCAGTCAATAGACGATGGTGAGCTGTATCTTTACCTGGCACCGTGATCAGCAAAGCTCCTTTATTGGTCACCCTGGCGGAGAGTCCCAGGGAATCGGCAAAACTGCGGCAAAAATCAATTGCCTGCTCCGTATACCCCGAAGGACTGGGTATATGTACAAGCTTTTCCAACGTTTCAGCAATACGGTCTATTCTTTGCATGGCTATCCCTTCTTTCATAATATGTAGGTCTATTACATAGTATCAATAAGCGAGAGTTTGTCCAATGAGGAGGACAATGAATGCGAAAAATGCTTGTAATTGGATGTATCCTTTTCTCCGTTATCCTTAGTACCATTTATTTCATTCGCACCCAGCAGCCTCAGCCAGTGATCCAGCACTTCCCGATCGATGATGCTGCCGCTTTCGCCGATACATCCACATCCTTGAAAAAAGTGGATTTCCGGAGAGTCCATTGGCGTATCGAAAGCTTACTTGACAGAGAAGCATATTTGCGTCAGGACGTCGGACTGCTGTTTGAAAACGGAAAATTGGCAGGCGTGATGAATAAATGGATGCATCCTGGTCGCAGCTTGATACAGGAAAAAACGCTTATCCTTCAGCCAAACAAGCAGCTGGATGCCGTATCTTTTCATTTTGCGGAGCTGCATGATAACGAAATCACAAGCACATTCAAGCTGTCCGGGATTCGTTCCTATACGTCCAATTCGTTTGAACTGTTTTCCTTCCCCAAGAACGAAAAAGAAATACAATCCCGCTCCGTCGCCATAACCGATACCTCCCAAGTGCTGAAACGAGTGTGGGCAGATGCAAAACAACAGTTATCCATCCCTGCCGATCAATATATCGAAGTACCGCTCACCGCGCTGCCAAATGCCGATTTATCAACTATCAACGGCCTTTCGGAAGATAAAAAAAGGCAGGAGGTCATCAGCCGGCTCTGGGAAGGTCTTTACCGTAATTATATCGTGCCAATCGGTCCAGCCGTGGAGGAAGGCACAGTGAGCACATACGTTCCATTGCTGCTTTTCGATAAATCCGGTAAGCATCTGCGGGTGCTGTATCAGGATGAAACAGGCCGGCATAGAGAGCTGCTGCAATATTACTGAGAGATCTCTTGCTGAAGCTGCTTGTATTCCTGATTATCCGGATCGAGTTCGGTTGCCTTTTTCACATGCTTCCTGGCTTCATCGTCATTTCCCTGCGCATGTAACGCTGCAGCCAGCAGATAATGAGCAGAATCATTATCGGGCTGCAGCTCAACAAGGCGTTCATAATCAGCGATACTTTTATCGACATCTCCTGTATCGTAATAAGCTGCTCCTCGGTAAAACAGCAGCGCAGGCTCATAAGCGGTATCCCCGTCATCGAGCGCCGCTGACGTATGCTCGATGATGGCATCATAATCCATTTGTTCGGCAGCCTCTTCCACTTGCACCATCTGACGTACCGATTCATTGACAGGACCAGCCAATCCATACCAAAGAAGGCCGACAATCAATAGGACAGTCATAAGAAGTCCGCCAAGTCGGGCACCCTTATTCTTCTTACCCGGCAGTCCGACCAGGAACGAAACCGCAAAGCCGCCGACCAAACCGCCTAAATGAGCGAATACATCGATGACGTGACTCGCAGAGAAGCTGATCACCAAGTTGATAAGGAGAATGACAATCAGCCCGTTCCCGATCGTCCGCCAGAACAGCTTTGGATATACAACTCCAAAATAAAGCAAAGCACCAAACAGCCCAAAAATAGCACCTGATGCGCCCGCACTCAGGTTGTCGGAGAAAGCGAAGCTCGCCAATCCCCCAATGACACCGCCTAAAAGATAAATCAAAAAGAAACGCCGATGACCAAAAACCTGCTCCGTCAATGTTCCGAGATAATACAGCGACAGCATATTCGTTAAAAGATGCAGCGCGCCGATGTGCAGAAACATCGAGGAAGCGATACGCCACCATTCATTTTCTGACAGGATAAGAGGATTATACTTTGCCCCAAGCTCGATAAGCACCGCGGAATTCGTAGAACCGCCAAGCAATGTTTCCATTAGGAACATCAACAGGCAAATTCCGATGAATGCATAGACCAGAAGCGGTTTCTTTCGATGGAAAACAGCTTGTTCAGCCTGCTGCTGCTGAATCAGCAAACTCCGCAGCCTCCCCTTCTCCATCTCGATTTCCTGTTCATCGGCCGATGTCAAAGACAAGGTATCTTCCAGCTTCAAATGCCGAAAGAGTTTCTCCATCTCTGTCTCATTCGACTCGCGATCCAAATAATAAAGCTGCATCGGGATCGGGCGTCTGCTTTTGATAATCATGGGTTTCTTAAGCTTTGACCAATCATCAGCAGGTTCCTGTTCGCCAAAATAGACATTATGTATCCTTGTCTTTTTGGAAAATAATCCTTTATTCATATTTTGAATTTGGTTGGCGGTTTTCAAAATATCCTGTTTGAGATGATTTGCCCAAGTAAACGTCTTGAGCGAAAGTTTCACGATATAGGTTATTCCATCCTGCTTCTTCTCCAGCCAAGCGACACGCAGGTCATCCTCAGCCCTTATAAATGTGAAATCGTGAACGGCAAGCAGACGATTGATCATTCTGTAATACGCCGTTTCTTCGTTGTAGGTCATACCTCTCCCCCTCTGCCTACAGTTTATCAAAAAAATCATGGAAAAACGCCCAGTTTACACTGAGCGTTTGAATAAAATCGGCAGCATCCGGGAACGCAGGGGCTCAAATCCCATTGAAAGCCGGATAAGCCCTTTACGCAGGACCGTTACTGCTAACAGTGCATTCAGCACCCGGTACCGCTCCCGAACTAAAAATACGACACTTGCTGCCAGTGTCAGCGTCGTGATAAGGGTTTTCCACATCAGCACCCTTCCTTTCCTTCGGGATAACCATAGTGTAACCCGAAGGAGAATACTCCTATTCGGTCAAAACAGAAAACCATCATCTGTCAAAAGATGATCGACTGGCAGATCAAAAGGAGCTATGGGCAATGATCTTCTGATTTGCTGTGTACTTGCCAGCGACAATGTCGTATTTTTAAAATCGGTTAAATAGCGATCATAGTAGCCCCCTCCATAACCAATCCTATAACCTGATTCTGTAAAAAGCAGACCAGGAACAATCAGAAGGTCGATTTCATCCTTTGAAGCGGGTAGACATAGTTCCGGAACCGGTTCTTTGATATGGAAAGCACCATTTGTGAGCTGGTCATAGCTTTCTATATAAAAAAACTGCATACCTCTGTTTTTGGTCGTGAGCGGAACACATACTTTCTTCTCTTCCAGCCAAGCTTGCTGGATCAGCCTAGTTGTATCCCATTCATGTGAAAGAGCCATCGTAAGACCCACGCTGGATGCTTCTTGCCAAACTGCGGAACCAAATAGAAATCCCGCCAGCTTTTGCTCGACTCGAAGCTTATCTGTCTGCGGCATCTCCTTCAGCAGCTGGAGCGCCTCTTGTCGAAGCAAGTCTTTATCTTCCATCCATCCCGCCCCCCTTGTTATGTAAAAAAACTCCCGCCAAATATAGGAGGGAGTTTTTTTAATCAAGCTTATTTTGTTTCGCGGTGCAGCGTATACTTTTTCAAGCGTGGGCTATATTTTCTAAGCTCCATGCGTTCTGGATGTTTACGCTTGTTTTTTGTTGTAATGTAGTTACGATCTCCTGTTTCTGTGCAGGCGAGAGTAATATTTACACGCATGTATAATCCCTCCCAACAATCTTAAATAAAGTGTATGAAAACTTAACGATCTTCAGACCATCTAATAATAGCAGAATTATGTTAGGTAATCAACCGTTATCCATAACTATTTCAGAAGAAAAGTGAAAATTGTCGAAAACGATATATCCGCAAGCTGTTTGGTATGGTATAACTAAGTTAGCAATATGTAGGAGGTTCAGACAAACATGCTAATTGCTGCTATCACTTTTCTTGCAGCCGGTATCATATTATGGATATTCTCGTTCTTCATGCAAGATAAATTCAAACAATTGGATCAGCAAATTGAACAGCTTACCCTATCCAACATGCAAGAAACATATACGTTGAATAAAAAAGTCAAAATTCTTGAAGAAGAGCTCCTTCCAGCTGTACAGCGTGAGCCAAAACCGAATAAGGCCTCACAGAAGCCAGCTATTTTCCAACAGGTTCTTCGCCTGCATCAGCAAGGCTATTCCATCAGGGAAATAGCCAATCATACAAATATGACAGAAGATGATGTATACCGCATCGCAAAACAGGCGGGAGTTCCATTATGAAGCAAGTGATACAAGGATTTGCAACCGCCCTCCTGCTTGCAGGAGCGATTATGCTTTATTTTCATTACACGGAAGCAGCAAAGACCGAACAAGCAGCTTCCGCCGAGCCCCAAATGGTAAAACCGGATAATGACGAAATGAAACAGGAGCTGGAAGGCCAAGGCTATCATGTACTGGATGACAAGGAATACAATCAACTGACAGGGAAACAGACAGGGAATGCTGCAAAATCGGAACCTGAGCAGCAGAAAAAAACGTATACCTTAAAGCTGGAAAACGGGATGACCAGTGGAGAAGTAGCATCCTCGCTTGAGAAAGCGGGAATCATCGAAGATGGAGCTGCTTTCCGTACATACCTGGATGTTACAGAGGCTAGCCAATCACTCCAAGTCGGTAAGTATGATCTGGATTCCGACATGGACTATAAAGAAATCGTTGAATTAATGACAAAATAAGAAGCAGCGGCAACTGCCGCTGCTTCTTATTTATTTAAATCAACAGAAGTCCCTTTTACAAGATAAAGAATGCTTTCGCCAATATTGGTAATATGATCTCCTACACGCTCGACAAAACGTCCGACGAAGACAAGCTGCATTGTCTGTTGATGCTTGCCTGTTTGCGCTTTTCGTTCATCCAGCATATCGCGGAATAATTCACCATACATACTATCCACGACATTATCCAAATCAGCCAGTTTCTTTGCTTTGCTGACATCCTCCTCTTCGAAAGCCTGCACAGCACTATGAATCATTTTGCTGACAACTTCCTGCATATCCCGGATAGCTGGAGGGATATCATAGGGACTTAATACATTCAGTCGATTTACGCTTTTTGCGATATTTTTGGCATGGTCACCCATGCGTTCCAAATCAGAGGATACACGAAGGAAAGCAACCAGCCTGCGCAAATCCGTGGCCACAGGCTGCTGCATGGCAATCAGTTGGATAGTCGCTTCATTAATCTCCTGGTCACGTTCATTCAATAGATCATCATTTTCGATCACTTTATAAGCAAGATCGCTGTCCCGCTCATATAATGCATCAATTGCTTGCTTCAAAGCTGTGTCCACTTCATGCGCAAAAGAAATAATAGATTGCTGAATTGCTTCCAAATCTGCTGAGAATTGCTCTCTTGCTACCATACGTTCTCCTCCAATACGTAATTAACCGAAACGTCCGCTAATATAATCTTCTGTCCGCTTATCTTCCGGGTTAGAGAATATCTTACCCGTCTCTGCAGTCTCCACAACACGGCCATGCAGGAAGAAGGCTGTCTTATCAGAGATACGGGAAGCCTGCTGCATATTGTGCGTGACGATGACGATACAATATTTTTTCTTCAGCTCCGTCATAAGCTCTTCGATTTTCAAAGTGGAAATCGGATCCAAAGCAGATGTCGGTTCGTCCATCAATATTACATCTGGTTTTGTGGCAAGCGCCCGTGCAATGCAGAGACGCTGCTGCTGTCCGCCAGAAAGTCCCATCGCAGAGGACTTGAGACGATCCTTCACTTCATCCCAAAGTGCAACATCCTTCAACGTCGTTTCCACGATTTCATCCAATTCACTCTTTTTCTTGATACCGTGGATTTTGGGGCCATAGACAATATTATCGTAAATGGATTGCGGGAATGGGTTGCCTTTTTGGAAAATCATACCCACTTTACGGCGCAAATCAACAAGATCCACCCTGGAATCGAGCAAGTTCTGATTCTTGTAATTGATTTCGCCAGTCATACGTACCCCCGGCTCCATATTGATCATCAAATTGAGCGTTTTGATGAAAGTGGATTTACCGCAGCCCGATGGGCCGATAATGGCGTAAATTTCATTATTCAATGCTTGTAAATTTACATCCTTCAAAGCATGGAAATCATCGTACCATAAGTTCAAATCATTGACCTGGAAAATTGTCTCTTTCTCAGCTGCTACTTGCATGACCGTTGCCTCCTACCCGAATCTTCCGGAAATATATTCTTCTGTTCTCGTTTCAGAAGGATTTGTGAAGATCTTTTTCGTATCATCGTATTCCACAACATCACCGCTTAGGAAGAATGCTGTTTTATCTGACACACGGGAGGCCTGCCCCATATTATGTGTCACAATGACAATGGAATAATCCTCTTTCAGCTGAAGAATCAACTCTTCAATTTTGGAATTCGATACCGGATCAAGTGCCGAAGCCGGCTCATCCAACAGGAGGATTTGCGGCTCCATCGCCAAGGTACGAGCTATACAAAGACGCTGCTGCTGCCCTCCGGATAAGGATAGGGCCGACTGATGCAAACGATCCTTCACTTCATCCCATAACGCCGCTTTACGCAAGCTTTGCTCCACGATTTCATCCAGGACTTTTTTATCTTTCTGCCCATTGTATTTCAAAGCATGGGTAATATTATTGTAAATCGATTTAGGGAATGGGTTCGGTTTCTGGAACACCATGCCGATTTCAGCACGTAAGGCAACAACATTGATATCATCCCGAAGGATATTGATGCCTTCATAAATGATTTCGCCTTCCGCACGGCTTGAAGGAATCAAGTCATTCATCCGATTGATCGAACGAAGAAATGTGGACTTGCCACACCCTGACGGACCAATCAATGCCGTCACCGCATTTTTCTCAATTCCCATGTTTGCCTTTTTTACAGCTTCATTGCTGCCGTAGAAAATACTGAGATCTTTCACATCCAGAACTACTTCCTTATTGGATGTTGTATTTGATGTCATTTTCGTGTTATCTGATTTCGTCTCACTCGGTCTGTCTGCTGTATAGTTCATGTCGCGAACTCCTCTCTTCATCATTTACCTGCTGTTAGTTTCTTATGGATGACACTGCCCAGCCATCGAGCGAGGATATTGAACACCAGTACAGCAATAACCAGGACCGCTGAGGCACCGTTGGCTACTTCACGTACGTCCGGAATCAAGCCTTGTGTGTTAACAGACCAAATATGGACGGCCAAAGTTTCCGCTGGGCGGAAAATATTCAACGGGGAATTCTCCGAAAATGGATTCCAATTTCCGTAGTCAAGTGTCGGTGTGGAAAGACCCGCTGTGTACAATAATGCAGCTGCCTCGCCAAAAACACGCCCTGAAGCAAGAATTGCACCAGTTAAAATTCCCGGAAAAGCGTAAGGAAGCAAAACCGTTTTGATCGTATGCCATCTTGTGATCCCTAAGGCCAAGCTTGCTTCCTTTTGCTCTTTCGGTACACTTCTGATTGCATCTTCCGTTACCCGGACCATGACCGGAATATTAAAAATTGTCAAAGCCAACGCACCGCCGATGATTGTATAGCCCCAGCCTGTCGTATTGACGAATACCAAAAGACCGAACAAACCAACAACGATGGAAGGCAGGGATGCCAGCATTTCAATACACGTACGGATGAAATTGGTGACTCTGCCCGGCTTCGCATACTCAGCCATATAAACACCGCCGCATACACCGAGCGGCACAGTGATGATCATTGTTATCACAAGGATATACAAGGAGTTGAATAACTGATCACGTATACCACCGCCAGCTTGATAGGAGCTGGATGCAGACGTAAGGAAATCCCAAGTTATCTGCGGTACACCATTAGATAGAATGAAATAGAATAGATAAAGCAGTAATGCTACCATGATTGCTGCTATTACATAGAAAACGCCTGTTGCGATACGATCTGTAATTCTGCTGTTCATTAAATTTTCCTCCTACCGGACAAGTAACGGACGATGAAGATAAAGACGAATGAGATAACTAGCAATATGAGACCCATTGACCATAACGTATTGTTCTCGATGCTGCCGTACGTCGTATGTCCGATGTTCAGTGTAACGATAGTTGTTAAAGTTGCGGAAGTATCGAAAATACTTCCAGGCAAATCACGTGTGTTACCAATTACCATCTGTACAGCCAGTGCTTCCCCAAATGCCCGGGCCATTCCGAGCACGATAGCTGTCAATAGGGATGGCAATGCTGCTGGAATCAATACTTTCCGGATTGTCTGCCAGCGTGTGGCACCCAAAGCAAGCGAACCTTGCCGCAGACTGTTCGGCAATGAGCGCATGGCATCTGTTGCTATAGTAGTAACCGTAGGGAGAATCATTACAGTCAAAACGATGACACCTGCCAACAAACTAAACCCGATTCCAGGTAAATTATCCCGTAATAATGGAACCAGTACCACAAGTCCGATGAAACCATAAACGACAGAAGGAATCCCCACCAGTAGTTCGATAACCGGCTGAAGTACTCTCTTCCCAAATTTAGGTGCGATTTCGGACATGAATATTGCAGCACCGATACCAAGCGGTGCTGCAATCAATGCAGATAAAAAAGTAACCGCTAATGAGCCGAAAATAAATGGAAAGATACCAAAGGATGCATTCTCGCCGCCTGTGGGATTCCAATTCGTGCTTGTAAGATATGCAATGGGATTAATATTATTCACTGTGAAAGACTGCAGGCCTTTTTGGGCCAGGAAAATAGTCACAGCAATCGTTGCAACAATCATAATCACTGCACATATAGTAACGAGGGAACGTCCGCGTACTTCATCCCATCGTCTATTTTTCTTTGTCAGTATCAGCCTTTCTTCAGCTGAAGGGGTTACTGATGCTTTTGCCAACTTGTACAACTCCTCTTGAAAACAGCGGAAAGGAATACCTTACAAATAAGGCATCCCGCTGTCTGTAATAGCTATTTTATAACCACAGTAAGGTAAATGCAGTGAAGCACTGCATCTACCCTGTGGTTTTTACATATTATTTTTCAGTGATGTTGCCCTCAGCGTCACGTTCAACTTTCATTTCAGTCATTGGAACGTAGCCTTGTTCAGGTACGATTGAAGATTGAACTTCGTCGCTTAGCATGTAATCAAGGAATTCTTTCGCAAGACCTTCAGGCTCTCCGTTTGTATAAGAGTGCTGATAAGCCCAGATTGGGAATTCGCCAGATCCGATAGTTTCATTTGTAGCCTCAACACCATCGATTTTAGCTTTCACGATTGAGTCATCATCGAAGTAGGAAAGCGCAAGGTAACCGATTGCTCCGTCTGTATCTGCAACGATTTGCTTAACAGTGTTGGAGGAATCCTCAGTGATACCTTCAGCTGGTGTTTCGCCATCAAGCGCGTACTTAACGAATGTAGCACGGGTACCAGAAGAGTCAGGACGGTTAACAAGTGTGATTTCCATGTCTTCTCCGCCTACTTCAGACCAGTTAGTCACTTTGCCTGTGAAGATATCGATAAGCTGCTGTTTTGTAAGATCATCCACACCTGCTTTAGGGTTGATTGCCGCTGTCATGCCGACAACTGCGACTTTGTGATCCACAAGTGCCTCAGCATCGATGCCTTCTTTCTCTTCGGCGAACACATCGGAGTTACCAATGGCGATTGAACCCTCTTGGACTTGGCTTAGGCCAGCTCCGGAACCACCTGCTTGCACCTGAATGTCTGCGTCAGGATTCTCGCTCTTGTACTGTTCAGCAGCAGCTGCTACTAGTGGCTGCATTGCGCTGGAACCTGCTACAACAATGGAAGTTTCGGAAGCTTCTCCGCCGCCGCTGTTGCTGTTCCCGCTTGTGTCTCCTTCTGATTCCTCGCCGCCAGCGTTGCCGCCGCATGCTGCAAGTACACCAATAACTAGTGCAAACATTGCAAGCAATACAGATAGTTTCATCTTCTTCATGTTTGATTTTCCCCCTACGTGATTCAATTAGTTCCTTTGCCTTACAAGTACAATATTAGCTTGTCATCATTAAGGAAAAATAAACGGAATGTAAAGGTTTTGTAAATCTGAGTATGAATTTGTTGAAAAAAAAAGAACCACCCCATATTTTCGGGTGGTTCTTTGGGTAATATTGCTTATTCAGTTTCAGCTTTGTCTTCATCGTCTGGTGCTGTATGCTCATAATAATACTCGAGTGCGCGATTGGCGATGTTGTATGTGATAGGGTACTGTGAACCGCCATTGATGATGCCGAGGTTCGGTACCATGATGGCGAATGCAATATCCGGAGTCTCGTCATCGGCATAGCCGATCAAGGTCCAGTTCTCCAGTTCCGTGCCGTTGATGCTCGTCTGGGCAGTACCTGTTTTCCCGGCAATATTATACGTTTTCGCTTTTGCGCTCAAATGACTGTATGCAGTGCCTTTCGGTGTCTGGAATACCATCTTGAAACCTTGCTTGATTCGGTCGATCTGTTCGTCTGTAGCTGTGATCTTATTCAAGACTTCCGGCGCCTTCGTTTCCGCAAGAGGTCCAAGCTTATCTTGCTCATTGGATGGTTCATGTATTTCGCTGACGAAATGCGGTTTGATTCTGTATCCCCCGTTTGCGATGGTAGATATATATTGCGCCAATTGCATGGTCGTGTACGTATCAAACTGTCCAATGGAAAAGTCAAGCAGGTTACCGGCCTGACCCGTGGTGCCTACGTAACCAGTGGATTCTGAAGGCAGGTCGACACCTGTTTCGACTCCGAGCCCCACTTGATTATAATAGTTCCGAAGCTTCCTGAAAGCATCATGATCAAATGAAACACTTTGATTATACTTATAGTTATATTCTCCACCGAGTCTTAATGCCACGTTGAACATATACACGTTGGATGACATTTGAAGTGCCTGCAGATCATTGATTGTACCCATATTCTTATAGGAGCTTTTCAGCGGGGTACCTGCAATTTTCATCGGCGTATCATAGAATGTCTGTCCCATTTCCACGACGCCTTCCTGATACCCGGCAAGCAGTGTCGCGCCTTTGACGGTGGAACCAACGGCGTTGGCACTGAAGACAGTATTCATGTCGGCAGATTCATACTTTTTGTTTTCCCGGTCATAATGCTGTCCGCTGGCAGCATAAATTTCACCTGTGTTCGGGTTGAGCATCACGGCCATGGCATCCTCCAGATAACGGTTCGCACCCGGATGCTTGTTTATTGCAGCTTTCAGCTCTTCCCTGACGATCTTGTCAAGCTCTTTCTGGAAGTCCATATTGATGGACAGTTGAAGGTCCTGACCGCGCTGCCCTTCTGAAATGACCTCCTGGGAGACGATGTTGTTATTATTGTCCGTTACATATCGGACACGTTTTTTATCGCCTTTCAGGATGCTTTCATATTCCTTCTCCAGGCCGCTGGTGCCTATCCGGTCGTTCAACTGATAGTTGCGGGATTTATAATAATCCTCTTCTCCTTCGGGGATACCTGTCTTGATACCGCCGAGGATACCTTGAAGGGAACCGTCATAAGGATAATACCGCTCCCAGTCGGTGGCGACATTGATTCCGGACAGTTCTCCCATGTTTTCGGCAATCGTCGCATATTCCTCTTCGGTCACGCCTTCATTTTTGATTACATGCGGGACAAGCTCGGTCGCACTGTCCAGCTCTCGCTTGATGGCAATGATTTGTTTCGCCTTCTCATCATTCTCCAGCTCTTTGTAATCATCCTCTGTAATCTTGTCAAGGGTGGCTTCGTACACTTCGGAATCATCTAATGACTCTTTTTCAGAAGCAGTCAGCCGGCTGTCCGCTTCTTTTGTGTGCAATAGATACCAATATTCTTTGTACTCCCGCTCGGTGATTTTATCGATGGCTTTATCATTCATCTTTATGATGTCCGCAAGCTTGGTAGCTATCTCCAGCCGCTTCTCGGCAGAGTCCCCATTCTTTGGAGGGGTGTACGTGATCGAATATACCGGTTCATTCCCTACGATCACATTCCCTTCGCTATCATATATCATCCCGCGCGGAACAGAAATTTCAGCGATATCATTTGTCGTCTCTTCCAATACTGCCTGGTGTTCTTCCCCGTTTATGATTTGCACAACGCCCAGCTGCAAAACCAAAGCAGAGAACAGCAGGAAGACAATCGCAAACAAAACATTGAGACGGAAAGGAAGCAGTGCACGCTTTTTCTTCCTTTTTTTAGACATAATGTTCCCCCATTCTTACATACTGCTCCCATTATATCATCAACCACCCTCTGCTTCTACTAAATATATGTCAGCGGTTGTCGTCCCCTGCAATTTCATTCTTGGGAAGCTTCTTCACTGAAGCGGCTGGTGCAAAGCTTGTGATATGACGAGTAAAGAAATAGATGAAGAACGGCCCTGCCCCAAGAATGAACATCAGATACGGAATCGATGCCTCTGACCATATCCCGATACCTGCAAGCAATGCCGTGACAGAAATGATCCTTCCTATATTCGTGGCCGCATCACTCAGCACGATGTATTCCACCCGGAGCATAGCAGCATCCCTGGCTTTACCAATCACATCATAGGAGAGGGACAAATATGGTACGTACAATATCGGATAAAAAACACCGATGATTGCCGCATAAATCAGCAAGGTAGAAAAATTGAGCTCGATGAGCAGAAGCAGCACACTTAGGGAAAGTGCAATTCCGCTAAGGAAGATGGCCATCTTCCGCTGACGGCTTTTGATGTATCTCGTCGCTATATAATAGAAGATAAACGAAAAAGCGGAATAGACAAGATTGAATGTCCCAAGGGAAAGCTCGCTATTGGTCACGATGAAGACCCAGACAGAAATGATGAAAGTATAAATGCCTTCCCGCACACCTTGAAATACATGTGCCAACATGGTATTCTTCCATGCTGCATTACGTCTGATTTCCTTCCACGGCTGCTTCAAGCCGAATTTCCCTTCCGCTGGCCTTCTTTTGATACCTGCCGTACAGATGACAGCCATCAGGAAAAGAAAGAAGGAGACAGCGAATATCAGCGTATAACCATGGGAATTGTTCATCCTTGTGATGATATACCCGGCTACGAATGGACCGATCATACCCGTCAGGGATTGCAGCAATCCAGAAACCCCGTTGAAAAAATCACGCGTTTCTGGTTCGGTCACTTCAAATGTCAGCACAGAATAAGCCAGCCAGTACATGCCATACCCTATTCCAAGCACTGCACCCAGGAGAAGATTGTAAGAAGCTGCCTGCTCTCCCGTGAAAAGGACAAGCAGGAAAAACAGACTCAGGAAGAAAACCCCTATTCGAAGGATGATCACCCGATCGATCCGTTTCGCCCAACCGCCTGACAACGTGAATAGAATGGTTTGTGCAATGTAGATCGCCAAATTATACATGGCGATATTAATCAAATCATTCGTTTGTTTCCATAAGTAAATATTGACAAACGTATTCGACAGAAAGATACCGAGGGAGTAAAGGGCCCCGATCAAAAGCAGCATATGCAGCTCTTTCTTGGCAGAATCCGCGGTAAATAAATTCGGCTTCATATTGCCCGCCTCCTTTTACTGCTACTTAGTATCTGCTTACAAAAAAGAGATATGCACAAAAAAAGACACCAGCTAAAAAGCTGATGTCCCTCTTTATAATGATGCCTTATTTAGCTTCTCTGTAAAGACGCTCCACTTCATCCCAATTTACAACGTTCCAGAAAGCACTGATGTAATCCGGACGTTTGTTTTGGTATTTCAAGTAGTAAGCATGCTCCCATACGTCAAGGCCAAGAATCGGTGTTTTACCTTCCATGACAGGGTTATCTTGGTTAGGTGTGGAAACAATATCAACTTCACCGTTTTCCACTACCAGCCATGCCCAGCCAGAACCGAAACGGCCAGCTGCAGCTGCTGCAAATTCTTCTTTGAATTTATCGAATGTACCGTATTTGTTTGCAATGGCGCTAGCAACTTCTCCAGTTGGTTCGCCGCCGCCATTCGGGGAAAGAAGCTTCCAGAATAGGCTGTGGTTATAGTGACCGCCACCATTGTTGCGTACAGCTGTCTGTACATCGGAAGGAAGTTCGTTAACACCTGCAACAAGCTCTTCCAAGGATTTGCTTTCCAAGTCAGCTTTTCCAGCGATAGCGTCGTTAAGCTTTGTCACGTATGTGTTGTGATGTTTTGTGTGGTGGATGTTCATTGTTTCCTTATCGATATGAGGCTCAAGTGCGTCATATGCGTAAGGCAATTCCGGTAGTTCAAATTTAGCCATGATTATTCCTCCTTGAATGATATGTAGTCCAAAGGTGATTACCTTTTCGTAAAGCGTACCAAAGCTTGTCAGAAACGGCAAGCATTTTGCTTTAAGCCCCTGTATATTCTCCCCGGCCTTCTGCTTTTAAAACATAAAAAAACAGCAGTTCTGATGAACTGCTGTTTTCAGAGTGGCTCGGGACGGAATCGAACCGCCGACACACGGATTTTCAGTCCGTTGCTCTACCGACTGAGCTACCGAGCCATTTTATGGCGGAGGAAGAGGGATTCGAACCCCCGCGAGCCGTTAAGCCCCTGTCGGTTTTCAAGACCGATCCCTTCAGCCAAACTTGGGTATTCCTCCGCATTGCATATGAAATTCTTCAAATGGTGGACCCTGCAGGACTCGAACCTGCGACCGATCGGTTATGAGCCGATAGCTCTAACCAACTGAGCTAAGGGTCCAGTGATGTTTAAAGGGCGATTGATGGGGATCGAACCCACGAATGCCGGAGCCACAATCCGGTGCGTTAACCACTTCGCCACAACCGCCACGGGCTAAAATATATATGGTAGCGGCGGAGGGAATCGAACCCCCGACCTCACGGGTATGAACCGTACGCTCTAGCCAGCTGAGCTACACCGCCATGGCTCCACAGGCAGGATTCGAACCTGCGACCGATCGGTTAACAGCCGATAGCTCTACCACTGAGCTACTGTGGAATAATGTTAATAAGTAAGTTATGTATTAGCGACGATATATAATTTACCATGCTCCCGATAACTTGTCAATCGTTTTAACATAAATTTTTATTATGTTTTTTTGAACTCGTTAACTGACAGGAATACTATAGCATGTCTGCGGACAGCTTGGCAAGAAAAAAATAGACAGGGAGATATCTTCCTGTCTATTCCACCAGTATAAGCTGCGCAATATTCACGGCATGATCGCCTACACGTTCCAAATTACTTATGATATCAACGAATACGATTCCCGCAGAACCGGTACACTTTCCTTCATTGAGCCGGATGAGGTGCGACTTCCTGAAAGTTCGTTCCATATTGTCGATTTTATCTTCCTTTTGCAGGACTGCAAGTGCGGTTTCACGATCCTGCTTGTCCAATGCTTCTATGGCCTGTCTTACTGTCATGATTGTCAAATCGAACATACTATTCAATTCCTGCTGCGCTTCCTTCGTCAGTTTGATATTGCTTGAAATTTGAAAATCCACGAACTCGACGATATTTTCGAAATGATCTCCGATTCGCTCGATATCCCTGATGGCATCCAGGAGCGCTGCGTGCCTAGATCTTTCTTCCTCTGACAGCGTATTTGTGGAGATTTTAGATAAATAATCGGTGATTTCCCGATCCTTCCTATTTACTTCCTTCTCCAGCTGCATCGACAAATCCGCAAATTGCCTTTCGTGATTATTTGCATATGTACTGGCTTGCTCCAATCCATCCACTGCCAGCCTGCCCATATGGAGAACTTCCAGCTTCGCTTGCTCCAATGCGACGACCGGGGATTGCTGGATGAATAATGGATCAAGATGATTGGTCAGTGCCATCGGCTTTTCTTCTTCACCTGGTATCATTTTTGTTATGAACCAGACGAACAGACTTAGAAACGGCAGCACCAATAATGTATTGGCTATATTATAAAAGCCATGCGCGCTGGCAATAGTCAGTTTGTCATTCAGCTCGAATGTGTGCTGCATCCATGCTACGATATCGACAAATAATGGAAGAATCAACAAAAAAACGATCATTCCGATAGCATTGAACATCACATGACTCAGCGCCGCCCGCTTTGCCTGTACGGTAGTACCGATTGCTGCAAGCATTGCTGTCAAGGTCGTGCCTAGATTGTCTCCAAGTAAAACCGGCATGGCTCCGGTAAGATCAATACCATTCTGCGCGTATAGTTCTTGCAGGATAGCGACTGTCGCGCCACTGCTTTGCACCACGATGGTCGTGAAAGTCCCGATGGCGGCACCGGCTATCGGATTGCTGTGCATGCTCGCAGCCAAAGACTGGAAGGCCTCCATATCCAGGATTGGATGCAGTCCCTTTCCGATCAGAGTAAGTCCATAAAAAATACCTCCGGCCCCGAATAAGACCTTTCCGATTTGCTGCGCTCGCTGATTGACGAAGAAATAAATCAGGAATGCGCCCAGAGCCATGATCGGCAGTCCGAATTGAATCAGATTGATACCAATGAAAAATGCGGTCAATGTCGTCCCGATATTGGCCCCCATCAGGACAGAAACTGCCTGTCTCAATGTTAGATAACCTGCGTTCACCAGTCCGACAATGAGTATGCTTGTTGCGGTGCTGCTTTGAATGAGGACTGTTACGATAAGACCTGATAATACTCCGATCAGCGGATGAACCGTAAAGCGATGCATGGCAAGCTGCAGCTGCCTGCCATATGCCCGCTGCAATCCATCCCCCAAATAACGGATCGAAAAGAGAAACAGGCCCAAACCTCCGATAAATTCAAAGATGATAAATTCCCAATTAGACAATGCAAGCCTTCCTTCCCTTTCTGTGTTCCCTAATCCAATTATTGATTGTGTCAGGAGGCTTGTAAAGGTCTTGTATAGAAATTTACAATTTATTTAATAGAATTCTTTCTCTATTCTTTATTTTCTTCCGCTTGCTCCACCATGATCCGAGCACCGCTGACATTCGTCACTTTGATACGGCTGCCCCTATCCAGCCACTTTCCATCTGTGACAGCACTTAATTCACGGCCATCGACACGGACCGTGCCAGATGGGCGCATCGGTGTCACCGTTTCCCCTTCCTGTCCCACGAGCGCAGCATATGTCTCATTCATGGAATTATATCCTTTGTCGGAACTTAGCGTATCAAGCAAGGCTATCTTGCCCCACATATCCCTTTTCGGGAACGCTTTGAGAAAAATCATGGATCCCGCCGCTCCGACTATCACTCCGATGATCGCATAGATTCCCGCTGTCCAATTCGGTGCTGTGAATCCGACAGTAAGCAGCATCGTCAATAGGCCAATTACGCTGAGTGTCCCGTCATTAAGCAATTTCCCGTCAATGACAATCAGCAGCATGCCGATAAAATAGAGCGGAAGCATATACCATAAGCTCGATGGATCCAGATAACTGATAAAGTAAGTACTGATGAAGCCTGCCCCCAACAAGAAAAAGATTCCTTTGGCTTTAACGAGGATCTCCCCGATAAGAAACATTGTCCCAAGACCTGTCATAAAAACTGGGATCCAATTGTAATCCAGCATGTCCATACTCCTTTCTTCTACTATCTTTATACGTTCAAATCGACTTTTTGTTTCACTATAAAAGGTATTTCCCTCCCTCTGCCTAATACTTATCATAATAGTCCTGGATCGGAGGAAGGTCTTATGTGGAAACGGATGGGCATCTTTCTATTTTGCTGTGCTTTATTCATGAGTATATGGAAGGATCTGACGATCGGAAGTCCGATACCTGCTGTCCCCAAACAGGCAGAAACAAAAACAGAAGAACCCGGAGCCGATGAAAATCAAGGAACGCACCAGGAGACGTTTCAGCCCGTGCTGCTGCAGGTAAAACAAGGCGATACGCTTCTATCCGTAGCAAATGAGTTGAACAATAATGACTTGCGCGTTACGATGGAACAGGTGATCCGGGATTTCGAGGAACTGAATCCGGGAAAGGATCCGTATGCACTGGATGCAGGATCCGCCTATTATTTTCCCCATTATCTTAAATGAAGATTTTATTAAACTTGAGCCTAGTTACTTCTAATTTAACAGGATTAGCATTATAATGGGAAAATATAAGGATATATCCCTGTTTTCCTCGCGATAATCAAAGGAGCGATATATAAATGGCATTAATACACAGAAAAGACACCCGTCCGGTCAAAGTCGGGGACATTACGATCGGCGGTAAAAACGAGGTTGTCATTCAGTCCATGACAACAACAAAGACACATGACGTGGAAGCTACGGTAGCGGAAATACTGCGTCTTGAGGAAGCAGGCTGTCAAGTCGTGCGAGTTGCATGCCCTGACCAGCGTGCAGCCGAGGCGATTCCTGAAATCAAGAAACGTATAAACATTCCGCTGGTTGTAGATATTCATTTCAACTATAAATTGGCTCTGAAAGCGATCGAAGGCGGAGCGGACAAAATCCGGATCAACCCAGGCAACATCGGTAAACGGGAAAAGGTTGAGGCGGTCGTCAACGCAGCCAAAGCAAAAGGCATTCCGATTCGTATCGGTGTAAACGCTGGTTCATTGGAGCGTCACATCCTTGAAAAATACGGTTATCCGACTGCAGATGGCATGGTAGAGAGTGCCTTGCATCATATCAAGATCTTGGAAGAACTCGATTTCCATGACATCATCGTATCCCTTAAGGCATCCGATGTATCCTTGGCCATCGAAGCATATGAAAAAGCGGCAGAAGTGATCCCTTACCCGCTTCACCTTGGTATCACTGAATCAGGAACACTGTTTGCCGGTACAGTAAAAAGTGCTGCCGGTCTGGGCGCCATCCTAAGTAAAGGAATCGGAAGCACCATGCGGATTTCCCTTAGCGCGGATCCAGTGGAAGAAGTAAAAGTGGCACGCGAGCTGCTCAAAATATTCAATTTATCTTCCAATGCAGCGACATTGATTTCCTGCCCTACATGCGGACGCATCGAAATCGACTTGATCAGCATTGCGAATGAAGTGGAAGAGTATATCAGCACGATCAAGGCACCTATCAAAGTCGCCGTACTCGGATGTGCGGTCAACGGCCCTGGTGAAGCACGCGAAGCGGATATCGGCATCGCCGGTGCCCGCGGAGAAGGATTGCTGTTCCGCCACGGTGAAATCATTCGGAAAGTACCTGAAGAAACAATGGTCGAGGAATTGAAAGTCGAAATCGATAAGCTTGCTGAAGAATATTTTGCAAAACAAGCAAAAGAAAAAGAAGCAGCTGAAGCATAAGAAAGCTGACTCCGGATGGAGTCAGCTTTTTTTATACATATGGTGCTGTGAATAGCGATATGACAATTGCTAAAATGCTCACAATCAAGGCGATGTTTCCTAGCGTATCTGCGCCTCTTCTCTTCGCCAATACGCCGAAGACGATACCAGCTGCCCCGACAAGGATCGGTGCGAAAAAGAAAGCTGCAACAGATAAGATCAAGGCGATATAGCCGAATACCTTGCCAGAATCAGTCGCATGGTTTCCTTCTTCTTTTTCAGAACGCCGGTAGCCATCCTGCGCAGGAGATATCTCTGCTGATGTTTCCATATCACGCTTTGTCTTTACATCTTGATCGAATTGCTCCTTATCCATGTGAAACCTCCTTATCTGGGGTAAGGTATGGTTCTATTTTGTGTCATTTGGGCATAAACTAACCAGGTAGATAAAGGAATTCCTATGCTTCATCCACACCTTAGAGCTGGAGGTTTCCAATGAATTTCATCGTCCATAAACTCGTCCTTAATAAGCTGAAGAATTTGACTGTAGATGAGATCCTGGAGCAAAGCCGAGCATATCAAGTACCCCTTACGCCCTCACAGGCATCCCAAATCGTCCAATTTCTGCGTCAGAACAGATTAGATCCATTCAAAGAAAATGATCGGCTTCAGATGCTGAAGGCTCTCGCCCAAATCACCGATACACAAACCGCTCAAAAAACCCACCAAATATTCCTGCAGCTGGCGAAGGAACACGGCATCCAGCTGTAGAGAAACACCCCGGAAGCAATCGCTGCTTCCGGGGTGTTTTTTTACGCCATGATATGTTCTTTTAAGTTCGGATTGAAACTATTTGCCATCAGCATATCGATTTCATGTGCATAAGGTGCTTTTTTGTTCTTCTTGTCTTCCCCGACATAAGGTGTTTCCAAAATCTTAGGCAAATGCTGCAGCTGATCGTGATGGACGATATAACGCAGCGCATCGTAGCCGATATGGCCAAAACCAATGTTTTCGTGCCGGTCTTTTCGTGCTCCGCGTTCATTCTTGCTGTCATTGACATGGATCACTTTCAACCTGTCCAGGCCAATCACCCTGTCAAAATGATCCAATACTCCATCGAAATCGTTGACGATATCATAGCCTGCATCATGTGTGTGGCAAGTATCGAAGCAAATGGATAGCTTGTCATTATACGTAACGCCATCGATGATGCGCGCAAGTTCTTCAAAGTTCGATCCAACCTCAGATCCTTTTCCAGCCATCGTTTCCAATGCGATCTGGACATTCTGTTCTTTTTCCAGCACTTCGTTCAGACCTTCAATGATTTTCTGGATAGCAGCCGGGACTCCTTCCCCGACATGCGCACCGGGATGAAGCACGATCTGTTCCGCCCCGATAGCTTCTGTCCGTTCGATTTCACTGCGAAGGAAATTGACACCGAGCTCGAAAGTCTCCGGCTTGATTGTATTTCCGATATTGATGATATAAGGAGCATGCACGACGATGTCAGTGATTCCGTGCTCTTTCATATGCGCACGTCCTGCTTCGATGTTCAGCTCTTCGATCGCCTTTCTTCTTGTGTTCTGTGGTGCCCCAGTATAAATCATCATCGCATTGGCGCCATAGGAATACGCTTCCTCACTGGAACCCAATAGCATTTTCTTCCCGCTCATACTGACATGTGATCCGATTATCATATATCTCTTTCTCCTTACTTCCGCTTAAAACGATCTTTTCGGTCCAGCTTTTTCTTGATTTTATCTTTTTGATATTTCATTTTACGCTTATAGCCCGGTTTTACTTTCTTCGGCTTCCGCACTTGCTTCCATGCTTGGGATTCATTATCGGATTCCGTCTTTTTCCGCGTAACCCGCTCATTCCAAGCTTTTAGTTCCTTCCACTCTCCACCTGCAATGTCATAGGTCGTGAAGGCAAGACCCTTTTTGTCGAGCTTCTGGATCAGCTCCAGGTCATGATCATGATACAAGCTGATTGCAGTACCTTCCAATCCTGCACGCGCAGTCCGTCCGACGCGGTGTACATAGAAAGGCTCCTCTTTTGGCAGCTGCGCATTGATGACATGGCTGACACCCTTGATGTCGATGCCGCGTGCTGCCAAGTCGGTTGCAACCAGGTATTGGAACCGCAGCTCCTGGATATCCCGCAATACACGCTTTCGTTCCCTTGGCGTGAGTCCGCCGTGCAATAAGCCCACCTGCAGCCCTTTATCCGTCAATTCGGCTGCCAGGGCATTGGCGGCATCTTTTCCGTTTACAAAAATGATCGCCATATAGGGCTGGATGACACCAGCTATCTTCATGATCATCTCCGCTTCACTGCGGTGGCGCATCGGGATCAGGCGGTGTTCCATCGTCTCAGGAGATAGATGACCGCCGATTTCGAAGTGCTTCGGATTCTCCAGGTATTTTTTGAGGAATGGCTGCAGCCGCTCCGGAATTGTCGCTGAGAATACAAGCAGCTGTACATCCTGGCGCATCCGGGACAAAATCTGATCCACTTCTTTGATGAAACCAAGGTCCAGCATCAAATCTGCCTCATCGACGACGAAGCTCGCAGCAGGATACAGATCCAAAGCCTGCTCCTCCATCAAATCGAGGATTCGGCCCGGTGTACCGATGACGATCTGCGGCTGTGTCTTCAATTTCTCGATCGATCTCTTTTTGTCTGTGCCGCCAATGAACAGCTTGGTATGCCATTCGTGCTCTTTACCGGCGAGTTTGATGAAGTGGCGGGCTTCCTCATAAATCTGGATGGCCAGTTCCCGAGTTGGTGCCGTGACGACGAACTGTGCGTTCTGTTCGCCTTCCTTCAACTTGCTGAACAATGGAATCAAATAGGAATGCGTTTTACCAGATCCGGTATGGGACTGCCCAATGACGCTTTCCCCGCGCAGAACAGCCGGGATGACTTTTTCCTGGATCGGTGTTGGTTTGGCAAAGCCAAGTTTATCAATCGCTTCATTGACTGTCGGCTGAAGCGCATATTGTTTGAATTGATGATTTTTCATGTGTAACTCCTTTTGGTCATTCTCTTACTTTTTACATTATAGAGGACTTTGTCATATTTTGCACGATTGCATGCGGATAATAAACAATCTTTGTCATATTCCCTAATAGCCTTTATAATGGAGAAGACCCAGAAATAGATGTCCCGTGTAAACGGAGAAGGGGGAAACACAGCGAATGAACGTAATCAAAATAGCGCCGCGAGGTTACTGCTACGGTGTGGTGGATGCCATGGTGATAGCGCAGAATGCCGTAAGGGATGAGAACCTGCCCCGGCCGATCTACATTCTCGGCATGATCGTGCATAATGCGCATGTAACCAATGCATTCGAAACGGAAGGTGTCATCACACTCGATGGTTCGAACCGAATGGAGCTTTTAGAACAAATAGACAGCGGTACCGTAGTATTCACCGCACATGGTGTATCACCTGAAGTAAAACAGCGAGCTCATGAAAAAGGCCTGACAGTCCTTGATGCAACCTGCCCGGATGTGACCCGCACCCACGACTTGATCCGTGAAAAAGTGGCTGAGGGCTATGAAGTGGTCTATATCGGGAAAAAAGGCCATCCAGAGCCAGAAGGTGCGATGGGTGTCGCTCCCGGTAAGGTTCATCTCGTCCAGACGGAAGAAGACGTACAAGCACTCGAATTGGATGCTGAGAAGCTGATCGTGACGAACCAGACGACGATGAGCCAGTGGGATGTCTACGATGTCATGCAGCTTGTAAAAGAGAAATTCCCACAGACAGAGATGATACAGGAAATCTGCATGGCAACACAAGTACGCCAGGAAGCTGTCGCTGAACAAGCAAAGGATGCTGATTTGACATTGGTTGTCGGCGATCCGCGCAGCAACAACTCCAACCGCCTTGCACAGGTATCAGAAGAAATCGCTGGTACAAAGGCATACCGCATCGAAGATCTTTCCCAGCTGAAGCTGGAATGGCTGGAAGGTGTTGAAACGGTGGCTATCACTGCCGGCGCCTCCACTCCCACTCCTGTGACGAAGGAAGTCATCAATTTCATCGAGAAATTCGATCCGGCATCCAAGGAAGATGTGAAGCTGGAATTCAATGTGGATCCGAAGAAAATCCTTCCGAAAGTCAAAGTCAAAAAAGCATAAGGAAACCGAGTCCATGACGGACTCGGTTTTTTCATATGGCACGGAACGGATCCGTATTCACTTGAGATATAAATACAGGCACTTCTTTGAATGCAGCTTGCAAATAATCCGCTACCTTTTCCTTCATGATCTGTTCAGCATAATGGCCTGGATCGATCAGTTTCAGTCCTGCTTCCATTGCATCCTGTGTTTCATGGAATGTTAAATCCCCGGTGATATAGACATCAGCCTGTTTGAGGGCTTGGTTGATATAGTCCCTGCCGCTTCCTCCGAGTACAGCGACTGTTTCTACCGAAGCAGATGCATCCCCGATAAAACGTACATGCTGCACATCATACCGCTGTCTTACCTTTTCAGCCAGTTCACGCAATGTCATCGGTGACGGCAGTTTACCGATTCGGCCCAAGCCATAAACTTTCCCTGTCTGCTCAACCGGATAAATATCGTATGCCACTTCTTCATACGGATGGGCTTTAATCATTGCATCCACCGCTTGTCTTACCTTCTCACTAGGTACCAGCACTTCGATTCGAACCTCTTCCACTTGCTCCAGCACCCCTGCCTGACCAATGAAAGGCTGTGCATCGTCCATAGGCTGGAAGTATCCGCTGCCTTGGGAAACAAAGCTGACTTTCTCATAATTCCCTATATTACCAGCTCCTCCTGCATGCAAGGCATCCTTCACTCTTTGCTCATGTGTCTTCGGGACAAAGACAATCAGTTTCTTGAAAGTCTGATTCCCTTCCGGCAGAAAGACCCTTTTTTGCATCAATTCCAAAGCATCCGCCAGCATATCATTGACACCGCCTTCGACCAGGTCCAGATTCGTATGGGCTGCATATACGGTGATGTCATGTTTCAGCAGCTTCTGGATGATGCGTCCTTTCGGTGTATCCGTATCCAGTTTTTTTGGCGGGGCAAACAATAAAGGGTGATGGGCAATGATCAAATTCACCCTGTTCCGTATCGCCTCATCCACAACAGCTTCGGTTACATCCAGTGTTGTCATGATACCAGTCACCAGGTTATCAAGCGTCCCTACCTGCAGACCGACATTATCCCAATCATATGCAAGCGATGACGGGCACCAAGATTCGAAATACTCGATAACGTCAGCAATCCGTATTTGTTCAGTCATCCAATTCCTCCTCAAGCCATGCCAGTTCTTTCTTAAAAGCTGCCAGCTTTATCTCATCGACATGCTGCGCTTGCTGCATATTCGCTACATTCCGCTCAAGCTTCCGCTTGTAATCCAGCCATTTCATACGAAAGGCTTGATTTTTCTCCTTCACTAATATCGGGCCGAGCAAAAGCTCCTTTTCGCGGATGGCTGCATCCTCATGATAAATATCCTTACCCTGCCTGACAGCGACCAACACTTCATAAACATGTCCAGCTTCTTCCAGGATCTGCTCTTTTTGCAGGACGAACCCATTAGCTTGGAACCATTTCCGAAGAACCCTGGCATCGATATTCGGCTGGACGATAAGCTGTTCGACACGGCCAAGCTTATCCTTCCCTTGTTCCAAAATCGAGGCAATCAGCGGGCCTCCCATCCCGGCAATGATGACCTGTTGCACTTCATCCTTTTCCACCACTGCCAGTCCGTCTCCTTTCCGGACATCGATACGGTCTTCCAATCCTTGCAGTTTCACCTGCTTTTGCGCACTGCGGAAAGGGCCTTCATTGATTTCCCCTGCTACCGCCAGGCTCGAAGGATCGTTCAGACATACATAACAAGGAAGATAAGCATGATCTGATCCGACATCGACGAAATGAGCGGATTCAGGCAGATGGGCAGCAACTGCCGAAAGCCGCTTTGATAATGATAAAACGTTCATTATATCCAACTCCTCTGTCAAATATACGTGTTTTTTGTAAAATATCCTCCCATACTTTTTGCCAGGAGAATTTGCATTCGCCTCTCAGTTTTTGTAAAATGTATGTATTCCTAAAGGCAATAAGAAAGCCCAGCCATATGCGGTACACGCATGATAGCTGAGCGCAGCCTTCTTATTCCAGGAAATCCTTCAAGCGTTTGCTCCGGCTTGGATGGCGAAGCTTACGCAATGCTTTGGCTTCGATTTGACGGATACGCTCCCTGGTGACGCCGAATACACGGCCGACTTCTTCCAGTGTTCTCGTTCTGCCGTCATCAAGTCCAAAACGCAGACGAAGGACATTTTCTTCCCGGTCAGTCAATGTATCCAATACATCCTCCAGCTGTTCTTTCAGCAATTCATATGCTGCATGATCAGATGGGGAGGTTGCTTCCTGGTCCTCAATGAAATCTCCAAGATGGGAATCATCTTCTTCCCCGATTGGTGTTTCAAGGGATACTGGTTCTTGTGCAATCTTCAGGATTTCCCGTACTTTTTCCGGTGTAAGATCCATTTCTTCACCGATTTCCTCAGGAGACGGTTCACGCCCTAAATCCTGCAGGAGCTGACGCTGCACACGGATCAACTTATTGATTGTTTCGACCATATGCACCGGGATACGGATCGTACGTGCTTGGTCGGCGATCGCACGTGTGATTGCCTGACGGATCCACCAAGTTGCATACGTACTGAATTTGAAACCTTTGCGGTAATCGAATTTCTCTACTGCTTTGATGAGACCCATATTACCTTCCTGGATCAAATCAAGGAATAACATACCGCGTCCGACATAGCGTTTCGCAATGCTGACAACAAGTCGAAGGTTCGCTTCCGCCAATCTCCGTTTCGCTACTTCATCGCCGGCTTCGATTCGTTCTGCAAGTTCGATTTCCTCTTTTGCAGACAATAAATCGACACGTCCGATTTCTTTCAAGTACATACGGACAGGGTCATTGATCTTGATGCCGAGCGGCACACTCAAATCATTCAAGTCAAATTCCTCTTCTTTTGCAATTTCCTTCATATTAGGGTCCTGATCGGATTCACCAATCACTTCCACACCTTGTTCGTTCAAGTGCTCATAGATTTCATCCATTTGATCGGAATCCAATTCGAAATTCGCAAGACGCTCGCTTACCTCTTCGTAAGCAAGGACTCCGCGCTTCTTACCCATTTCAACAAGGAGATCTTTTGCTTGCTCCAATGTCATTTCAGTATCATTCACTTTAGAACCTGCTGGCTTATTTTCCGCCATAAGTCCTCCTCCTTCCAAAACATCAAGCTATCTATTGTTACAGAGAACTTTTTAAAGTTCTACGTATTTCCATGATCTTCATGGCTATCTGTGCTGCGCGTATCGGATCATTCTCCTGTTCGGCTTGCCGCTGCTCGGCCAGCAGCTGGTTAATGTCCGTCTTATTCACTTGCTCGTTCTTGATCGTCCGGATGTAATCACCGATTTCCTGATCGCTGATATCCTCGACCACCGGAAGCATCGCCGTTTGAATGACCAGCTGCTGCAAGGACGGATCCTCCAGTGATGACACGAATTGGCTGACATCCGCGTCATGTCCCTCCTCATAAAACGCATAGAGATGGGTGGCAATCACCTGCATCTGTTCGGTTATGAAGGAAGCGCCGATTTCTTCCCGGACCTTATCCGCTATAGCCGCTGTTCTAAGCATATGCGCAAGCAGTTGTTTTTCTGCTGTCTGATATGCAGTTGGTATTTTTTTTTCATAATGACGGGATTGCTGTTTTGGAACCTGCGGT
Source organism: Terribacillus sp. FSL K6-0262 (assembly GCF_037977385.1). Lineage (NCBI taxonomy): Bacteria > Bacillati > Bacillota > Bacilli > Caryophanales > Bacillaceae > Terribacillus > Terribacillus sp. FSL K6-0262. Next base: position 3,091,003 of record NZ_CP150277.1, on the reverse strand, counting down.
TTTGCCGGATTGCCTGCAGCTCTCCTATTTTCCTTTTTCCGGAGTCTTGGCTCAAGATCGGAGGCAAGTGTATCAACGGAAAGATCCATTGCATTTGACAGCTCCCGCAGATAGTGTTCCCTTTCTACAGAGCTTTCAATCTGTGCAATCTCATCCAACACTTTTTCTACATATTGCAGGCGATCTCCTTCAATGGAAAGATTGAAGTCCTGCTTTAAGTAATGCATCATGAAGGACATATCCGTCAGGGCGGCATCAATGATGGAACGCTTGAATTTTTCCGCTCCATGCTCACGAATGAAATCATCTGGATCCAGACCGTCCCTGAGCATGGCGACACGTACATGATTGCCGGCCTTCCGCAGCACTTGCAAGGCACGGTAAGAAGCTTCGAATCCTGCCTTGTCACCGTCATAACATATGACGACCTGTTCTGCGTAACGCTTCAAAAGCCGCGCCTGCGTCTCTGTCAGGGAAGTTCCAAGAGTCGCAACCCCATTCCGGACTCCGGCCTGATAGGCTGCAATCACATCATTATACCCTTCGAACACGACCACCTGAGCCGTTTTGCGGATTTCACCCCTGGCCAGGTCGAAGTTGAACAGCATCCTTCCTTTCTGGAAGAGCTCGCTTTCGGAACTGTTCAGATATTTCGGCTCCTGATCACCGCCTAATGTACGTCCGCCAAAGCCGACCGTCTTACCGAGGTGATTCCGGATCGGAAAAATCACCCGGCCGCGGAAGCGATCCTGGGGTTTATTTTCTTTATCGGTCGAAAATAAACCAGTATGAAGCAGTTCCTGCGGCTTGTACCCTTTTCCTTCGAGGAATTTCACGGTAAAGTCCCTGCTGTTCGGGGCAAAACCAAGCTGGAATGTATCAATCGTCTCATCGGTCAGACCGCGGCCAAGGAGATATTCATACCCAGTCTTGCCTTCTTTCGTATTGCGCAGCAGGTTGTGATAAAGCTTGACGACCCACTCATTCGCCTCAAGTGCTGTCTGCTCTTCCCTGGATTGTGCGCGGTCCTGCTGCTCCGTTACATGTGCAGGCAAGTCCGTCCCGCTTCTTTTGGCGAGCTGCTGGACAGCCTGGGAGAAAGAAAGACCTTCCAGCTCCATCAGGAAAGTGAATACATTCCCTCCCTTACCGCAGCCAAAACAGTGGAAAATCTGCTTTTCCTGCGTTACGGAGAACGATGGGGATTTCTCCCCATGGAAAGGACAAAGTCCGAAATAATTCCGCCCTTGTTTCTTTAATTGGACATGCTCCCCGATGACATCCACAATATCATTCGATTTACGAACTTCATCGACCACTTCTTCTGGTATTCCACCAGCCATTCCACATCACCAACCTATATAATTCAACAGCTTCCGTCTGATTCCTGCATTTTTCGACAAAAAGACGAAAAAATAGTAAGGAATCTTCTTCGATCAGCAGCTGTCAGCTTGGAAGGTCCCTTTATTCGTTTGCCCTGTCGTTGATTTTGGATCCGCATGTGCTTTCTTAGGAGGATTTCATCTGCATCAGCCTCCGTGATCAGTTCCCCGCGAGGTGTGATGACAGTTACATCCTTTGCCGTCAGCAAAGTTGCCAATGCCAGGTCTTGCGTAACGACACAATCTCCGGGGCTGATATGATTCAGAATATACCAATCCACCGCTTGATCTACAGGATCAAGCACCACCCATGAAGCATCCGAATCACTGCTCAGATGATTGATGGTGGTGATGAAACGCACAGGAACGTGATGCGCTGCACATGCAGAAATGATCTCCTGCTTTACAGGACTGCTATCTGCATCCACATATACAATGGAGTTATGTGATTTCATGTCTCACTTATTCTACAATAAAATGCGGAATCCTTCCTTTTTCGTAAAATTTTTATAAAGCTTTTTACCTCAAGGGTTGCCATTTATACATAAATCATACTAACAACATTTTTTCACAAAAACTAATTATAATACAAAGTAATTGAAAAAGCCATCATTTTAGTTTTAATACGATAATCATTTCACTCTAGGGAAAACAATCCTCTTGACCTTGATCAGGAAGCCTTTGACCGCTGCAGCTTGCCGCTTCTCCGCGGTAATTTTCCAAATAGGACGGAGGCAAAAGGCACATAACGATGGAATAGATAAATGACTGCGAAGCAAACCCCCATCACTGTCAGATAGCGCAGCAATATCTGGATATGAAACAAATAGTTGCTGTATGCAGGTATCGTTCTTGTCACATAATCAAGCACAAGCGGATGGAGCAGATAATACCCGAATGAATAACTCGCAATTTGCTGTAATTTGGCGAGTGCGGAAGCGGATAGTTTGTCCGTCGCCGATTCAGCGATCCTGAAGATTGCATAACAGCCCGTGATAAGGAAGATATAATTGACGCTCTCATATAGGATATTATTCCATTCCAAATTCCCCAGTGTACCGGCAGCGTAATAATAAATTGCAATCGCCGAGCCGGCAATGGCACTGATAAGCAGCCAGATCCATGTAGACCAGTGGTTGCTTTTTGCTTTTTCCCTGTCATAATGGACGCCGATCCAGCCACCAAGCAGTAAGGTCCCCATAAGCTGCAGGAATAACGGAAACGGACTTGGCGGCAGGAACGTCTGCAGCGCTATATAACCAAGCTGAAGCAGTCCCCCGAAGATGAACATGTATCTCCTGAAGAAAGCCGAGCTGTGATCCAGCCATATCAGCAATGGAAGCACCAAATAGACCTGGACAATGAGAAAGATGAAATGCAGCTGATAATAGCTTTCACCGAAAATGATACGCTTCAGAATGGCTGCTGGCTGCAAATCACCGAACCCAAGCACCGCTTTGTGCAATTCATACACCAGCGCCCATATGATGTAAGGAACCAATATGAAGGTGACTCGTTTCCTGTAATAATCCTTCCACAAGTTTTTTGTCAGTTTTTTATTTTTGTATTGATAAAAGAAAACCAGACCGGTGATGGCAATGAAGATACCGGCTTCGATCCGGATGATCCGATTCAGGAAATGATATTTTTCATATGCATCGCTTGCAAAAGGCAAAACGGTGGCATAGGCGCCCGTTACATGGACGAGTACGACAAGTGACATTGCCAAAAGCCGCATAAGATAGATGGATTGAATCTGCTGCTGTTTTTTCATTTGAGTCAGGTCTCCTCGCCGGATTCGATTTACGAAATAGAAGAGGCAACAACAGATTGTCTGCCGTCACCTCTTCTATTGTTATCGTAAAGATTCCACCGGAATACCGTCAACAGTTAAACAGAATCTTAACACTAACTTTGAATTAAATTAATCCTGTTGGTTACGCACGGTAAGGATACTGTTCGCCGTTTCTTCCACTGCTTTATTGGAAACATCGATGACACGACAGCCGATTCGTTCGACAATCTTATCAAAATGCTCCAGCTCATGATTGATCCGGTCGATATTGGCATAGCTCGCTTGGTCTCCAAGCCCCAGTGCTTTCAGACGTTCCTTGCGGATATTATTAAGCTTTTCCGGACTGATGCGAAGACCGATGCATTTGGCAGGATCCACCTGGAAAAGCTCCCGGGGCGGCTCGACCTCGGGAACGATCGGTACATTGGCAACTTTCAGGCGTTTATGCGCCAAATACTGGGATAATGGCGTTTTGGAAGTACGTGAGACACCAATGAGTACAATATCGGCCCGTGTAATGCCGCGCGGATCCCGGCCATCATCATAGCGCACCGCGAATTCGATCGCTTCGATTCTGCGGAAATAATCTTCATCAAGCCGATGTACAAGGCCAGGCTGCAGCTTCGGCTTCTGATGGAACATATTTTCCATTTCATCCATCAGCGGACCCATGAGATCGATGCAAGGTATGCCATGCCGCTTGGCCTCATTGGACAGGTAAGCCCGGAAATCCGGATTGACCATCGTAAACGCAATGATCGAAGGACATTCGTTGGCTTGCTTTATCGTTTCTTCCAAGATGGAAGTATTCTCTACATACGGAACGCGCTGCAAAGCGAACGGTTCGTCCAAATTGAACTGGCTGAGCGCTGCTTTCACAACAAGCTCTGCTGTTTCTCCTACAGAATCTGATACAACGAAGACGATTGGTTTCTCCATCGGTTCCCCTCCTGGATTCTTTTACATTAGTTCATTTCGAGCGAGTTCGACAAAAGCCCTCGTGATCGTCGTCTTGGTAATACGCCCAACAACTTTTGCTCCATCCTCATTCGATCTTTCTAGGACAGGCAGGCTGTCGATTTGTTTTTCAATCAATCGATTGGCCGCTTCGACCAGCAGCTCATCCGGATAACAAACGGCTACATTCGGCATCCTCGTCATGATGATGTGAACCGGGATATCCTGCAGCACCTGATTGCCGATGCTTGCCCGCAGCAAATCCTTCCGGGAAACAACACCAACGAGATTATTGTCTTGATCGACTGCAAAGAGCGTACCGACATCGCTTAGGAACATTGCGCTGATGGCATCATAAGCAGAATCATCTTCTTTGACGCTGATCGGCATCGACTGAAAATTTTCCACTTTATATTTCATCAGTTTTTCCGTGATGATTTCTGAACCTGTCTTACCTGTATAGAAGTAACCAACACGAGGTCTTGCATCAAGGAAACCAACCATTGTCAGTATGGCCAAATCCGGACGCAATGTCGCCCGCGTCAGATTCAGCCGTTCGGCGATCTGTTCACCTGTTATCGGACCCGCCTCTTTCACAATCGCGATAATCTGCTGTTGTCGTTTAGACAAATCCATGTTCATCACCTCTATCCAAGAACTGCCCTCATTGGACCTGCTTCCACTGTACTTTTGTCACATCCGCGTAGCTAAGGATCAGTGCAGCCAATTGGTTCAATAATGATAAGCGGTTCATTTTTAATTTTTCATCCTCTGCCATGACCATCGTATGGTCGAAAAATGCATGGATGCTGTCAGCGAACGCAGCCAATGTATCCAAAGCCTCTCCCGCCTGCCGTTTGGAGGCAGCATTCAAATAGATGGTTTTGTTTTGTTCAAGCATACCATACAGCTGCTTTTCCTGTTCGTTTTCGAACAATGATTCGTCCACGCCTTGGTCTGTACCTTTTTTAGCCAGGTTGATGACACGTCCCAATGCTTCTTGAACTGGTTTGAAATCCTCATCATGACGCAATGCCTGCAATACCTTCGCCTTAGCAAGGGTATACGGATAGTTGCCGATTTGAATAGCCAGAACCGCCTCGATCACGTCATAAGAGATGCCTTCTTCTTTCAGCAATTGCGAAGCACGCTGGTGGAAGAAGCTGCGAATATCCTCTGTATACACATCTTTTTCGACTGTCGGCAGCGAATTCTCTTCGAATAAAGCCACTGTACGTTCGACGATATCCTCAATGGTAATCTGCCAGTCTGTTTTCGCAAGCATCTGGATGATACCGGCAGCTTGACGACGCAAGCCGTATGGATCCTGTGAGCCAGTCGGAACATTTCCGATGACCATGCTTCCAACGATCGTATCCAGTTTGTCCGCAATGCTGACAATCGTACCTTCCACTGACTCAGGAAGCTCCCCGTGGGATGAAGTCGGCATATACTGTTCACGGATCGCTTGGGCAACACGTTCGTCTTCTCCGAAGTGGCGTGCATACTTTTCGCCCATGATACCTTGTAATTCAGTGAATTCATTCACCATATTGGTCACGAGGTCGAATTTAGCGATGCTGGCAGCTCGCTGTGTCCGATCTGCGGTTTCCTGATCCACTCCGACAGCTTCACTGATCATTTTTGCAATCTTCGTCACACGATCCACTTTATCCTGCAAAGTACCGAGCTCCACTTGATAGACCATCTTGGATAGTTTCTCCAGTGATTTCTCGATCGGCTGTGCTTTATCTTCCGCATAGAAGAACTCAGCATCCTGCAGTCTAGCACGCAACACCTTCTCGTTTCCGCGGGCTACCTTTTCCAAATGGTCGCTGTTTCCGTTACGGACACCGATGAAATGTGCCAGCAGCTTGCCGGATGCATCCGTCACAGGGAAATAGCGCTGATGCTCTTTCATGCTGGTGATCAGCACCTCTTGCGGCAAATCAAGGAAGCCTTCGGCAAAGTCACCGTGGAACACGGTTGGATATTCGACAAGATACAGCACTTCTTCAAGCAGTTCTTCATCGATTGGAATCCGCCATCCGTTTGCAGTCTCCAACTGACGGATGCCATCGATGATCATTTGCTTGCGCTGCTTTTGATCCACGATGACGAATTGCTTCTCAAGCACAGAAGCATATGCGCCAGGATTATCGATGGTCGCTGTGCTTCCCAGGAAGCGATGTCCATAAGTAAGATTCGATGATTCAATTCCAGCTATCTCCATCGGGATGATGGAATCGCCGTATAATGCTGCGATCCAGCGGATAGGTCGAGCATAGCGCAGGCTGCCGGAGCCCCAGCGCATATTTTTAGGGAAATGCAAGCTGAGCAGCACATCTTTAAAGGATGGCAGCAATTCAGCCGCAAGCTGTCCTTTGACAAATTTCTTCACGAAGATATATTCTGTCCCATCCACATCTTTTGTGTAAATATCCTCGACGGAAGCACCCTGCCCCCGTGTGAAACCTTGTGCTGCTTTTGTCCATTCCCCCGCTTCATCTTTTGCGATACGCAGTGCCGGTCCTTTGACCTCTTCTTCGATATCAGGCTGCTTATCCGAAAGCGACTGGATTGTAACAGCGATACGCCGCGGCGTTCCTTGTACCGTCACTTTGTCATAGGAAAGACCCAACTCATCCAGCCAAGCTGCCGTTTTCGTTTCAAGCTGCTCGATCGTGCCGGGCAGGAAACGGGCAGGCATTTCCTCCAAACCGATTTCAAAAAGTACATCTTTATTCTGCATGCTCATCCGCTCCTTCTTTCAGCATCGGGAAGCCAAGTCGTTCCCGTTCCGCTACATAGCTCTTCGCAATGGATCTCGCCAAGTTCCGGACTCTGCCGATATAACCGGTACGCTCGGTAACCGAAATGGCCCCTTTTGCATCCAGCAAGTTGAATGTGTGGGAACATTTCAGTACATAATCATAGGCCGGGAAGACAAGACCTTGGTCCATGATCCGTTTTGCTTCTTTTTCATACATATCAAACAGCTGGAACAGCATGTCTGTATCAGATTCTTTAAAAGTATAAGTGGAATGCTCGAATTCAGGCTGTTTGAAGATATCTGCCACCGTCACTCCATCCGTCCATTCCAAATCGAAAACATTCTCTTTATCCTGGATGTAGGAAGCCAGACGTTCCAGACCATATGTAATCTCAACAGAAACAGGCTTGGCTTCGAGGCCGCCGATTTGCTGGAAGTAGGTGAATTGGGTGATCTCCATACCGTCAAGCCACACTTCCCAGCCAAGACCAGCGGCTCCAAGCGTCGGGTTTTCCCAGTTATCTTCGACAAAGCGGATATCGTGCTCCAAAGGATCGATACCCAATTTGCGCAAGGAGTCCAAGTATAGCTCCTGGATATTGTCTGGTGAAGGCTTCATGATCACCTGGAATTGATGGTGCTGGTATAGACGGTTCGGGTTTTCGCCATAGCGGCCATCAGCCGGGCGTCTGGATGGCTCTACGTAAGCCACGTTCCATGGCTCCGGACCCAGGCTGCGCAATAATGTCATCGGACTCATCGTACCGGCCCCTTTTTCTACATCATACGCCTGCATCAATAGACAGCCCTGGTCTGACCAATGCTTCTGTAACGTCAAAATCATATTTTGGATATTCATCGGATTCCCTCCATCTTATATTCATCAACGTCAAGGCGGAACAAGAAAAACCCCGTCCCTATGCTGCATGTACAGCATAGGGACGGGATTACCGCGGTTCCACCCTATTTGCTCCCAAACGGAAGCCACTCTTTTTCCTTTGCTCCGAAGCGCCTTCCCCGTCTGCCTTTGTTCTGGCTCCCACTATCCCAGATTCGCTTTGCAAAGAACCGGACGGATACTACTCTTCTTCAACGCAAGCCGTCGATTTTTTTTAATCATACTAAAATGACATACTGATTGTCAACAAAGCTTTATTGTAGTTTATCCAATTGAGCAAGGAATTTCTTGCTTTTCAGGAAATAGCCTCCGTACCGTTCATAATAAGCATCAAGCAACTCGTTCAAAAGCCGTTTGGTTTCCGGTTTCACTGAAATATTGCCGATCCTGGAAATATCGATGCTGGAAAAAAGCTGCAGGAGCTTTGTGACCTTTTCCGATAACGCATAAGCATCGGGATCAAGATGCATGCACCGGCGGCAAAGCATACCGCCTTCAGGTACGGAAAATCTAAAAGGCATTTCCGTGCTGCCGCAATTGACACATTGGTGGACGGTCGGCGCAAAGCCGCCGCGGCGGAACATCTTCAATTCATAGATGATACGCAAGACATCCGCATCTTTGCCATCATTGATCCATTCCAGTACTTGCAGCAGCTGCCGGAATAGATCAGGATCAGGCTTATTATTATCTGTCAGCTTATCAGTCATTTCCGCTATATAAGATGCATAAGCTGTTTTTACGATATCTTCACGGATCGATCGGAAGCTTTGCAGAGGCTCCCCCTGCTGCATTGCTCCCATACCAGATCCAAGCTGCACCAGGAATGAACCAAAAATGAATGGCTGCGCAATCGCAGCCATCCTGCTCTTCGGTTTTTTGGCTCCCCTGGCCATGACAGCTATTTTCCCGCGATCCTCGGTGAAGATCGTGATGATTTTATGTGTTTCCCCATAATCCTGCGTGCGCAGGATGATTCCTTCTACATTTTGGAGCAACGCTCTCCCACTCCTGTTGCTTACATTTTCGATTGAAGGCGGTTATAATTCGGGAGCTCGATGATGTTATCTTGCTCCGGAGGCATTAGTGAATTGTACATCGTTTCGATTTCTTTCATCAATAAGTAGGTTTCGATACTCCCGGTCTTGCTGAAGATTTTCCAATGGAAATCAATCACAGGAAGTCCACCTTTCTTTGTATTTTTAAGAAATGAACATACAAAACAATTACTCCTAATTAGGATGACACCTTACCTTCGAATCCATGTGCTTCAAATATTACCAGCTATCAATACTCCTCACGGCTGAAACCGTAATCATTAAGCTGAGCTTGCTTGTTCCGCCAATCAGGCTGCACTTTGACCCAAAGCTCCAGGAATACCTTACTGCCAAGCAGCATCTCTATATCTCTACGCGCAAGTTTCCCTACTTGTTTGAGCATACTGCCCTGTTTGCCGATAATGATCCCTTTTTGGGATTTTCGTTCTGTGACGATCGTCGCTTGGATGAATACCTTTTCAGTTGTACTGTGCCGATTCTCAATCGCTTCGATGACAACCGCAATCGAATGCGGGACTTCTTCACGTGTCAGATGCAAAACCTTTTCCCGAATAAGCTCACTGATGACAAATCGCTCCGGATGATCCGTGACTTGATCCTCTGGATAATATTGGGGGCCTTCTGGCAGATAACCTTTTAAAGTTTCAAGTAAATGCGCTGTATTATTACCTTCCAATGCACTGATCGGAACGATTTCAGCGAAGTCCAACTTGTCCTTATACAGCTCGATGAGTTCGAGCAGCTTATCGGGATGGACTTTATCAATTTTATTCACTACAAGAAAGACAGGATTATTGACCTTCTGCAGCCTTTCCAGGATAAATTGATCGCCTCGGCCATAGCCTTCCTCGGCATTGATCATGAACATGACAGCATCCACCTCATTCATCGTGTTCTCTGCAGTCTTGACCATGAAATCACCAAGTTTATGCTTCGGTTTGTGGATACCAGGCGTATCGATAAAGATGAACTGTGCATCATCCTGAGTGAGCACCCCTTGGATCCGATTGCGAGTCGTCTGCGGCTTATCACTCATGATAGCGATCTTTTGACCGACAAAACGATTCAATAAAGTTGATTTCCCAACATTCGGCCGCCCGATGATGGAAATGAAACCAGAACGAAATTCTTTCTGCATGCTGTATTAATCCTCCAAGTACTAGTACGACAAAAACCTCAAGTACTATTAAAATGTTGTATCTCTATCTTACTACAAATCCCCCGCCACTTCACCCATTCGACAAAAGGGGTTAAAAAAAACCAAAAGCGGAGAAGACCGGTAAGAAACGGAGTGGTAAGTGAGAAGGCCCGGAGGGAGGTGGTATTCCTTCCGCAGGGACTTATCGCTTACAACGCAGTTTCTGGTCTTCGGAGCTAGACGACAAACCAAAAGCGGAGAAGACCGGTAAGAAACGGAGTGGTAAGTGAGAAGGTCCGGAGGGAGGTGGTATTCCTTCCGCAGGGACTTATCGCTTACGGCGCAGTCCCTGGCTCTCGCAGCTAGCCGATAAAAACAAAAGCGGAAAGAGCCGATCAGGGACGGAGAAGTAAGTGAGAAAGCCCGGAGGAAGGTGTTCTTTCCTTACGCAGGGATTTATCGCTTACGGCGCAGTCCCTGGCTCTCACAGCTAGCCGATAAAAACAAAAGCGGAAAGAGCCGATCAGGGACGGAGAAGTAAGTGAGAAAGCCCGGAGGAAGGTGTTCTTTCCTTACGCAGGGATTTATCGCTTACGGCTCAGTCCCTGGCTCTCACAGCTAGCCGAAACAAAAGCGAAAGCATCCGCTTAGAACGCTCCAGCTAATATTTTCCCCGCTTCCAGCAAATTAACTTCACTACATACGAAAACCGTCCAGTGATATGGACGGTTTTTCTCACATTGCCGAAATGATTTCCGGAACGAAAACGACCAACCCGACAAAAATGGCTGTCATCGCTGCAATGAGGACAGCTCCAGCCGCAATATCCTTGATTAGGCCCACTGTCCGGCTCTGCTCAGGTGACAGATGATCCATCGCCAGTTCCACAACTGTATTGATCATTTCCGTCGCGATGACAAAGCCGATGCTCAAAAGGATAGCGGCCCATTGGGCTGTTCCGATTCGGAAAACGAAACCTGCGAGCAGTGCCATGACCGCTGCAATTGTATGGATCCGAAAATTCCTTTCCCTGAGGAAAGTCCACCGGATCCCATTCCAGGCATAACGGAAACCGATGCCAGTTTTAGTTTTCTTCCCGTTTGAGTCCGAAGCCATTCAAAATCTCCTCTTGTCGGCCGAACATCTTCTTCTCATCCGCTTCATTCATATGATCATATCCCAATAGATGCAGGAACCCATGAAGGGCGAGGAAACCCAGTTCCCGCTCCACACTGTGACCATAGTCTTCTGCCTGTTCTTTGGCTTTGTCGACCGAGATGATGATATCGCCGAATACAATCGGGATTTCTTCCCCAAGGATTTGCTGCTCACCTTCGCCCTCTTCTTGCATCGCGAAGGAAATGACATCCGTAGGCGCGTCCTTTTGACGATAATTACGGTTTATCACCTGTATCTCCGCATTGTCCACAAATGTAATGGACATCTCCGCTTCCTCGGTTATCTTCTCTGCATCCGCTGCGTATTGGATCAGCCGATCGATCAGATCGATATAATCTTCTGTCACGGAATTCGTTTTATCATGAAAATCAATCTGCATTAGTTATGCCTCCTTCACTTTTTCATCAGCCGGATATTCGATACGGGAATGGAATATTCCGGTAAGCGCCTGACAAATTGCATCTTTGATCACTTGCAGTTCCTGCAGTGTCAGCGGCGCGCAATCCAGCTGGCCATCCATCAGCTTATCCTTGATGATGCTGTCTACAAGACTGTGGATCTTTTCCTGCGTAGGCTCTTTCATCGAGCGAACCGCCGCTTCCACAGAGTCGCAAATCGATAAGACAGCGGTCTCCTTTGTCGATGGTCTTGGACCTGGATAACGATATGCCTCTTCCTTGACGTCCTTATTATATTCCTTTTCCTTATAATAGAAAAACTTCAACAGCGATGTTCCGTGATGCTGCTTTGCCATATCGACGATCTCTTTTGGAAAGCGATTGTCTTTCAGCATCTGAGCACCGTCATATGGGTGACGTATGATGATTTCAGCACTTTGCCGCGGAGATAGCGAGTCATGCGGATTCTTCCGTCCCATTTGGTTTTCGATGAAGAGCTGCGGCTGCCGCGTTTTGCCGAGATCGTGATAATAAGCCCCGACCCTGGCAAGCAGACCGTCTGCTCCGATGGCTTCACACGCCGCTTCGCACAAATTGGCCACCATGATGCTGTGGTGATAAGTACCAGGTGCATCGGTAAGGATCTTTTTCAGCAATGGATGGTTAGGTTTCGATAATGCCAAAAGCTTTGTCTCCGAAAGCACACCGAATCCCGCTTCCACAAACGGCAGTACACCAGCCACCAATATCAATGTCAAGATGGCTGACAAGACGGCAAAACCGATATACAGCAATACGGATTCCAAGACATACTTTTCAAAAGCAAAGAATAAGAATAACAATACACTGATTACCTGTACACTTACAAGTATAAGGAATGCTTTTGTCATCGCTGCCCTGTCTTTTACATTTCTGATTGCATAAACAGCTGCAAGCTGGGCGAATAAATAATAAAGCGCCGCTTCCATATTCAAGGAGCCTGGTATTTCATCATTCAGGATGATGCCTGCCAGTATACTGTAGACGATCGCATAGCCGATGGCAAACCGCTCGCTTAGCAGGTGGCGGAATAGGACTGCCGCAAATGCAGCAGGCAGCAATAAATAATAATGCTGATCTGCTGTTCCAAGAACACCGAACAGTTTCAAAAACAGGACGGATACACCAGTAAGCAGGAACATAAACAATAGGACAGACTTACTCGTCCCCGTCTGCCTTGTCAATGTATGTATCGTTTCGTAAGTCAATATTCCGGTTAATAATGCCATGAACAAAGCAAGACCGACAAGCGGCAGCACATTCCTTGTATTATTCAGCAAGCCGACAAGCTGAAGCTCTTCGTATATATCATTTGTGATCGTTTGGCCCTCCTGCACGATGATTTCGCCTGCACGAATCATGACAGGTGCCACATTTTGCTGCGCTTCCGCCCTGGCCGAAGCTGTCTCCTGCGCATCAAAAGAAGCGTTTTGAACGATGGCAAAGCTTATCAGCGAACGAAGTGCTTGCTTGGTTTCACTGGATACATCCGCATAATCGATACGTTCTCCCATTTCCTCCCGCGTCTTTTGCACCTCATCACGTTTCACACCATCCTCCAAGAAGCCAGTGATGGCATCTATGAATACTTTTTCACTGACCTCCCTTTCATCGATCGGTATTGCCAAAAGCTGCTCGAGCTGGCGGTCTGTCAAATCTTCTTTGACAGATTCCGAAAGCAGGTTCTTGACGATATCCATCCTCTGATCGATGGAACGATCTTCTTCATCTGCTTGACCAATGGCAGAGAATATCTCCTTGACAGCATCGGTTTTGGCTTCTGTGATTTCGGAAGATACAGTATATCGGTCGTCAATCTGCTGGCTGGCTTCCTGCCTGTGCCTTTCTGTCTGCGCTTCATTCTCGATTGTGATCGGTGATCGGATCGTTTCGCTTGCAGTATCGTAAACCTGGACATCATAATCCTTCGTCGTCACATTGGAAGCTGTCATAACAAAGAAAAAGCATCCCAGCAGCAACGCCCCGATCAGGATGAATGCCTGTTCACCAGCCTTCGACTTCTTTTTGAACAGCTCCTTTAACCTTATTCTAGCCACGCTCTGCCCTCCTATCCACCTGAACCGAAAAAGACCCGGAGCCGGGCCTTTTTACTCTGACTCGTATGCTTCGATGATCCGCTGCACAAGCGGATGACGCACGACGTCGGTCTGTTTCAAGTAGGTAAAATAGATACCTTTCACATTGCTTAATTTTGTCTCGACGGAACGCAGACCGGAAGCGACGCCTTTTGGCAAGTCAATCTGCGTCAGGTCGCCGGTGATGACCATCTTGGAACCGAATCCAAGCCGAGTCAGGAACATCTTCATTTGTGCATTTGTCGTATTCTGTGCCTCATCCAGGATGACGAACGCATCATCAAGCGTACGGCCGCGCATATATGCAAGCGGAGCGATTTCAATCGTACCGCGTTCGATCAATCGTGTCGTCTGCTCCAATCCGAGCACATCATGCAATGCATCGTATAGCGGCCGCAGATACGGATCCACCTTTTCCTTTAAATCCCCCGGCAGGAATCCGAGGCTTTCGCCTGCTTCCACCGCTGGGCGTGTCAGGATGATGCGTTTGACGATGCCTTTTTTCAGGGCATTGACAGCCATTACGACAGCAAGATAAGTTTTCCCGGTACCAGCAGGACCAATTCCAAAGACTAAATCATTGGACTTGATGCCATTGATATAATTCCGTTGACCAAGCGTTTTCACACGAATGGATTTACCCTTTGCGTTTTTGGTTATTTCATCATCAAATAATGTTTCAAATTGATCCAGATTGTCTTTTTTAGCTAATTCTATTGCGTATACTACATCACGCTCGCCTATCGGTATACCGCGCCGGATAACAGCAGCCAGTGCTTGCAGCAGCTCTTCTGCAGTCCGGACATCCTCTTCTGTGCCCGTCACACGGACTTCTTCTCCCCGTGTGACAATGGATACACGGAATTGCTCCTCGATCTGCTTGAGATGCCGATCCTCCGTACCGAACAGAGCCAATGTTTCATTCGTATCTTTTAATTGCAAATTCACACGTTTTACGTCTTCGGGCATAATCAATCTCCTTGAGATATAGGTTGAGATGTTGCGATATCTTCATTTACTTGAAAGTATAAGATTAGTTTTACTTTACCATTCTCGACAGTCTCATGTAAAATTTTTTGAGAAATAATGTCAGCATCCGGACCGATCTGGAGCTGTAAATCCTGCTTGGCTATCTTCTCAGCCTGTGCCTTGGCTTCCTCATTCGTACGTTTCACTTCTTTCGTGATGCGCTCATATTCCGATGTCTTGGTGATGGCGATCGGCAGCTCCCAGCGCAGAAAGCGGAGATAGCGCACAGAGGTCTGTTCCTGTGAATCCTTGAATTCAGATTCCCCAAAACCCCATATAGGCAAATGGAAACTATCACCAAACCGAATGGCATAATCACTATCCTGCTTACCGCTGAGAACGGTATATGTTTCTTCCAGGGGAACCGCTGCCGACACATTATACCACGTCCGTGCGATGACGCTGCCAGTCGCAGCAACTGGTTTCCTTGTATCTTTCGGCTTTTCCCCATCCTCTTGATCCTCCGATACAGGAGGAGGCTCGCTGCCGATCATACCTGAAACAAGGATGTCCCCTGGCTCCACGTAGTCATGGACACTGACTTGCGGTACTCCTTCGGAAACGAACATGTCGACGATGACACCTTTTTTCTTGGCCACAAGATGACGGGGTCCAGGTTTTTCCCCTTCTTTCACGATGGTTTTCGGTACGCCTTCCAATGAATAGGTTGTCCCTTTTTCTTGTACTCCTATCCAGAGCAGCTCCGGAATATCCTGGAGAAGACGCTGCTGGATGTCGACTGGAGCACCAAGCGTCAGCTTGAATGCACCCAGACGCACACCGTACTCTTCCAGCTGGGTTTCAATTTGATGCTCCAATTCGGGACTTACACCTTTTATTTCAATTTTCCAGACAGTGTTCGAAAGAAAGAAAATACACAGTATGCTGATAGCAATACCGAGTATCAATGGTTTTTTATGAAGCAATGCAGTGAAGAGGAAAGGAAATCCATGCTTGCTGCGGAAATGTATTTTGTAGCCTGTCCCTCTTCGCTGCGTGCGAAGCCTGCCGATGTCCTGTTTCCGGATTTTCGCTTCACATGTCTGACTGTCTTTTTTGATGATATCCCAGACCAGTATTTTTTCCTGGACCAGCTGATTGAAAAACAGCTCCGGCCTATCCCCTTTTATCAGTACGGTCACATATCCGGTAAAATAAATATCCTGTGTGTGCTTCTTCATACGTACCTCCCCGATCTGCTTGCCTTATGAATCAATGAATTTGAATTCTTTCATTTTGCCCTCGAGCAAGATTTCTTCCGGCAGCATGACTTTCAGCACAAAGGACTCCCCTGTTATCCGCAGGAAGCCTTTATTGAGCCGCAGCCTTAGTTCATTATCAGAAAAGAGCACTAGTCCCCTGTGATTCTCGATATAGGCATGGAAATGGCCAATCGTCGTAATACGAGGGAGTTCAAGCACTACATCAGCAGGCATATCCAAATGCTCAGTGAACCAATTTCCAATTCGCTGCTGCCATTTTTTCATTCCCATCAGCTCCCCTCTGCACATTCTATGTGGAAGGGCAGAAAGTAAGAACAGTCCATTGAACGAAAAAAAAAGCGAGTCCATCAACGGACTCGCTTACTATAAATGCGATGCGGTTTTTTTGCGCGTGGTTCTCCCAGTATTTCCGACCATACCACTTGTTCGGCCAATTGTCTGCTTGTCGGCCGTTTCAGCTTGATCGGTTCGGCCTTCGATTGGTCTTTCTCCTGCTGACGGGCGGAAGAGGCGCCCTGCACTGCGACCACTTGTTCCATCGCCTCTTTGACTTGGTCCCTCAAGTCATCCACTTTCTGATCCGATTTGGCCAGCTCTGGAGCCTTCGCCTGCTGCTTCTGCTGCGGACGAGGGCTCTTGCGCGGCTGCTTCTCCCGCCAATTTTTCACTGGGGGCTGCGTCCGTCTTGGATCCTTTTCATTTCCGCCTTTTTTTCCGGCTGCATTAATGAAGAAAGCAATGGCAGCGACTGCTAATGGTACGAGAAATTGCAGAATGTCAAACATGCTCCTGCCACCTTTCTAGAACTTAAAGCTCATCCTCATCTTTATCGCCTTGCGAGATGCCGCCGATGCTGTCACGCATTGTCGTATCAGCATTGATATTCTGATAGTTCATATAATCCATCACACCCATGTTTCCGGAACGCAGCGCTTCTGCGAGCGCCAGCGGTACATCCGCTTCCGCTTCCACTACCTTGGCCCGCATTTCCTGTACGCGCGCTAGGTTCTCCTGCTCCTGCGCAACGGCCATGGCGCGTCGTTCTTCGGCTTTTGCCTGGGCGATATTCTTATCTGCCTCGGCTTGATCCGTCTGAAGGATCGCACCGATGTTTTTACCGATATCAATATCGGCAATATCGATGGAAAGTATCTCGAACGCAGTCCCGGAATCCAATCCGCGCTCTAACACGTTATGGGATATCTTATCTGGATTCTCCAGTACATTGCTATGGTTTTCGGAACTACCGATGGTACTGACGATCCCCTCGCCGACACGGGCGATGATTGTATCTTCTCCGGCACCACCGACCAAGCGGTCGATGTTGGCACGTACTGTGATTCGGGCTTTTGCCTTCACCTCGATACCATCGATCGCCACACCAGAGATGAAAGGCGTCTCGATTACTTTCGGGTTGACACTCATTTGCACGGCTTCCAGCACATCCCGGCCAGCAAGGTCGATTGCCGCTGCGCGTTCGAATGATAATTCGATATTGGCGCGATGGGCCGCAATCAGCGCATTGACGACACGGTCAACATTACCGCCAGCCAGATAGTGGCTTTCCAGCTGGTTTGTATCAACCTGGAGACCAGCTTTATGAGCCTTGATCAAAGGACTGATGACACGGGATGGGATAACACGTCTCAAACGCATCCCGACCAATGTGAAGATGCTGATGCGCACACCAGCTGCCAGGGCACTGATCCATAAAGCCACTGGTACGAAAGTAAATAGGATAATCAATGCGATCAAAATGACTGCAGCAATGATAATCGGTACAAGAATATCTTGACTCATTCTTTTTCCTCCTCATTCGTCACGGAAGCGACGACGATTTTTCTGCCTTCTGTACGGATAACAACTATTTCCGATCCTTTGGCAACATACCTTCCCTCCGTGATCACATCCATTTCCATGCCCTTGATTTCGGCCATTCCGGTTGGACGCAGCGGCGTTTTAGCCAGACCACGCTGACCGATAAAGGCAGGCACATTCGGGAGCGTATCAGAATGGAGTGTTTCTTGGAGGATCATTGGCTTGAACATGCCTTTTTCGAAGCCTACAATGCGAATGACATAGATGAGGGCCAATATGGTAACCACAAATGCGATACTGACGCTGAGCATCATATCGGTCCTGTCAGCTGCCATGCGGAATAAAGCCCAAAGCAGCCCGATCATCCCCAGTATGCCCATTATCCCGCCGGGTACGAATAATTCCAGGACAAGTAAAAGGATGGCGGCCGTCAGTAGCAGGATGTCCGTACCTGTTGCCAGCCCTCCTGCAATGTGGCCATATAGAAAAATACCTCCGGCAGCGATACCGAGTATTCCGCCCGCCCCAAAGCCAGGAGTGAACATCTCGACCGCCAAACCAGCAAAGGCTATACAAAGAAGGAGGGTTACGACGACTGGGGAAGTGATCCACGCTTGCATGGTATCGCTGAAGGCATGCACTGCCGTTTGAAGGCTCGGGAGCGTGATATAGTGCAGCATGTGAATCCTCCTGACCAACTGATTTCGTCTAAGTTGTTATGTACAGTAACCTATACGCCTGATTACAGAAAAGGTTTCATTTTATTATTATATATCAATAAAAAAGCGAAAATCCCAATCAGATGATGATTGGGATTTTCGCTTCAGATATTCATATGACTATCAGTTAAGACAAGTGCTTATTCACGATTTTATTAACTAAAGATCCATCGGTTTTGCCTTTTACTTTCGGCATGACAGCGCCCATCACTGAGCCCATATCTTTCTTGGAAGTAGCGCCTACTTCCGCGATGGTCTGTTTAATAATGTCTTCAAGTTCTTCTTCCGAAAGCTGTTCCGGCAAATAATCATTCAGAACCTGAAGCTCCGCTTCAAGCTTCTGAACAAGATCATCGCGTCCAGCTTCTTGGAATTCTTGGAGGGAATCTTTTCGTTGTTTTACCTCACGGGATAAAACGGTAAGTTCTTCATCTTCTGACAGCGTGTCATTACCAGTACGAATTGCTTCATTCTGCAGGGCGGCTTTCACCATACGGATGACGCTGAGCGTCTCCTTATCCTTTGCTTTCATCGCAGTCTTCATATCCTGGTTCAGACGTTCTGTTAATGACATATCTCTTTGCACCCTCTTTGCTTACTTACGCTTTCTAGCCGCCTCAGATTTTTTCTTGCGACGTACACTAGGTTTTTCGTAAAATTCACGCTTACGGTATTCAGATAGAGTACCGCTTTTAGAAACTGTGCGCTTAAAGCGACGAAGAGCATCTTCAAGAGACTCGTTTTTGCGAACGCGAGTAGTGTTTGACATGCTAATTTCCCTCCCTCCGAAGCATACAACAATGTGCTATCTCATATGCACTGCTGCATATGTCTTTGCTCATTATAATATAATGCTAAAACCTGGTCAATAGAAAGGTGCAGAAACCTGCACCTTTCACAAATAACTTAATCAATAATCGCTGCTGCCTGCCTGTCCCTTGATGATCTGGACACCGGCACTTGCACCGATACGGGTAGCACCTGCTTCGATCATGGCAAGTGTCGCTTCCCGGTCGCGTACACCGCCGGAAGCCTTCACTCCGATTTCAGGTCCGACAGTCTTGCGCATCAGACGGATATCTTCCACTGTTGCACCGCCGCCGGAAAAACCGGTTGAGGTTTTGACGAAATCGGCTCCGGCTTTGACTGCAAGTTCACATGCAGTCACTTTTTCTTCCTCGGTAAGCAAGGAGGTTTCGATGATCACTTTTGTCAATACTCCTGCAGCTGCTTGGACTACTGCACGGATATCCTCCTCCACAGTCGCCAAATCGCCTGACTTCAAAGCGCCGATGTTGATGACCATATCGATCTCCCCTGCACCTTTCTCAATCGCATCCTTTGTTTCCAAAGCTTTGACTGCAGTTGTGGATGCACCAAGCGGGAATCCGATGACGGTGCAAACCTTCACACCCGTATCTTTAAGCTGCTGTGCGCAATGAGATACCCAGTACGGATTAACACAGACAGAAGCAAATTTATGCGTGGCCGCTTCCTTGACGATCACATCGATCTGTTCCTTTGTTGCATCCGGCTTTAATAATGTGTGATCAATATATGCTGCGATATTTTCCAAGAGAGATGACTCCTTTTGTAATCAATTTAGATAGTGACACTTGCTTCTGCGTCATCCATGACACGGACGAATTGACCTTCGTTATACGGATAGCCGGCTTTTGTCAATTTCACACGCACGATCTTCCCGATCATATCCGGTGTTGCCTCGAATTTCACCTTCAAATAGTTATCCGTATATCCGACATACAAAGAATCGGATTCTTTTTCATCATACAGTTCTTCCGGAATGACTTCGAGCACTTCATTCTCGAAGCGTGATGCATATTCTTTTGCTTGCTGATCGGAAAGCGTGATCAAGCGGTGCACACGCTCATTCTTGATTTCTTCATCGACTTGATCAGCCATACGCGCAGCAGGTGTCCCGGTACGCTTCGAATAAGGGAAGACATGGAGTTCGCTATAGCCGATTTCCTGTATGAAACGGTACGTTTCCATGAATTCCTCTTCTGTCTCTCCTGGGAAGCCTACGATCACGTCACTGGTAATGGCAAGGTCAGGTAAAGCTTTCTTGACTTTTTCGATCTTGCTGCGGTAAAAGTCAGTTGAGTATTTACGGCGCATCCGTTTCAAGACGGAATCCGAACCGGACTGGAGCGGTATATGCAGATGACGGACTATCTTTTCCGATTCATCCAGCACTTGGATGACCTCATCCGTAATCTGACTTGCTTCAATGGATGAAATCCGGATCCTTTTCAGTCCGCGGACATTCGTTTCCAATTCGCGAAGCAATTTTGCGAAATTGTAATCCTGCATGTCTTCCCCATAGCCTGCTGTATGGATCCCGGTAAGGACGATTTCCTTATAGCCGGCGTCCACCAGCTGCTGTGCTTGCTTCATCACGTCCTCCGGCTTACGGGAACGCAGAAGCCCACGGGACCAAGGAATGATACAGAAGGTACAGAAATTATTGCAGCCTTCTTGTATCTTCAAGGACGCACGGGTGCGATCGGTGAAAGCGGGCACATCCATTTCCTCGAAGACGCGATTCTTCATGATGTTGGAAACGCCATTGATCGGTTCCTTGGTCTTCTTGAACTCCTCGATATGCTCGATCATCTTATCACGGCCTTGCGTGCCTACCACGATGTCGACTCCCGGAATCTCCATGATTTCACCAGGTGAAGTCTGCGCATAACAGCCTGTGACGCAAATGACCCCGTCAGGATTTTTACGTACTGCCCGCCGGATGATCTGGCGGCTTTTTTTATCACCTGTATTGGTGACGGTACACGTATTGATGACATAAACATCGGACTGATGGTCAAAATCGACCCGCTCATAGCCTTGGGCCTTGAACTTCTGCCAAATACCTTCCGTCTCATAATGGTTCACTTTACAACCTAATGTATGGAATGCCACTGTAGGCATGAAAAAACACCTCATTCTTCAAAATGGTACGATAGACTAGCCAACATATACAAGGGAGCGGTTTCGGTGCGCAAAATACGAGGCCCAAGCCTTATAGGTGCAAAACCTGCGTTCCGAAGCGCATCTGCTTCTGAATCACTGAATCCGCCCTCTGGCCCAATTACGACAAGCACATTGTCTGATGGCGAAATACGCTCAAATACGGAACGAAGCGGTTCTGCCTTCAATCCTTTTGCCGCTTCCTCATAAGCGAACAATTTATGCTTATATGTATCGCTGCTGTCAAGCAGCTCTTGAAAGGATTGCACATCTTCGACTGCCGGAATGCTCAGGCGACTGGACTGCTCCGCTGCTTCTTTGGCTATTTTTTCAAGCCTGATCCGCTTTTTGTCTTTCTTTTTCTCATCCCATTTTACAACGGACCTGGCAGCTTGGAAAGGAATGAATCCAGCCGCTCCCAATTCCGTTCCCTTCTGCACGATCCATTCCAGTTTATCGCCTTTTGGCAGACCCTGGGCAATTGTTACTGTTACCGGCATTTCCGTATCATTGTCGACATTTTCAGAAACGCAGACAGTGACATGTTCCGATGACAGCTCAGCGATCTTGCATATTGCTGCACGCCCCTTTGGATCGACACAGATGATTTCATCGCCTGGCTTCATCCGCATCACGCGATTGATATGATGCGCATCCTGTCCGTCCAGCATAATCCGGTCATCCTGCCAATTGGCAGCTTCTACGAAATAGCGCTGCATCCTTTCACCTCTGCCTTATTTCTTCTTTGCAATGATGGCGACCCAATCTTCCATTTCATTTACTTCGACAATATCAAAACCCGAAGCTGTCAAGGCCTCTTTCACTTCATTTTTCTTTTGGCTGATAATGCCGCTTGTAATGAACAGACCGCCTGGTTTGATCAATTTATAAGCATCATCTGTGAATTTCAGGATGATTTCAGCCAGGATATTCGAGACGATGACATCCGCTTCCACCTCCACGCCTTCAAGCAAGTTATTCGGCCGGGCAGTGATGCGGTCGGCAGCTTGGTTGAGTTCTGCATTGATTTTCGTACTGTTCACCGCGACTTCATCCAGATCGAATGCATGTACATGCTCTGCACCAAGCAGAACTGCAGCAATGCTAAGGACCCCGGAACCAGATCCCACATCGATGACGATGTCGCCTTTTTTCACAAAACGTTCGATCGCCTGGACACTCAATACAGTCGTCGGATGTGTTCCCGTCCCAAAAGCCATCCCAGGGTCGAGTTCCATGATCACTTCATCACTTGCAACCGGTGTATAATCTTCCCATGTCGGGATGATAGTGAACTTTTCTGAGATCTTCACAGGCTTGTAATATTTTTTCCAGGCAGTGGACCAATCTTCTTCATCCACTTCACTGACTGATACTTCATTGGCACCTATATCAATCTGGTATTCGCTCAGATTGGATATTGCAGCCTTGATTTCATTCACCGATTCATTCAGGAAACTGTTCAAAGGCAAATATGCCTTGATGAAAATGCCTTCTGCCGGATAATCGTCCGGGTTCAGTTCGTAGATTTCACCAAATGTCGTTTTATGATCTTTTACCAGATCCTCCGGGTCCTGGATCACGACACCGCTAGCCCCTGCTTCATGCAGGATATTCGAAATCGGCTCGATCGCTTCATTTGTCGTATGGATACACAGCTCTGCCCATTTCACGCACTCGTTCACTCCTTTTATTAAAACTCACCCTTGAACGCACGTTTCATACGTGTAAAGATGTTGTCATGCTGCTCATCAGCCGGGTCGTTCCCGCTGATATCGTTCAATTCGCGCAGGAGCTCCTTCTGGCGGTCGGTCAAGTTCGTCGGTGTCACGACGCGGATTTTGACATGCTGATCCCCTTGACCATATCCGCGAACATTCGGCGAACCCTTGCCCTTGAGACGGAATGTCCGGCCAGTCTGGGTGCCGGCAGGGATTTTAAGCTTCACTGCCCCGTGGACTGTCGGTACTTCCAATTCATCCCCGAGCGCAGCCTGAGCGAACGTTATCGGCATTTCACAATAAATATTGTCGCCATCGCGGTCAAAGAACTCATGGCTGCGCACTTGGATGACTACATACAAATCTCCCGGAGGCCCTCCGTTGACACCGGCTTCCCCTTTTCCTGACACACGGATCTGCTGGCCATCGTCAATACCTGCAGGGATTTTGATGTGGATTTTATTGCGTTTGCGCACTCGGCCGGACCCACCGCATGTATTACATTTATCCGGAATGATCTTACCTGTTCCGTTACATGTATTACATACACGTCGATTCACTACGCGGCCGAACGGTGTGTTCTGTTCCACATTGAGCTGGCCGCTTCCGTTACAGTGTGTACAAGTTTTCGGCTGGGTGCCTGGCTTTGCCCCTGAACCATGGCATGTATCACATTCTTCTTCCTTCGGTATCTCGATATCTGTTTCTTTCCCAAAGATCGCTTCTTCAAACTTAAGCGTCATGGTATATTGCAAATCCGCACCTTGACGGGGTGCATTCGGATCCTGGCGCCGCGCACCACCGCCAAAGAACATATCGAAAATGTCGCCAAATCCGCCAAAATCCTGTGCTCCGGCACCACCGAAGCCCTGGCTCTGCGGACCAGCATGGCCGAATTGATCGTACTGGGCACGCTTTTGTTCATTTCCGAGCACTTCATATGCTTCTTTTGCTTCCTTGAACTTATCGGCTGCATCTTCAGCCTTGTTCACATCTGGGTGGTATTTGCGCGCAAGTTTACGATATGCTTTTTTGATTTCTTCCTTGGAAGCGTCTTTTCCGACACCGAGCACATCGTAGTAATCCCGCTTACTCACTGACAATCACTCTCCCGACTCTCTCTTTTACATAAATTTTATCATACCATTAAGCCGTACAGGCATCAAATGCTCTTAACATGTAACAAGTCAAAGCCGCTGGAGAGCAGGCTTTGACTTGTCGGGTGTCACTAATTATTGCATATAAGCTTATTTTTTATCGTCGTCGTTCACTTCTGAGAAATCAGCATCCACGACATCATCGTCCGCTTTTTCTGCGCCTTGTGCTTGCTGAGCCTGTGCTGCTTGCTCATACAATTTTACAGACAAAGCTTGAACTTGCTCGGAAAGTGCGTCCTTCTTCGCTTTGATATCTTCGATGTCGGAACCTTCCAATGCTTTTTTCAGTTCTTCTTTTGCTGTTTCAGCTTTTTGTTTATCTTCTTCGGAGACATTGTCAGCCAAGTCTTTCAGCGTTTTGTCTGTTTGGAAGATAAGCTGATCTGCTTCATTGCGAAGATCTACTTCTTCGCGGCGTTTTTTATCTTCTTCTGCGTTTTCTTCCGCTTCTTTAACCATTTTTTCCACTTCTTCGTCAGAAAGACCTGAGGAAGATTTGATTGTGATGGATTGCTCTTTGTTTGTGCCAAGATCTTTTGCACGTACGTTTACGATACCGTTCGAGTCGATATCGAAGCTTACTTCGATTTGCGGTACACCGCGTGGTGCCGGCGGAATATCGGACAATTGGAAGCGGCCGAGCGTTTTGTTGTCCGCTGCCATCTCACGTTCCCCTTGAAGTACGTGGATGTCTACAGAAGGCTGATTGTCAGCAGCTGTAGAGAATACTTGGGATGCGCTTGTCGGGATTGTCGTGTTGCGTTCGATCAATTTCGTGAACACGCCGCCCATTGTTTCGATACCCAAGGAAAGCGGTGTTACGTCAAGAAGCACGACGTCTTTGACATCACCCTGCAAGACACCGCCCTGGATTGCAGCACCAAGTGCAACCACTTCATCCGGGTTGACGCCTTTAGAAGGCTCTTTGCCAGTTTCTTTTTTGATTGCTTCCACAACAGCCGGAATACGAGTGGAACCACCGACCAGGATGACTTTGTCAATTTCGCTGGCAGAAAGATCAGCATCGCGAAGTGCTTGACGAGTAGGTCCCATTGTACGTTCTACCAAATCAGCTGAAAGCTCATCGAATTTCGCACGGGATAGAGAAAGCTCCAAGTGAAGCGGACCTTCTGCACCGGCAGTGATGAACGGAAGGGAAATCTGTGTCTGCGTGACACCGGAAAGATCCTTCTTCGCTTTTTCTGCTGCATCTTTCAAACGCTGCATTGCCATTTTATCTTTGGAAAGGTCGATGCCGTTTTCTTTCTTGAATTCAGCCACAAGATGATCGATGATCACTTGGTCGAAGTCATCACCGCCAAGACGGTTGTCACCAGCAGTGGAAACCACTTCGAATGTGCCATCGCCGATATCCAGGATGGAAACGTCGAAAGTACCCCCACCAAGGTCATAAACAAGGATTGTTTGATCTTCTTCTGTATTGATACCATATGCAAGTGCTGCCGCTGTCGGCTCGTTGATGATACGTTCCACTTCAAGACCGGCAATCTTACCAGCATCTTTCGTTGCTTGGCGCTCTGCATCGTTGAAGTATGCAGGAACCGTGATGACTGCTTTATCCACAGTTTCGCCTAGATAATCTTCAGCGAAGGATTTGATGTACTGCAGGATGATTGCAGAAATTTCTTGAGGTGTGTAGGCTTTACCCTCGATTTCCACTTTGTAATCCGTACCCATATGACGTTTGATGGATTGGATCGTGTTCGGGTTCGTGATTGCCTGACGCTTCGCCACTTCACCGATTTGTCTTTCCCCATTTTTGAAAGCTACGACGGATGGAGTTGTACGGTTGCCTTCCGGATTCGGGATGACGCGCGCTTCTCCCCCTTCCATTACGGATACACAAGAGTTTGTTGTACCTAAGTCAATACCAATGATTTTACCCATTTTGTATTTTTCCTCCTTCAAAGCATATGTAGTGCTTTATTGATTCACTTGAACCATAGCCGGCCGGATGACACGGTCTTTCAGCTTATAGCCCTTTTGCAGTTCCTGTACGACCGTATTCGGTTCGTATTCGTCATTTTCCACCTGCATGACTGCTTGGTGCAAATGCGGATCGAAAGGCTGTCCGACTGTTTCGATTGTTTCAATGCCTTGTTTGTCGAAAGCTTCTAATAGCTGGCGATGTACCATGCGGATACCATCGACAAAACCTTTATTCGCCTCTTCATCCTGGACAGTCTGAAGGGCGCGATCCAAATTATCGACAACCGGAAGCAAGGCTTCCGCCAAATCTTGGGATCTATATTTGCTGGCAGCTTCTTTTTCCTTCTGCGTACGCTTGCGGAAATTGTCATACTCAGCCTGCACACGAAGAAGACGCTCATAAATTTCGTTTTTCTCCTGTTCGAGCTGGACTAGTTTTTCACTGCCTTCATCGTTGGTTTCGGATTCCTCAGCCGGAGCTTGATCGATCACTTCTGCCTCGACAGCTTCCTGCTCTTCGGTTTCATTCACTTTTTCTTTTTCTTCATTCGCCATGATGGTCACCTCCTGAAAAACATCTCTTATATGAAAGGCTTGCCGAAAGAGCAAGCCATATTCAACTCATTTCTGCCAGTCCTGATATGCACTTGTCAGTTTCTTCGATAAAACATGCATCAGCGACATCACACGGGAATATTCCATCCTGGTGGGTCCCAGCAGGGCCACAGTCCCCATATGCGTGCCATCAGCTGTATAACTCGCTGTCACAAAGCTGCAATCCTGCAGCGCATCCAGCTTGTTTTCCGTTCCGATGGAAACATGCAGGCCATCTTGCTCCCCCTTGAGAAGATCGGCTATCATTTCACCTTCTTCTTCAATCATCGTATAAAGGGTACGCAGCTTATTCAAGTCCTGAAAATCAGGCTGCATCAGGATATTCGTCTTTCCGCCGAAATAAAGTTTGAGCGGCTGCTCTGTTTCCATGAAGGAACGCAGATAAGCAAAGATAGTCTCATAATGCACAGTATGCCGTTTGAGCAAATCCTGCACTTCCGCCTTCAGCCTGCCGGGCACCATCATAAGCGGCACACCGGCCAAGCGGTCGTTGAGGATATTCACTACCTTTTCCATTTCGCCATGATCCATTCCATCTGGTATACGGAAAGATTTGTGTTCCACATGCCCAGTGTCTGTCACAAGGATCATCACCGCACTGAAATCCGATAAAGTCAGAATCTGGATATGCTTCAGCTTCGTCTCCAGCATTTCGGGTCCGAGTATGATACTCGTATAGTTGGTCAGCTCCGATAACAGTGCTGCAGACTGCTGGACGATTTCCTCCATCTCCCGAATATTCGCAGAGAATGTCTGTTTGATTGCTGTCGTATCCTCTTGCGTCAAATGAAATGGTGTCAGTAGATGATCCACGTAGAAACGATAGCCTCGTTCGGAAGGAACCCTTCCAGAGGAGGTATGCGTCTTTTCAATCAAGCCAAGCTGCTCCAGTTCAGCCATATCATTACGGATCGTCGCCGCACTATAGGCAACATCCTGCTTATTGGAGATAGCACGCGAGCCGATTGGCTGCGCTGTTTCAATGAAATCATCGACTATGACCTGAAGGATACGCAGCTGTCTTTCTGTCAGCATGATCATCACCTCGATTAGCACTCTTGTTTGGCGAGTGCTAAATATACATATAAGGTAACAAAGCCTATTAAAATTGTCAATTCGAAATGCTTGCTGGTTCTTCGTCCAAAAGGAACTCCTGGAATACATCATTTCCAAATAAGAAACCATCTTCCGTCATGGCAACATGAGCGTCATCTTCTATCAGCCATCCTTTGGCAATCAACAAATCGAGCGGCTTTCGGTACACATCGGCAAGCTCCACACCGAATTTTTGAAGGAATGCAGCTTTACTCACCCCTGATTTTTTCCGCAAGCCAAGGAATAGCTCTTCCTCGATACGCTCTTTGCGGCCGATAGGCTCCTCATGCAGCACAGGTATGCCATTTTCATTAGCTTGCTTCAAATAAGCAGGCAGCGGGCGGATGTTGATGATACGACGGCCTGGCAAATAGCCATGCGCCCCAGCGCCAAGGCCGTAATAAAAGTCATTATTCCAATACGCCAGATTATGCTGGCTTTCCTTGCCTGGAAACGCAAAATTGCTTACCTCGTACTGCTGTCTGCCATGCGCCTTCATTTGGTCACGCAGCAGGTTGTACATGCTGGCTTCCAATTCTTCCGGTGCTTTCTTCAGTGTCCCTTTTTTGTAACGCTGATAAAAGACCGTCTTTGGCTCGATTTGCAGCGAGTAAGAGGAATAATGCGGCAAATCGAATTGCAAAGCCTCTTCCACAGTATGTCCAAATTGCTCCAAAGTCTGTCCTGGGAGCGCATAAATCAAGTCGATGCTGATATTGTCAAAACCAGCCTGTTTAAGCAGGTCAAGGCTTTCATATACATGCTTCACCCGATGGACCCTGCCGATTGCCTCTAACAATCGATCATCAAACACCTGGACACCAAGGGAGATGCGATCCACACCATACGCTCTCAGCAGCTTCGCTTTCTCCAATGTCAGATCGCCAGGATTGGCCTCAAAAGTATATTCCTTGGATGCATGTACATCAAACGCTCGGTCGACACTTTTCAAGACATGCTCAAGCTGCCGCATGTTAAGGGCAGTCGGCGTGCCCCCACCGACAAATATCGTATTCATTTGCTGTCTGCTCGGGATGTAGTGCTCTATTTCTTTCCTCAAGGCTTCCACATATTCATCTGCACTATCTTCCCGGTAAAAAAACTTCGTAAAATCACAATAGTGGCAGAGCTGTTCACAAAACGGTATATGGATATACGCGGATTTCACTTCGTTCATCATGCAGCCTCCTTCCGCAATGACAAACCCTTGCCGGATAAGGACAAGGGTTGTCTGTTTTTTTATTCGTCGTCCATCTGCAGGATGGCCATGAATGCTTCCTGCGGCACTTCCACGGAACCGACCATCTTCATGCGCTTCTTACCTTCTTTTTGTTTCTCAAGCAATTTACGTTTACGCGAAATGTCCCCGCCATAACATTTGGACAGGACGTTTTTTCTCATCGCTTTGATATTGGACCGGGCAATGATCTTATTTCCGATTGCAGCCTGTACCGGTACTTCGAACTGCTGACGAGGTATAAGTGTCTTCAGCTTTTCAACAATCGCTTTACCGCGTTCGAAAGCAAAATCACGGTGTACGATGAAGGATAATGCATCTATCGTGTCGCCATTCAGAAGGATATCCATTTTCTGCAGGTCGGATGCCTTATAGCCTACCAGCTCATAATCGAAGCTTGCATACCCTTTGGTTTGGGATTTCAGCTGATCGAAGAAGTCGTACACGATTTCGGAAAGCGGAATTTCGTAGACGACATTCACACGGACATCGTCCAAATACTGCATGTCCTGGAAATCGCCGCGTTTCTTCTGGCATAGCTCCATGACCGTACCGACATAATCATTCGGTACCATGATCGTAGCTTTGACGTATGGCTCCTGCACTTCCGCACGTGATTGCGCATCCGGTAAAGCTGCAGGGTTGTCGACTCGGATCTCGCTGCCGTCATTCATGACGACGTTGTAGATAACACTTGGTGCTGTCGTGATCAAATCGATATTGAATTCACGTTCGATCCGCTCCTGGATGATTTCCATATGCAGCAGACCAAGGAAACCACAGCGGAATCCAAAGCCCAGCGCCTGGGATGTCTCCGCTTCGTATTGCAACGAACTGTCATTCAGCTCGAGACGTTCGAGTGCTTCCCTCAAGTCATTGTATTTGTTCGCATCGACCGGGAATAAACCGCAATAAACCATCGGATTCAATCGGCGATATCCCGGCAGTGCCTCACTGGCAGGATTATCAGCCAATGTGATGGTATCCCCGACCCGCGTATCACTTACATTTTTGATGGAAGCCGTCAAATAACCGACGTCCCCGACGACCAGCTCGTCCTTTTTGACCGGTGCCGGATTGAAGACACCGACTTCATTGACTTCGAATTCTTTTCCTGTCGCCATCATGCGGATTTTATCGCCTACTTTGACCGAGCCTTCCTTGATACAAGTATAAGCCACGACTCCGCGGTAAGAATCATACAAAGAGTCGAAAATCAATGCTTTCAACGGTTCTTCCGCATCACCTTTTGGCGGCGGGATACGATCCACGATCGCCTCAAGGATTTCTTCTATACCTATTCCGGCTTTGGCGGATGCCAAAATTGCATCACTTGCATCGATACCGATGACATCCTCGATTTCCTGCTTGACCCTCTCGGGATCGGCACTCGGTAAATCGATCTTATTGATGACCGGGATGATTTCCAGGTCATTATCCATTGCCAAATAGACATTGGCCAATGTCTGAGCTTCGATTCCCTGGGCAGCATCCACTACCAGGATTGCTCCCTCGCAGGCTGCCAAGCTCCGGGATACCTCATATGTAAAATCGACATGCCCTGGTGTATCTATCAAATGGAATATATATGTCTCGCCATTTTCCCGTTCATACTGAAGCTGCACCGCATTCAGCTTGATCGTGATGCCGCGCTCCCTTTCCAGATCCATTGCATCCAAATACTGCGCCTTCATCTCGCGCGCAGTAAGAGCTTTCGTCTTTTCCAGAATACGGTCAGCCAGTGTCGACTTCCCGTGATCGATGTGGGCAATGATCGAGAAATTCCGCACATGCTGCTGATTTCGTCTGTTCGTCTCTACCAATCAAAATCACTCCTAAATTGTCCGAAGCTGCCCACTTGGAGGCAGCCGTAACAATAACTAGCATTGATTATAGCAATTGCGCCTTGTTTATTCAATGTTTTTAAGCGCTTAGCCTCAGCCGAACAATGCATTGGAAAGCTGTTCGACAGCTGTGATGAAACCGGAACAGATACCGCTGAAGATACTTCCCAGGCCGCTGGCCAGCCGCTGCACGAACGATCCATCCGCGCCTTCATCCGTCACAGGTGCCGTTTTTTCCATTACAGCTGCATTGCCTGTACCATCGAATGTCGACGAGGCAGTCAGTTCTCCTTCTTGCTGTTCTGGGGCTGGCTGCTGCCCTGCTGCTGGCGGCAGATCAGCCCGTTGTACATCCTCTTTCTCCATGCCGATCAGAATCCCGCCAAAAAACAAGGTCAGCATCGTCAGTACAATCACTACATATTTCATTCCGCTTGTCCCCCTTGGACTTTTTCTGCTTCCCAGTAATAGTCGGCAAATATATTCGCAAACAATTCCGCCGTACGTGTCGCTTCTTCCAATGTATTTTCCGCGCCACCTATTTCCAGAAGGGCTGCCTTATCCGAAACATCCTGGTTATAGACTCCATCTACCCCTGCCCCTTGTTTGGTGATGACCCCCCGACTCAAGCCTGGGTATTCCTCTTCGATCTTTTTGTGCAAATCCGTTGCCAGCTTCAAATTCTTTTCATAGTCTTTATTTTCCGCGCCGACGACAAAGACGATTTTTGCATATGTTTCACCGTCGATTTCCTTGGTTGTATCCTTCCTTTTCAAACTGTCCCGGTGGATATCAAATACGAAAGAAATATCTTTATGCTCCGCAACGGCCGCCTCCACCACTTCCCGTGAAGCTTCATAGGACTGATGATATGCCATTCCTTTTTCATTGAGGATCGCTCCGATATCCGTCTCATCCGAAATCGTCCCTATGCCGAGCTCTTCCAATCTTTTTGCCAATGCCCCGCCGGCATGCGTTACATTGGCATTTTTGTTATAAGCATTTTCTTGCTGCTGTGCATCAAGGGAGGGCAAGTACGACTCCTGGTTGTGCGTATAATAGATATAGACAACATCTTTTTCGCCCGTCGAAGGTGCAGGCTCCGTTTCCTTACCATCTTCTGCTGGTTTTTGTTCCTCTTCGGCCGGTGTTTCTTCTTCTTGCTCTTGGGCAGGTTCTTCCTCTATGATGTGCTCCGGCTGTCCGGATTCAATCGGCAAGTTGGTATAGTTTGTCCCTTCTCCGGCAATGATTATCTGGTTCTCATATAGAGAAAAACCTGGAATCTCGGAGCCGAGGAGCGTCCGTGGATCATCCGGTTTGATCGTTGTCAGCATCTGAAGGAAAACAGTGGATAGCTGGATCGGCGGAGCTTCTTCGGGCCGGACACTTCGGAAAACCTTGTTTTCACTGCCTAGTATGTCCAAATAAACCGTGCTGTCAAGCTGCCTTGTCCAATCCGTCAATGCCTGAGAGGACAGCCGATATGCAGGTCCGGCAGTAGTGAGCGCCGCTATGCCGGTCAATAGGAAAAGGACAGATCCGATGAGGATGATTGTCCGCTTATAGATGAACAGTACGCCTGAATGCTTTCGCTGATAGCCGCTCCTTTTTTTGCCCACGAAAGAAGCTCCTCTCTTTTTGAATCTAGTTGATCTCTACTAGAATCTATGAGAGAAGAGCTTGAAGTAGAACCTCCGTAAAAAATCAGCGTGTGTAATCGGAGAGATTCGCCGGGTCGACCTTTTCGTGCAAGGCTCCATTGATGCCGCCGGCAATGACATGGGCCATATCCGCAATGAAACCATCCACTTCTTTTGGTGTCACCATGAGATTATGTCCAAGCGGTGTCAGCACCTCATGAATCAGCTGGCGTTTTTCCCCTTCCGTAAGCCCCCCTACCATACCGAATATGGCCTGACGCTGTTCATCGCCCGGCAAGTCCTCTTCCGTCAGTTCCTTTTTGCCAAAACGCATCCCTCCAGGGACCAGCGCTTTTGAAGGTTTATCCTTTTCTTTCCACTCCCTGCCGAAATGTTTGAAAAGATAGTCGATCGTATCACTCGTTATCGTAACTGCATCGACCACAGTAGGGACACCTATACTGAAAACCGGAATGCCCAATGTTTCCTTGCTAAGCTCCTTCCGTTTATTCCCAACGCCGGACCCTGGATGAATGCCAGTGTCGGATAGCTGGATCGTACTGTTTACCCGGCTGACAGAACGAGCTGCCAGAGCATCCACCGCTATGACGAAATCCGGCTTCGTTTTCTCGATGATACCGTGGATCAGCGTACTCGTCTCGATACCTGTCGTTCCCATGACCCCCGGCGATACAGCGGAAACGGGCCGATATCCATCCGCCACCGATTCAGGCTGCAGCTCGAATAGATGATTGGTGACCATGATCTTCTCGATCACTTCGGGTCCAAGGGCATCCGGCGTGACATTCCAGTTCCCCAGTCCGACAATCAAACCTGTCGCGTCCGTTGGTATATTGTTTTCAGCCAGCATTTGTTCAAGCTCTTTGGCAAGCACAAGTGCTGTTTCTTCTTCTTGTTTCGTATCTTGATTCTTGATTGCTTCCGTATGGATCGTAATATAGATGCCAGGTTTCTTCCCGATCTGCTTTGCGCCTTCTTCGTTCACCTGTACATAATTGACGGTGATGCCTTCCGTTTTTTTCTCCGTCACCGAAATGCCTGCTGCCGTTCCCTGTTTTTGTTCACTTGATGTATAGATATCCTTTGCTTCGATAGCCAAATCCGTCCGTACTTGCAGCTGCTTGATCAAAACCATCCCTCCACTTTTCACAAAAGTCAGGTTTAGCATAAGCAGATTGTCCGCAAATCATACGAAAAGTGACAGCTTCAGCAAAAAGAATTGTTGAAAACATCGCTCTGCTTTGGTACAATGGCTTTTGTTGTAAGATGAATTGTGCCGGAGGTGAAACAAACATGGCAAATATTAAATCAGCGATTAAACGCGTTCGTGTAAACAACGATAGCCGTCTAAGAAACCAAGCTTTGAAAAGCGACTTGCGTACTGCAGTGAAACACGTGGAAACTGCTGTTTCCAACAACGATGCTGAAACTGCTAAAAAAGCGCTTCTAACAGCTTCCAGCAAAATTGATAAAGCTGCACAAAGTGGTGTCATCCACCGCAACAAAGCAAACCGTCAGAAGTCTAGCTTGACTAAAAAAGTTAACGCTCTTGGCGCATAATATGCTAAGAAAAACGATTCCTTATACGGAATCGTTTTTTTAATAGGAAAAGCCCGGCAGGTTCATCAAACCATCCGGGCTTTCTTCCGTATAGTTGCAATTTGCTGCAGCAAAAGCTCAAAGGCAAGATTCTTTTCCATACGCCCCTGCTTCAAATCAGCATCCGTTTCAGCGGCCAAGAAGAGGATATGCTTCAATTCTTCCTCGGCGAAATGAGCTTCCCGCTTCAGCGCCAGCTTGATTACGAATGGATGGACCTTCGTCACTTCCGCCATCTTTGCTTGATTGTAACCCTTTTGCTTCAGGAGCTTCACATGCAGAATCGTCCTGAATTGGGAAGCAAGCAGCGCTACCAAGGCAATCGGCTCTTCCTTCAGCTTGATTAAATCGTGGAAAATATAGATTGCTTTCGCCAAGTCACCTGCCATCAGGGCATCGACTAGCTTCAAGCCCGAGCTGGTCTGCTGATGGGATACCAGTTTTTCTGCCATCTCCAAGGTTATGGTGCTACCCTCCCCTGCATAAAGGGCAAGTTTTTCGATTTCACCCCGCAGCAGGGCAAGATCCGTGCCGGCTTCCTGTATGAGCAAATCCGCCACTGTATCCTCCAGCCCGATGTTATACTCCTTGCTTAATGTACCGATCCACTCCGATAGATCCCATTCCTTTACTGGCTGGCAGGCGACAGCTTGTCCCGTCTTCTTGATGAGCTTGACGATTTTCTTCCGTTCGTCAATCTTTTCATAGGAAGCAAGCAAAACGAGTGTCGTCCAAGCGGCCGGATTTTGTGCATACTGCTCCAAACTTTCCAATCGATGATCCACAGCCGACTTATCCGGCTTCGCTTTCAGGAAGAAGGGATGGTAAGCGAAAATCAATTTTTGTTCGCTGAAGAAAGGATATTCTTCCGCATCCGCTATCACTTCCTGGATGGGGGTTTCCTCCAAGTCATAAACAGAAACATTCGTTCCATCGGAAAGGGCGAATTGTTTCTCTAATTTTTCCTTTATATCCTGCATGAAATAGGACTCCGTGCCATATAGTAAGTATATAGGGGAAAAATCCTTTTTCTTGATTGCTTTTAAAGCGTCAGTATACGACATGTTCTCACTCCTACGTAATCCTATTGTTTATCGTATCGACAAACAGAGATAAACGCAAGATGGAAACAGAGGGGAACAACCCAATGTCCCCCCTTATCTATATGAACGCCCTTGTTAGCCAGCTCCGGAGGCTGTAACACGAAGCGGTGTTTTTCTTACCTCTAGGTTAACCTGTCAGCCCGCAAGTTATAGGTGACAACTCTTGCTAATCCAGGTAAGTACCTGCTGCAAGGAGGTAAGTTCATATGCCTCTTTTATAACTACCGTATTCTATGGGAGGAACGGGCTAAATGTGCCTGTCTTCCCCGAGAAGGCATAGACGACAGCCCCATCCGTATCTGTTCGCCAGATACGGATGTTTTGCTGTTCCAAAGCTTGTATCACCTCCGGGGAAGGATGACCATAACGATTGTTGCGGCCAGCCGATATTAAAGCCGTTTCTGGCTTTATAAACGCAAGGAAATCCGGATCAGTCGATGTATTGCTGCCATGATGCCCGACTTTCAGTACATCTGCCTGTAACGATGGATAACTCCTGATGAGCTCCATTTCTTCCTCCTTGCCTATATCCCCGGTAAAAAGCCAGCTCTTTCCCCCAAGCCTTGTATACATGACAAGCGAATTTCGATTCGGATCTCCCTTATCCCTGGCAGGTGCCAGCAGCTGAACCTCCCAGCCCGGAAGCCTCAGGAGTTCTCCGGAGCGCCAAGGAATTATGTCTGTATCTGTATTCCAGTCATCCATCTTGGATTTTTCAAAATAGACCGAGGTCCGCACCCAATCCACATGGAATTCTCTTGTCAGTTTGCCGATGCTGCCGATATGATCATGATCCGCATGGCTGGCGAAAATGCCATCCACTTGTGCAATGCCCCTCTCATAGAGAAACGGCTTGATCACTCGCTCGAAATTTTTATCCGTTGGTTTAAAATCCATGCCGACACTGCCAGCTGCATCTATGAAGTATATACCTTTCCGATACGGCAATTCGATGACGAATGCGTCTCCTTGACCGATATCGAGCATCGTTACATACCCGGTGCTGCTTGTATACGGCAGGAGCACCGCTGCCAGCGGGATAGCAGTAAGTATGGCGCCATACCCAACGGCTTTTCTCCGTCTGCGCTTCTCCCATGCAGAACAGAATAAAATAAGCACCGCAAAATAAAGCAAAGAGAGTCCTATCGGCAGCTTTCCAGTCACCCAGGGATAAAAGGCCACACTATCTATCGATTGGATGATTCGAATCACCATATCATTCAGAAAGCGAAAAACCCCTCCCAGAAGAGCTGCAGCCTGCGGCCAGGGAAAGAGCAGGATACTGATCAAAAGCAGAAGCGGTATAGCGACGAATGTGTAAAATGGAATGGCAAAAAGGTTCATCAGAACGGAGAGCGGATTGAGGAAGTAGAATTGAGAGACCTGCAGGGGCAGGATGACAAGCTGGCTTAACAAACTTGTTTCCAGCAGGGCACTGATGAAGGAACCAGTATAAATCCGGGCAGACAGAAGCAGCGCCAAGCTGACCAGAAACGAAAATTGAAAACCGATATGAAATAAATATCGCGGATCGAGGACAAGCAAAAGCAGAAAAACGATACTGATGCTGTCAATGATCGGCAGCCGTATCGAAAAACGCAGCAGCACCATGATCAGCATCACCATCAGAGCCGAACGCCATACGGATGGCTCGCCTCCGGCAAAAACTGGATATATACCCAGGAAAATGAACAAAAACCAAAAGGACTTCTCTACCGTCAGGATTTGAAGCTTCGTCAGCACAAAATGAAGAATGGCAGAAAATAATGCAATATGCATGCCGCTGATGGCCAGGATATGCGACAGGCTCCAGCGGTTAAAAAGATTGATCGTTTCCTCATTTAAATTACTGTCTTCACCGGCGATCATTGCCTGCACCCATGCTGCGGTTTCCGGATCGAGACGCTCCCCTGCTTCGTGCAAAAACGCGGCTCGAGCCTTTGACAGCTGGCTGAATGGAGAAGATCCAGTACAGGTGATATCCTCCAGGTTTTGAAGCTCCAGCTCATAAAAGACCCCTTGCTGCTTTAAATAATGCCGATGATCGAATTGCCCGGGATTAGTGGCAGCATCGGGATGCGCGGGACTTCCCTTCATCGTACATATCGCACCTGTTGTCAAGCCAGGCAGTCTTTCTTGATCGTCTTGTTTGAAATATGTCACTTGTATCGATGCTGAACCGGAAGGATCTTCGGCCAGGAAACGGATCATTTCATTCGTTTCAGAAAGGCCGGATATGGAGGAAGTGAGCAGGATTGATTCATCCAGGGGCAGCTCATGTGGAATTGGCTGTCCGAGGGTGCTGTTGCCGTAAAATAACAGCGCGGCGATATTGGATAGGAGGAATGCCTGCAGGGGGAGCCGCTTTGTACAATACAGGAGGGACAGCCATATCATGACTGCAGGCAGCAAGACAATGGATAAGGAATGCGCCAGCATGCCCCCAAGGGCTGCCAGCGCAACAATATGCCATCTTCCGATCATATTCGTTCTTTATATGGAAGCTGATAGCGAGACACAGCTTCATCGGCAAGCCGCTGACTTTCAGCATCACCGGTCTGCTTGAGCTTGTCCACGACCCTTTCCATCAAATCACGTGTTTCTTGCGGTTTTGTATCCACCACCACCGCATCGAGCGCTACGTGCTCCGTCCTGACACCTGCTTCAGCGAAAAGTTCGACTGCATAAGGGTGATTTTTATAGTCACTTGCATAATAGACCGTTTTGATTCCTGCCTGTATCAACGCTTTGCAGCATTGCAGACATGGAAAATGTGTCACGTAGATTTCCGCGCCTTCTGTCGGAACTCCGAATTTTGCACATTGTAAAAGAGCGTTCATTTCTGCATGCACCGTCCGCACACAATGGCCATCGATGACATAACAGCCCTCATCGACGCAGTGCTTGCTGCCGGTGACGCTGCCATTGTACCCGCCGGCTATGATCCGCTTATCCCGGACAATCGTCGCACCGACCATCAGTCTCTGGCATGTACTGCGCAATGCCAATAAGTGGCTTTGCGCCATAAAGTATTGATTCCATGCTATTCTTTCCATGACACTTCGCCACCTTTCCTTTTCTAGAGTAAGTGTACAATCCTCCTCCGCATCCGTCAACCAACCTTATAAGCTGATTTGATCCTTCATATTTTCCAGTGATTTCTCTCCGATACCTGGTACCTCGGTGAGCTGGTCGATGGAGGTGAATGGACCGTTTTCCTCGCGGAAGGCAATGATGGCTTGAGCCTTCGCTTCGCCGACGCCATTGAGTTCTGTCAATGCTTCGGCATCTGCTTGATTGATATTGATCTTGTCCTTCGAATCGCTTGGACCAGCTGTTTGTACCGCTGCTTCTGCTTCCCCGGCAGCTGCTACGTATATCACCTGTTCATCGGCTATGCGCTGGGCAAGATTGATGCTTCTCCCCTCGGCCTTCTCTGTCAGTCCGCCAGCTGCTTCAATTGCCTGTTCCACCCTGCTGTCAGCCTCGAGCTCGTAAACGCCCGGGTCGTGCACCTCCCCTTTTATATCCACCATTACTTTGGTATTTTCTGCAGTCTGATTTTTTGCTGCGGCATCCGATCCCTCCTGCAGCAAACCCTTTGCTGCATCCGCCTCTTTATCGAGCGGCTGGATCGCCGCATCCGGATCAGGCCCTTTGATCCGCATGGCGAATACAAGGAAAATGATGACTGCCAACAGCAGCAGCCAGCTGTATTGTTTGAGTAGCTGCATGCGACATCTCCTTTCATATTCCAATGGCTGAAAGCATATAATCGATAACAGCGTAAAATGGAAACAGGCAGTATATGAGCAGAGGAGGAATTTGGAATGACGAAGTGGGGAATAATCGGAGTTGGCAATATGGGTGGCATGTTGCTGGAGACATGGGTGAACTCCGGGGCAATTTCTCAGGAGGATATCATGATCCTGAATCGTTCTGCTGAAAAGTCTTTGCATTGGAAACAATCTTTCCCATCTATCCGCATAGCAGACTCGATCAGCCAGCTGGCTGATCATGCCGATATATTATTTCTTTGCGTGCGTCCGCCGCATCTGCAGGGGGTATGCCATGAACTCCGGCCCTTATTAAAAGAGGATCAAGTACTTGTCTCGATCACAAGCCCTTTCTCCACAGAAGAACTGGAAGCACTCGTCCCTTGCCAGGTGGCACGCGCGATACCCAGTATCACGAATAGAGCTGCATCCGGCGCTACCTTGCTTACTTTTGGAACCAGCTTGACCAATCGGAATAAGGCCCGCCTTATCGATCTTATAAGCAGCTATTCGGATCCTGTCTATATTCCGGAAGAAATAACCCGTGTTTCTTCGGATATCGTTTCCTGCGGACCTGCTTTCTTCGGCTATCTCGCACAGCGATTCATCGATGGAGCTGTGACTGAAACAGCTATTTCAAAAGAGCAAGCCACTCATCTGACTGCCGAAATGCTGATCGGGCTTGGAAAGTTATTGGAAGATGGGCATTATACCCTGGAAGAATTGATCAGGAAGGTGTGTGTGAAAGGCGGCATAACCGGTGAAGGAATTGCAGTATTGGAAAAAGGGACGACTGATCTTTTCCCGATGCTGTTCCAGGCGACACATCATAAGTACCATGAAGAGAAGGATGCTATCAAGAGAGGACTGTACAATTAGGGATTCGACGCACGACCAGCTTTTCCTGCAAAAAAAACCAGGCTGCATCATGCCTCCTGGTTTTTCAAACATGCAAAGAATAGCCGATCCGCTTCTTCCAGATTCTCCGTATGTTCCATATCGAAGTCGCCATATACGCCAGACACTTGGAACCCCGCTCCCTCAAGCCATGATACATACGTATCGATGGAATATGTACGCTGATGGTGATATTCGTCAAATCGGTCATATTTCTCAGAGTCCGGTTCTTTTGTGAAAAAGGTAAGGTCATGAAATACCTCCCCTTGTTCCTCTCCGGCTTCGCAGAACCAAGTATAGGAAAGATCATCGTAGATTTCTGCAAAAACCTGACCAGCCAAATCCTGTTCGATATGCCTCATACTATGGACATCGAACAGGAAGACGCCGCCGGGAGCAAGCATATCCCATATCCTTGAGAATGCTTGCTTCACATCTGCCGGAGACGTTATATAGTTCATGACATCAAACATGCTGATAGCGGCATCCGCTTTGATTGTCTCCAATCCCCTCAGATCCTGCTGAATCCAGCGGACTTGCTGATCTGTATCCCTGGAAGCTGCATAGGCAAGCATGTTCTCGGATTGATCGATGCCCGTCATTCGGTAGCCGGCCTTTGCCAGCTTCCTGGTGACAAATCCAGTGCCGCAGCCCAAATCGGCTATCTCCTTGATATCGATACGGGCATGTTCCTGGAATATTTGCTGCATGAACTGCTGCCAAGGTGCATAAGGTGCATCCTGCATCAGACGTTCATATACGGCAGCAAGCCGTTCGTAAGCTGCCATCAGCTTTCTTGGGAGAATACCGGTTCGACTTGCGGTGCATCTCCCCATAGGCGTTCCAAATTATAATATCGGCGTTCATCGATATGGAATACATGGCAAACGACATCTCCCAGATCGACGAGCACCCATCTGGATTGCTCCAATCCTTCGAGCCGTTTCACTTCGGCGCCATTTTCCTCCGCTTTTTCTTTGATTCGTCTGGCGATGGCCTGCACTTGCCTTTCGCTCGTTCCATGACAAATCATGAAGTAATCAGCAATCAAGGAGACCTCCTTCATTTCCAGCAGGACGACATCTTCCCCTCTTACCGCATCTGCGGCATTTGCTGCTAATTGTGCCAATTCAATACTTTCCATTAAGTGTTACCTCCAGTAGAGTTTAATAAATCATTATAAGCATGGAACGTGTCCGGATAAACTTTGCGGTTCAAGGAGACGAGCATATTGATGGTATTACGCGAAGCCATCCAGCAAGCCTTATCCAAATCGTCCTCACTTACTTTGCGTACTTCATCCACACCGGGAAAAGCACGCCCAGGTTCGATATAGTCCGCAAGAAATACGACCTTATCAAGTAACGACATACCAACGCATCCTGTTGTGTGTACAGCGATGCTATGCAGTATTTCCGGATCGCTGATGCCTGCTTCCCGTTTGACCATAAGCGCCCCCACCGGTCCATGCCATAGTTCATGATGATAATCCAGCAAGTCCTTCGGCAGCTTTTCCGCTATGATCCAGCGTTTCATTTCCTCAAGCGGACGATATTTTGCATAATCGTGAAAAATGGCAGCAAGCTCTGCCTTCTTCGCATCGGCACCATATTGTTTTGCCAATTTGATGCTCGTATCCATTACACGGATAGTATGTTCATACCGCGGTTTCTTTAATTGTTTCTCAACGATCGCCAATGCCTTATCTCTCTGCATACAGCTTTTGCTCCTTTATGATATCGAACACTGCACCCGAAACAAGATAATGGACAGGAGCCCCCTGTCCGACGCGTTCCCGGATCATGCTCGAGGAAATCTCAAGCTCCGGGATATCCACGTACGTAACCGGATAGGCTGTCTTCAATTCATATCCAGGCCTGCCGACACCTACAAATGTCAGCATGCCGACCAATTCATCGATACGATGCCATGTGTGCAAAGTCTCCACCAAATCAGCGCCGATGATGAAATGGAATGCTGTATCGGGATGCATTTCCTGTAACAATTCCATTGTATCAAATGTGTATGATTTGCCTAAACGATCCACCTCGATGGGTTCCATGCGGAAGTATGGATTATCTTCGATTGCTGCCTGCACCATTTCGAGACGCAGAACCGCATCTGTTCGGGATTTCTTTTTATGCGGTGCTTCGTGGGCAGGAAGGAACCAAACTTCATCCAATCCCAGTCTGTACTGGACTTCCTGGGCAATGAATAAGTGCCCGAGATGGGGCGGATCGAATGTCCCGCCTAATAATCCGACTTTTTTCATGACCCGCTCCTTCATGGCAGCTTGATCTGTTTATGCTCTTCCGATTCTCTATAAAGGATGATTGTGCTGCCGATGATTTGGACGACAGAAGCACCTGTACCCTCTTCGATAGCTGCTGCAACATCCTCTTTCTCGTCCAAACAGTTTTGCAGCAGGCTCACTTTGATCAATTCCCGTTTTTCCAATGCCTCGCCAATCTGGACGAGCATATTGTCGTTCACGCCGATTTTCCCCACCTGGAAAATCGGTTTCAAATGATGTGCTTGTGCACGTAAATATCTTTTTTGTTTACCAGTTAACATATTATGCCTCCGTTAATCTTTGTTCCAGCTGATTCAATAGATCACCGATCATGACCTCCTGGCCAGACCAGATTTCAAATGCGTATTGTGCTTGATATAAAAGCATGGCATGTCCATGATGAATAAGTGCCCCCTGCTGCTTGGCTGCATGCAGCAGCTGCGTTTCGATCGGTTTGTAGACAATATCACTGACCACTGCCCCGGGCTGCAAATTCGTTAACGGAATGATTTGCTCTCCTGTATTCGGGCTCATTCCGACACTTGTCGTATGGATGATGACATCATAGTCCGCCAATCGCTCCTGTGCTTCCTGGAAGGTCAGGATGTCGGTAATCGTTTCCGGCTCCTGCAATTGCAGCAGCTGTTCTGCTTTGGAGACGGTGCGATTGGCAATATCGACATACTGGAATCCATGCGTTACCAGCGCCCGATATATCCCCCGGGCAGCCCCTCCGGCCCCCAGCATGAGTACATGCAAGGAATCCTTCGGGGGAAGGACCTGTTTCAATGCTCGTACATAGCCCGATCCATCCGTATTATACCCTATCCACCTGCCGTTCTTCCGGACAGCCGTATTCACAGCTCCGATTCTGGCCGCATCCGGATCGAGCTCATCCAGGAATGGAATGATGCGCTGCTTATAAGGAACCGTAATATTGAAGCCATCTATCCCGCTTTGCAATAATGCCGTGATTTTTTTATCAAAAACATCTGGTTCGATCGGATATAGTTTGTATTCTCCGTCGATACCGGCCTGTTCCATGAATTGTGCATGGATCCATGGTGATAAAGAATGCTCCACTGGATGGCCGATCAGGCCCAACTTCAATATTTTCATTTTCTCGCTCCCCTTTAGATTAATGACCTGCGGATAGTTGCCGGGACGCCCTCTGGTGTATGGACAGTCACCGATGCTGGTTCACCCGACAGTGTTATCCAACCCAAACCAGGAATGACAATATCCGTTTTCTGTTCTTTTATCTTGAAAGTCGTCTTTTGGAAAGGCGGAAAATGCTCAAGCTGCTCATCACGCGGCGGTGCGAGCAATTCCCCCTTCTGACGTTCATAAAGTGCATCCGCATTCTCAAGCTTTGTTCGATGGATGTCGAGCGCATTGGAGAAATAGCATACGAATGGCTGCCTGCTTCCCTTTTCGAAATCGATCCGAGCCAATCCTCCGATGAACAATGTCTGCCTGTCATTCAATTGATAAATCCGAGCTTTGATCTCTTTGTTCGGCGTTATGGTCTTCAAGTCCTTGTCGGTCACATAATGGGCGATTTGCTGGCGATTCACGATACCAGGCGTGTCAAACAAAGAGCTTCTGTCATCGAGTGGGATATCGATGAACCCAAGCGTCGTACCAGGATAATAAGAAGTCGTGATTGCATCGTTTATTCCTGTGGAATGTTTGATCAAGGCGTTGATGAATGTAGATTTTCCTACATTTGTACTGCCGACCACATAGACGTCTTTTCCATCGCGCAATTCCTGGATGCTGTCCTCAAGCTCAGGCATCCCGATTCCCCGTTTCGCCGAAATAAGATGTACATCGGCCACTTGGATGCCATATTCTTTAGCCGCCCCCCGCAGCCATTGCTTGACGCGATCATGATTTGTCGATTTAGGGAGCAAGTCCACTTTATTACCGACCAATATGATTGGTTTGTCCCCCACAAGTCGTTTGATGCTGCCGATGAAACTTCCGTTGAAATCGAAAATA
Source organism: Terribacillus sp. FSL K6-0262 (assembly GCF_037977385.1). Taxonomy (NCBI): domain Bacteria; kingdom Bacillati; phylum Bacillota; class Bacilli; order Caryophanales; family Bacillaceae; genus Terribacillus; species Terribacillus sp. FSL K6-0262. The sequence continues at coordinate 3,046,558 of NZ_CP150277.1, read as the reverse complement.
TCCACCAGCTTGATGACAATTCCTTCCTTGTTACTGATTTCACTTATCAATGTAAAGAAGTCATCGTCCGTCACTGCGACATCCTGGACCTCATTGTAATGCTTGAGCCGGAAGCAGCGCTTACAGATGACCTCATCGTTTTTCCCTAATGCCGATGCTGGGATATAACCTGGCAAAGATGCGTCTTCTGTCTGAATCGGTGCGCCGCATCCCTGGCAAATCAATTCTTCCACATTCATTCCTCCCATGTGATCTTTCCTTTTCTTCTGAAGTAGTTCAATATCCGTCGTTCAATCATCCGATTGATTTTGGTGATCTTCCCATCCGTTCTCACGATTGGTACGACAACGATCGTGTAGAAGCCAGCCAAATTCCCCCCTAATACATCTGTCAGGAGCTGATCGCCGATCATGACAATCTCATCCTTCTCCAGGTTCATTTGCTTCACGGCCTGTTTGAAGGCCCGCCCAAGGGGTTTTCTTGCACTATAGACAAAAGGTATCTCCAAAGGCTCGGAGAATACTTTCACTCGCTGTTCATTATTATTGGATATAATGGTGATTTTAATATCATGGGCACGCATTTCCTTGAACCAATCTATCACTTCCGGTGTGGCATCGGCAACATCCCACGCCACCAGCGTATTATCCAGATCTGTAATGATACCCTTGATTCCCTGCGCTTTCAATTTTTCTGGCTTTATATCAAAAATGCTCTTTACATGCTCATTGGGCAAAAACTTCTTCAGCATTATGGATTTCCTCCGATCTCATGCACTTCAACAGTTACTTACCCATCATAAGGCATTTTTACGACGGTTTCAAAAAAATCTTTCATCGTTCTGCTTTTTTTCGACTATTCTCTATGCTGCAGAGTCAAATTCAGAAGTAAAACCGTTCGACAAATCTCTACACACTCCTCATTGTGGATAACTATGTCCACATTATCAACAGCTACAGAGAACAATTTTGCACATTTATAAACACTTTATCTACAGGTTATGAACAGTTTTCTGTAGATAACTATCACCTTGTTCCTCTTTTTCTTTCATGATACATTATTAATAACTTATCAACTCCCCAACTTACGTACAGAAGATCTGCAAGATAGTAAGTTATCTCCAATCAGGAGGAATGCAAGATGGAACATCTGTCTGATGAATTGCTGATCGAATCTTACCACAAAGCGAACGAACTCCACCTGAGCCAAGAGTTTATTCATCTAATCGAGAAAGAAATCCAATCACGGGGCTTATCACATAAAATCCGTTACACTAGCTGAACATCGTCTCCGTTAAACCTTGCCGGCCTGGCAGGGTTTTTTTCTAAGCCGGAACTGCGTCAGTTGCAGTAAAGGCGTGAAGTCCTTTAGAATTGGGTATAGTACTATTTTAGTTATCATTTATAATGAAAGGACTATCTTGCTGAAAGAGGAGGACTGCCACAACATGATCATTGCTATACTGATGCCATTCATTATGGCCATCTGCATTCCATTCATCGCTAAATTCAAATACAGGATACATACCGGCTATGCGGCGCTTGCTGCATCGCTATCGATTTTCATTTACTTTCTCACACTCCTCATCAATGGGGAAACCGACATATTATACCGTTACAGCTGGATACCCTCACTCGGATTGGACTTGACATTCCATACAGATGGACTGGCCCTGTTCTTTGCGCTGCTGATAAGCGGGATAGGTGTGCTCGTCGCATTTTATTCCATTTATTATCTGGACCGCGGGGAAAGGCTGGGCTCTTTCTATGTCTATCTGCTGTTATTCATGGGAGCCATGCTCGGTATTGTTACGTCAGATAATATATACGCACTCTATACTTTCTGGGAGCTCACCTCTGTATCTTCTTTCTTATTGATCAGTTTCTGGTTCACCAGGAAAGCTTCCACGGATGGCGCTCTCAAGTCCATGCTGATAACCTTCCTCGGGGGATTTGCGTTACTCGGGGGATTGGTGCTTCTTCATCTGGTAACAGGGACAGCAAGCATCCGCGAGATATTAACAAAAGGAGACTTGATCCTTGGCAGTGATTGGTTTCCGCTGATCGTTGTGCTGCTCCTTCTGGCAGCCTGCACGAAATCTGCCCAGTTTCCTTTCCATATCTGGCTTCCGGATGCAATGGAGGCTCCGACACCAGTCAGTGCATATTTGCATTCGGCTACCATGGTCAAAGCCGGACTCTTCCTGCTGCTCCGTTTCACTCCCGTATTCCGGGAAAGTGAAGCATTTTTCATAGCAGTCTCCATAATCGGCCTGCTGACCTTATTCTGGGGATCCTATATGGCAGTCAGGCAGACAGATCTCAAGGGGATACTAGCCTTTTCCACCATCAGTCAGCTTGGTATGATCATGGCAATGATCGGTTATGGAACCGAAGCGGCCATCTTTGCTGCTATGTTCCATATCCTCAACCATGCAACATTCAAGGGTAGCTTATTCATGGCTGTCGGTATCATCGACCACGAAACGGGTACACGGGATATACGCAGGCTGGGCGGTCTCTGGAAACTGATGCCGGTCACCGGGATCATCAGTGTGCTTGCTTCCTTTTCGATGGCTGGCGTTCCGCTGCCAATCTTAAATGGTTTTTATAGTAAAGAAGAATTTTTCTCCAGCTCTTGGGATTTGTCAGCCGATCGTGCATTCGGAACCGGTTTCGCTTCGGTACTAGCCGATATCGTTCCATATGCAGCTGTCGCTGGCAGTATCTTCACATTCGTGTACAGTATGTATTTCTTTTTCCGTACATTCACGGGGAAATCAGAGACATCAGCTGCTGAAAAAGCACATGATCCGAAGGTTGGCATGCTGCTTTCTCCAGTATTACTAGTGTCTGGTGTTGTTCTTATCAGTATTTTTCCAAACTGGTTCACCCGGCATTTACTGCAGCCGGCAGCGAATGCCGTTTATGGCGAAGCACTGGAAAATAAAAGCATTCATTTCTGGCATGGCTTCGTTCCTGCTTTGTTCATGTCCCTTATCGTTGTCGTTTTCGGAATCGTAATTTATATCACCCGGAAATATTGGACTGGACTTTATAAGGTACTGCCAGGGAAGTTATCGGGAAATACCGTCTATTCGGCCTTCCTTACTGCCAGTGAAAAGCAGACCAAGAGACTCAATGATCATATCGTCAGCGGCTCCCTCCGCCAGTACAATGCGATCATTATCAGTGTCATCTCGATTTTGACACTGCTGATTCTTTTTGGGACGAACTCGTTCGATCTTTCCAATATCGATACATCGCCAGTATCGCTTCCGCAGAGCCTGCCCGAATTGGCTGTGGCAATCATCATGATCGCTGCAGCTTTTGGAAGCACTGTCTCCAAGAAGAAGCTGACGGCGGTCATCATCTTAGGGGTAGTCGGATACGGGCTGTCCATTCTGTTTGTTCTGTTCCGGGCACCGGACCTTGCCTTGACGCAATTGAGTATTGAAACGATTACCGTTGTCTTGTTCTTGCTCTGCTTCCGACATCTGCCGGAATTCAAAAAGGAAAGAAAAGAAAAACTTTCGAAGAAGATAACCAATATCATCATTGCCTCGCTCTGCGGCCTCATGATGACGCTCGTCGGATTGGCTGCATACAGCCAGCGTCCATTCCCGGCTATTTCGGATTACTTTGTCGAGTATGCCTATAAGCTAGGCGGCGGGGATAATATCGTCAACGTCATCCTTGTCGATTTCCGGGGACTGGATACATTATTCGAAATCACGGTATTGGCAATTGCCGCTTTGGGAATCTATTCTCTTATCAAATTGCGTCAAAAAGGAGGGGATCGCTAATGGAAATCATCATGATTGTACTTGCCGGCATCCTCTTCGGGTTCGCCATTTATAATATTTTGCAAAAGCAGCTGCTGCGTATCATCATCGGTACAGCCCTGCTGTCACATGCAGCGCATTTGTTCATCCTGACGATGGGTAAATTGAAGCGCGGAGCGTCCCCTGTATTGACAGACGGAACCGAAAATTATACCGATCCGCTGCCGCAAGCACTGATCCTGACATCCATCGTCATCAGTTTTGGTGTAACCAGCCTGCTTCTCGTGCTTGCCTACCGTACCGTCAAAACGAATGGCACTGATAATATGGAAGAATTAAGAGGTAATGATCATGACTAATCTTGCTATTTTACCGATACTGATCCCATTCCTTGCCGGCATCTTGCTGGCATTCACCCATAATCGCATCCTGCTTACCAGACGTTTGGCACTTGTCTTTGCGGTAATCCACGTTGCTGCAATGGGGTTCTTGCTCATCCAAGTCCTCACCGAAGGAAGCATCGTCTTGGAAACCGGGGACTGGATGGCACCATACGGCATCATACTCGTGCTCGATCCATTGAGTGTGCTGCTGGTGTCGACTACATCCATCATTCTGCTGGCTGCAGTCTGGTATGCACCAGCTTCTGTATCCCGGGAACAAGAAAGTTTCTATTTTTACTCATTCATTTTCTTGTTGGTGACAGGAGTATCCGGTGCCTTTGTCACTGGAGATTTATTTAACTTATTCGTATTCTTCGAAGTGCTTTTGATGGCTTCCTATGCCTTGATCACCCATGGCGGACAAAAAGTACAGCTTCGTGAATCCATCAAGTATGTTTTGATCAATCTGTTTTCTTCGATGCTGTTCGTTACAGCCATTTCATACATATACGCCGTTTTAGGCACTGTGAATATGGCACAGCTGGCAGAACGGGCAGCAGCTGCTGAGCAGCCGGGAATCATAACGACAGTAGCCATTTTGCTCTTCTTCGTCTTTGCAACGAAAGGCGCCGCATTCCCGCTCTATTATTGGCTGCCGCGCTCATATATTGTACCGAATCCTGTTGTCTCAGCTTTATTCGGCGCTCTTTTGACCAAGGTCGGGGTATATTCCCTGATTCGCACCTTTACACTGATTTTCCATCAGCAGCCCGAAATCATGGATCAGCTCTTCATCTGGGTCGGCAACCTGACCATGCTATTCGGTGTGATTGGTGCTTTGGCATCACGAAACATAAAATTGATTGTTGCGTACAACATCATTCCTGCCATCGGTTTCATGCTTGTCGGCATCGGTATTTTCAATCATGACGGATTGAGCGGCAGCATCTACTACCTTCTGCAGGATATGATTGTGAAGGCAGCCCTCTTCCTGCTGGCCGGTATTATCGCGGCTCTGGCAGGTACTTCCGATATCAATAAGATGGGCGGCATGATTCGCTCCCACCCTCTTCTCGGCTGGCTGTTTTTCCTTGCAGGACTTGTCCTGGCAGGTGTACCGCCTTTCAGCGGTTTCATCGGCAAGCTGCTCCTCGTGCGCGGGGCGTTTGAGAAAGGGGAAACTGTCACAGTCATCATCATGCTGCTGACAAGCTTGCTCATCCTGCTTTCCATCGTGAGAGCTTTCATCCGCGTGTTCTGGGGAGAAGGAGAAACAGGAAAAGAACAAAAACGAAAGTATCTCCGCGGCATTTTACCAGCTGGATTCCTGATGCTGTTCACCGTCTTTCTCGGTATCGGGGCAGAAGCTGTCCTGCCGACTGTCCAGCACATTGCGGATTATCTTCTCAATCCGCAGGCATATATGGAACTTGTGTTAAAGGAGGGGCGCTAGATGGCTTTTCAAATATGCATTAATCTGCTGATTGCATTCATGTGGGTATTCCTCGGTGAATCGTACAGCATCGCAGGCTTCGTTACCGGTTATTTTGTAGGTATCGCTCTATTATTCCTGCTGCGCCGCTTCCTGAAAGGTCCGTTCTATTTAAGACGTGTATACAAGATTTTGGCTTTGGCACTGATTTTCATCAAGGAGCTCCTGCTTTCAAATTTAGAAATCACAAAACTTGTTTACGCAAAACGACTGGACATCAATCCTGGCATATTCACTTTGGAAACGGAATTGGAGTCCGATTGGGAAATCACGTTATTGGCAACTCTTATCACATTGACTCCCGGTACAGTCACAGTGGCCGTTTCACCTGATAAGAAGATGCTTTATATCCACGCCATGGACATCGTGGACATGAAGGAGGCTGTCCATTCAATCAAAGACAGCTTTGAGAAACACATCATGGAGGTGACAAGATGAGTGTCCTGCAAGATAATTTAGCTGACATCATCCAAATCGTATCCATCATTAGTTTGATTGCATTGAGTGTTTCCATCCTCTTGCTGATCATCCGGGTGATGAAGGGACCGACGAATGCTGACCGTGCAGTTGCATTGGATGCCATTGGTGTCAATATCATGGCGTTTGCCGCCTTGCTTGCCATCATCCTGATCACACCGAACTTCAATGATATCGTGCTGTTGATCGGTATCCTCTTATTCATTGGTACAGTGGCAATTGCAATCTATTTGGAAAAGGGTGATTTGATTGATACAGAAAATGATTGAAATCATCCTGGACTTGCTTGTCATCCTCTTCTTGGGAGGCGGTGCTTTCATTATGTTCACAGCTTCCGTCGGTGTACTGCGTTTTCCTGATATTTATACAAGGCTTCACGCAGCCAGTAAAGGCTCCACGCTTGGTGTAGCCGGCATACTCATCGGCGCTTTTATTTTCCATTACACAGAGTATGGGATCATTAGCGGAAAACTGATTCTTGGTGTATTGTTTATCATGCTGACTGCCCCAGTTGCCAGCCATCTGATATCCAGAGCGGCACATCATCGCGGTGCAAAACCATATGGAACATTAAAGGATCAGTATCAGGAAGCGATTGATGCAGAGAAACGAAGACAAAAACAACAAAAGAAATCAAAGTGAATGCTATCGAGGCATTCACTTTTTCTTTTTCTGGTGGACAGACACGATCGGCTTGCCCAGCACATACAGTGAGTGTATAGGCAATCTTTGAAAGTGTACAGGAGGTGCAATGAAATGAGTATCATCGGTGCAATCGGACTTCTGCTGAAAGAAGCGATGTTCTTCGTTTCCTACGTCAAGAACCACGCATTCCCTCAACCGCTCCCTCCCGAGGAAGAAGCACTGCATATTGAAAAGATGCAGCAAGGGGATGAAGAGAGCCGCAACAAGTTGATTGAACATAATCTGCGTCTCGTCGCGCATATCGTGAAAAAGTTCGAGAACACAGGAGAAGACGCAGAGGATCTTATTTCCATCGGCACGATCGGACTGATCAAAGGAATTGAAAGTTATTCGAGTGATAAAGGTACAAAACTTGCTACATATGCAGCTAGATGTATCGAAAACGAAATCCTCATGCATCTGCGAGCCTTGAAGAAGACCAAGAAAGATATATCCCTGCATGATCCAATCGGTCAGGATAAGGAAGGGAACGAAATCAGCCTTATTGACATACTCCAAGCGGATAATGAAGATATCATCGAATATATCCAGCTGAATATGGAAGTAGAGAAAATCAAAGAGTATATCGATATATTGGATGGACGTGAAAAAGAAGTGATCATAAGCCGCTATGGGCTCAATAACGAAGAAGATATGACACAGCGCGAAATTGCGAAGAAATTGAATATATCCCGCAGTTATGTTTCCCGAATCGAAAAACGTGCCCTGATGAAGATTTTCCATGAATACTACCGACAGCACAGGACATAAGTGCTGAAAAGGAGGTAATCACTATGTATGCCAAATCCCCTTCCTTCAGCCACTGCAAGCAGCGGACCAGTACGGGCGTACTCATTGCCGCCTTCCTTGTACTGCTTTTCATTGGCGGAGCTTATGCTTGGGAGAATATTTGGGATGATGAATTGTAATATTAAGTGCGACACCTTTTGAAAATAGAAAAGCCCATGTTTCCTCGTGTAAGATGAAGTTACCATACCTAATCTTAAACGGAGGAAAACATGAGCTATTCCCATCTTACTACAATTGAACGAGGAAAACTAGAAACACTATACAAGCTTGGCTGGTCTGCACGTCGTATCGCAAAGGAGTTAGGGAGACACCATTCGACTATTTCCAGAGAATTGGAGCGTAACAGTGAGGGCAGCTATAAAGCTGACTCTGCTGACAGAATGTATCAAAAACGACGGGAATTTTGTATTCCTAAAGGTAAATGGAAAGAAGAGCTTAGAGTGGTTATTGAGGAGAAATTAAAGCTCACTTGGTCACCTGAACAAATTCAAGGAAGGCTGGGTATCATCAGCTTCAAAACCATCTATCGTTGGATGAATCAAAGACGATTCTCTGTCGATCATCAGGTCTTCCGTCAAAAAGGAAAAAGGCAAAAACCCCGGGAAACGAGAGGTCGATTCAATATTGGTACGTCGATAAAGGAGCGTCCAAAAGATGTGAAGGACCGAAAATCGGCAGGCCATTGGGAACTAGATACAGTAGTATCAAGCCGTGGAAAAAGTAAAGGATGCTTCGGAACGTTTGCCGAACGCAAAACGCGTTTCTTTCTCGCAGTTAAAATGAACGATCGAAGTGCACGCTCTATGAAGGAAGCTATCTCACAAGTGGCAGCTTCTATGCCTAAGGAAATATTTAAGACAGCGACCACAGATCGAGGGAAAGAATTTGCTTGTTATCAAGAAATCGAAAATGAAATGGATATCTCGGTTTACTTTGCCGATCCGTATGCCCCATGGCAGCGAGGAACCAATGAAAACAGTAACGGGCTGCTTCGGGAGTTCTTCCCAAAGAAAACAGACTTAGCCTCTGTTTCAGAAGATGAAATCCACCAAGCACTATACCTAATTAATCATCGCCCGCGAAAAATATTAGGATGGAAAACTCCTTACGAGGCTTTCCAGGAGGAACTGTCGCATTTAGATTGACAAACTATCGATTAAAAAAACTCCGGTCATAATGCCGGAGTTTTTAGCTTTCCAATAATTTTTTCCATCGTTCAATGGCAAACCAGATCAGGATGCTTGTAACAACACACCCGCCAGTCATAGCGAACAGGATATCTGCTTTATCTGAAGGTGTCAAATAAACATTGATCACCGATCCAAGGTATAAATAAATGCCAAGAATCAGAAGCGCCAATGCAAAACGACGGTAATCTGCGATTTTATCAAGCAGCAGCTGCTGTCTTCTATTCATCATGTCGCCTCCTCTTCCAAACTAGCAACATTGTAACATAAAAAAAGACAGCAATTACCTGGTAATTGCTGTCATGGATATTCAGTAACGCTCGACCATTTTCATGATCATTGTTGCTGCATTTCGGGCAGCTTGATCAAGGAATGCATCGAATGATACGGGAGATTCCTTACCGGCAATGTCAGATAATGCCCGTACGATGACGAAAGGAGTCCCATAGTGGTAGGCAACCTGAGCCACTGCCGCTGCCTCCATCTCTGCTGCTAGCATGGCAGGGAACTTCTCCCTGACAAAAGCAACACGCTCCGGATCAGACATGAAACTGTCACCTGTTGCAATAAGACCGATTTCTGCTTTCGTGTCCGGGAATTGATCGATTACATCCTTGGCAAGCTGAATCAGCTCGCCGTCCGCCTGGTAAGCGGGCGGCATCTGCGGTACTTGTCCGTAAGCATAATCAAATGCTGTCACGTCAACATCATGATGCACGACAGAATCCGATATGACCACATCCCCGACTTCCAGATTCTCTGCAAATCCTCCGGCTGAACCAGTATTGATAATGGCTTTCGGTGCGTAACGCTCGATCAGCATCGCGGCAGCAAGCGCGGCATTCACCTTGCCAATACCTGATTTTAAGAGGACAACCTGCTTATCGGATAATGTGCCTTCTATGATTTCATATCCTGCTGCGATAATTTCCTTTTTGTCTGCCATCGTTTCTTTCAGTAATGCTACTTCTTCATCCATTGCTCCAATAATGCCGATTGTCATTCTGTCTGCTCCTTTAATTCTTATCGTTTTCTTTTAGCACTTCCACTTTTTTCGCCTGCCAGCCTTCTCCATCGACCCAGCTTGCGAATACGCGGAATGTCTCTTCTGAATCAGGGGCGGAGACCGTCGCAATTACATCATTGCCTCCATTGCCGTTATTCTCGACCCACCATACCGTCATGGATGCTGGATCCAGCCCTACAGCGCCACCGACAGCCTGCATCAGCTCATTCCAGTCCTGCGTGCCTTTCTCGAAGGTTGTCGTATGCGTTCCGGACTGCTCCGTGCCCACTGGATCCCAATCCTTCGTGTACGCTTCCTTTACATTATCATCTGATGGCTCAGCCTCTTGTTTTTCTTTTTTCTCTTTTTCCTTATCCTGCTTCTCTTTGTCACTTTGTTCTGTATCTTTTTCTTCACTGCTGGAATCATCGCTGCCTTGAAGTTGTTCTGCAATGGTTTTATTGCTTTGTTCGTCATTGGCATTGGCCTGGTCATCCATTGTCGGCTTATCGTTCAAAACTGCTGCGAGCAGCACGACGACCAAAGCGACACCCGCGATTGCCAGGACGACACTCAGCCACTTCCTGGGTTTTCTGCGTTTGTTTCTATTATTCAATCTGGAATAATCCTGATTATCATTCGCCATGCTTCTTCCCTCCTCATTGTTCTCTATTATACTATGAACTAGTGCGAAGCCAAAGTCATATCATAAGCTGTTTTCATTTGATGATTTTGTTGAAGCAAATCTAATTTTGACATAGCGGAAGGATTCTGTGCATATATATCTAACTATATAAACAATAAAAGCAGGTGTAACTGCATCGTCAGTCATCATGGTTCCTGTGGAAGGAGAGGAAGATAAGCATGATGAAAGTGACAAGAATGGATACGAACCTTTGGGGCCACGAATCGTTCGAGTATGTCGGCTACGATAAGGAAGCCGAGATCTTCTCTATCTTCTTACCGGAAGGATGCTGTCTGTCTTTTACCAGTGTGAAGGAACAAGTCGTCTTTTCTTTTCTGCTTGCACTCGACAAAGAAAGTTTTATCCTGCAAAAGCTCATACCCTTTTTTCCTTTTGAGAAATCTTCCGAACAAGTTAGTCATTCAGTTTCAATAAAACAAGCTGCTTCCATATAATTCGGAAGCAGCTTTTGTTTTATGTCTATTCCACTTTGGTAATTTTGACCTGAATATCTCCGCCTGGAGTCGTGACAGTCACTTCTTCGCCGACTTCATGTCCGATCAAGCTCTTGGCAATCGGGGAATCGTTTGAAATTTTACCTTCAAACGGATCTGCTTCCGCGCTTCCAACGATTGTATAGCTCTCTTCTTCACCATCCGGCAGTTCGATGAAGGTAACCGTTTTACCCATGCCTACCATATCTGGATTATCTGTATCACTTTCAATGATGACAGCATTTCGGATCATATTTTCCGTTGTAGCGATTTTGGATTCGACGAAAGCCTGTTCGTCTTTCGCCGCATCATATTCGGAGTTCTCCGACAGGTCACCAAAGCCGCGAGCAATCTTGATGCGCTCGACGACTTCCTGGCGACGAGTTGTCTTCAGATATTCCAATTCCTCTTCAAGCTTCGTCAAACCTTCTTTAGTCATGTAATATTGTTTTTCTGTAGCCAATTCAACCACCCCTTGAGCTCTAAAAGATTCTTTCCCTTTGCCTTGCTTCTATAGCGTTTTCATGCATATTCCATACTATGGCAGATTCCCGCCGAAAATTCAATACTTATCTGTACAAGTCATGTCGTGCGGCCAGAAAGGATCGTCTCGATTTTTGCAGCCATCAAATCGATGGCTACATGGTTTTCGCCGCCCTCCGGTATGATGATATCTGCATATCGCTTCGTTGGCTCGATGAATTGCAGATGCATCGGACGGACGACATTCACATACTGTTCGATGACAGAATCAATCGTACGGCCCCGTTCCTTGATATCCCGCAGCAGCCGGCGGATGATGCGAAGATCGGCATCGGTATCGACGAATACTTTGATATCCATCATATCCCGCAGCCGTTCATCCTCCAAGATAAGGATGCCTTCCAGGATGATGACATCCTTCGGCTCCACTGGTATCGTTTCTTCGGAACGTGTATGGATTTTATAATCATAAATCGGTTTCTCGATTGGTTTTTGTTCTCCAAGTTGCTGCAAATGCTGCATCAGCAGCTCATTATCAAATGCAAAAGGATGATCATAGTTTGTGTTCAGACGCTTCTCGAACGGAAGATGGGATTGATCCTTATAATAGGAATCTTGTTCGATTACCAGGATCGTCTTGTCCGTAAACCGTTTGTAGATGGATCTTGTGACAGAAGTCTTTCCTGAACCCGATCCTCCTGCAACACCGATAATGATAGGTTTCTTTGCCATTATTTCTGCTCCTCTTCCTGCTTCCTCATTCATTTCTTCACACTGATGGCTACTCCATCACCCACTGGCAAAATAGTAGTATGGAAAGCTTCATGCCCGAATAACCATTCGTTATATTTACGAATCTTCTTTGCAATATTTGCTTTGCGCGGTGTTGCATCGCTGTCATCCGCTACATAGCCTTTGAATAAGACATTATCACTGACGATCACCCCGCGCTCACTCAGCATCTCACTATATGCCTCGAAGAAACGCTGGTATTGCCCTTTTGCTGCATCGATAAAAACGAAATCATAAGGAGCATGCGCTCGGATCGTCTCTTCCAAATCGAATGCATCGCCTTTTAGAACCAGGATATCCTCCTGGGCACCTTGTTCCCGGATATGTGTGATCGCTTGTTCATAACGGATTTCATCCCGCTCGACAGTCACGATGCGCACGCCGGATTTCGCATGGCGCATCATAAGGGCGGAATATCCGATTGCCGTACCGATTTCCAAAATCTTGGCCGGCTGATGGAGCCGGATAATCTGCATCAAAAATTGGATGCCGAGCGGCTCCATGATCGGGACACGATCCCCTGCAGCAAGCTCTTCCAATTTTCTGGCCCATTCCGGTGAAGGCTCCACATGCTCCTCCAAGTAATCCATTATTGCTTGTAACATATCATTTCCTCACTTTACCTGCTTACTCATCCAAATGCATATGTTTTTCGATCAGTTCTTCATGCTCGTCGAAGGTCCGCGCATAATAGATTTCTCCATCATCCCCGGCCAGGAAATACAAGTAATCCGAATTCTCCGGATTCACGACTGCTTCAAGTGCATCCTCTGAGAAGTTGCTGATCGGACCGACAGGAAGTCCTTTTATTCTGTATGTATTGTAAGGGGAATCCACTTCCAAGTCCTTGTAATACACCCGCGGCTTATGCTCTCCCAATGCATAAAGCACAGTTGGATCTGTCTGCAGTTTCATATCCTCTTCCAGACGGTTATAGAAAATGCCCGCAATCATCTTGCGTTCATCCTCATTCCTCGCTTCATTCTCGACAAGTGAAGCGAATGTGAGTGCCTCGTTCACAGTCAAGTCCTTCTGCTTGAATCCATCCAAATAAGGTGTGATGATCTGCTGTGACTTGTCCAGCATCATATGGACCACCTTATCGATCGTAATATCATCCTTGGATGTAAAGTTATAAGTAGCCGCAAATAAGTAGCCTTCAAGCGGATAACGTATATCTTCATTCAGGATATCCTCCGTCAGGATATCCGGATATTCACTGATCAATTGTTTGATATAGGCCTTATCTTTCATCT